>DJBQ01000085.1:4820-14733 GCA_002430125.1 Rhodobacterales bacterium UBA5972
ATCGTGATTGTCTACATGAACTGCCAGCGCGATGTAGTTGCTTTGCCATGATCGCGCCGAAAAATCGGCGACATGGGCAAGCAACTG
The DNA here is from genome assembly GCA_002430125.1 of Rhodobacterales bacterium UBA5972. GTDB lineage: Bacteria > Pseudomonadota > Alphaproteobacteria > Rhodobacterales > Rhodobacteraceae > UBA5972. Next base: position 4,908 of record DJBQ01000085.1, read on the forward strand.
CTGGCCGACGCTTTGACCCCGGATTTTGGGATCAACCCAAAGGTCCTGCACATAGGCGCCGGGTTGGCCGCGATAGGTTGAAAAATACGGAAAAAACAACGCCAGTCCAATCGCGTCTGACTGGTGTTCTGCAATAACGCAATGAAACAAAACCCGATCCCCAAAACCATGCTGAAGAATGGTTTGCGGGTCAGAAACGAAGGCATCGCCAAACCCCAGATGACCTGCCAACCCCTTGAGCATCCGGCTGATCTGGGGGGCATCTATTTTGGAAGCAATCCGGGTCGTTATCATTGTCATTCCCGGATCCGTTCGTCGCAAAGGGTCGAAAATCAGTCCAATAGTAAATTTTGGATCTGTATTTGCACAGGTCGTCATCATTGACGTCCCACGCTTGTACTGCAACCGATTTTATTGCGAAATGCCGGCCACAGACCAGCTGCCAGGTTGGTAGTGGTTTACCAGCCGCCGTCAATCGGCCTAATCTGCCTGAGTAAACTCATTCAGGTGTCATGATGATTCCCTATTCTTTGTTGGACCTCGCGCCCGTTCCCGAAGGGTTCACCATAGCCGACGCACTGGGCAATACGATTGATCTTGCGCAACACGCGGAAAGCCTCGGCTATCACCGCTATTGGCTGGCGGAACATCACAATATGCCCGGTATCGCCAGTGCCGCGACCTCTGTTCTGATCGGCCGTGTTGCAGCGGCCACAAAAACCATCAGGGTCGGGTCCGGCGGCGTCATGCTGCCCAATCACGCGCCCTTGGTCGTGGCCGAACAATTTGGCACGCTTGCGACGCTGTTCCCTGACCGCATTGATCTGGGGATTGGCCGGGCACCCGGAACGGATATGGCCACGGCAAGGGCTTTGCGGCGAACGCTGCAAGATGCCGATGGGTTCGTTCAGGATGTGATTGAGTTGATAAGCTATTTTGGCGACGATCAGGCCGATGCACGCGTTAGGGCAGTGCCCGGAGCTGGTACAAACGTGCCGGTCTGGATATTAGGCTCAAGCCTTTACGGCGCACAATTGGCGGCGCATTTCGGTTTGCCCTACGCCTTTGCCTCGCATTTTGCCCCGGCGGCTTTGGAACAGGCGCTGGAGATTTATCGCCGATCGTTTCAGCCATCGGCCTCGCTGCAGTCGCCCAAGTTCATGCTGGCGATCAACGTGTTCGCAGCCGAAAGCGACACACAGGCACAGTTTCTGAAAACCTCGGTGCAGCAGGCATTTGCCAATCTGCGCAGTGGCCAGCCCGGTCTGTTGCCGCGCCCGGTTGAAACTTTGCCAGCATCAATTTCGCCTGCCATGCGCGAAAATATTGACGAGGCGCTGTCGTGTTCGGCTACGGGATCGCCCGAGAGTGTGAAACGGCAATTGGCGGCGCTTTTGGAGCGCTACAATCCCGATGAGGTCATTCTTGCCGGGCAAATACACGATCATCAGGCACGCAAGCATTCGTTTGAAATTGCAGCGACAGCGATGAATGCTTTGATGTAAGTTGCGCTTTACCGTAGTGATCACCGCTGACCAAACCCAGAAAGACCGCAATGTCAGACTCCAAACAAACCATGTATCCAAGCCTGAACGTTCTTGGGGAACCCCTGAAGCCTTGTTCAACCAAGCCGCTGACCGGATTTTTCCGCGATGGGTGTTGTAACACCAGCGCGGTTGACGTTGGCAAGCATACGGTTTGCTGTCAGGTTACAGACGAGTTTCTGGCCTTGTCAAAGTACCTTGGCAACGACCTTTCGACATCGCGGCCAGAATATGGTTTTGTCGGCTTAAAGGCGGGCGACCGGTGGTGCCTGTGTGCAGATCGCTGGCTGCAAGCGCATGAAGAAGGTGCTGCGCCGCAGATATTGCTTGAGTGTACACATCAGAACGCGCTGGAATCGATTGCTTTTGATATCCTGCGAAAATCAGCGCTTGATATGAATTGACTGGTTTCCGGACCAACCACCTACCAGATCAAGTGGCTGCCGCGGGTTAAGGATCAACCACTTGCTATAGGCGCGGGGAAACGGCATATTTGCCGCAGTCTTAACGCCGAAATACAGGCTGGAATCGCTGTCGGCGCCTGAAACGGGCGAACACGGGTAAAACAATGACTAAAACAATCTATATACTGAACGGTCCGAACCTTAATCTTTTAGGTAAACGTCAGCCCGAGATTTATGGACACGATACGTTGCAAGACGTCGAACGGAATTGTGCGGCAGTTGGGGCTGAAGTGGGGCTTGTAATCCGGCAGTTCCAGTCAAATTGGGAAGGCCAGATCGTTGAGTGGATCCATGAAGCGCGCGATCAAGCTGCCGGGATTATCATCAACCCGGCGGCGCTGACCCATACGTCTATTGCCGTTTTGGACGCGTTGAACGCGTTTGAAGGTCCGGTTCTTGAGGTCCATATATCCAATGTTCACAAACGTGAAAGGTTCCGGCACCATTCCTATGTTAGTCTTCGGGCAGATGGTGTGATTGCTGGGTTCGGGATCGAAGGATACGTGCTGGCAATGCGGCGGATGGCGACAGTGCTGAGCTGACCCGGTTGTTTGTTCAGATGGTGTTCAGCAAAACGAAAGGAAATGAGGTTCTTGATGTTTTTGAAGCAAGCTCGGGTTAAGTCCCTATCGACGATTGGGCAACCGTCTGGTCAGGTGCACGTTGTCCAAGCGATTTTCTTTTTCCTTTTGGTGGGACTTGTCGCACTGCTTGCGATGCCGGCGTTTTCGCAAAACGTTGCCTTCAAACAAGCCATTGCCGAGGCATCAGCGTCAGATAAAGCTTTAGCTGCATTTTACAAAGGGCGGGATTTCGAACCGATTTGGACTGGCCGCAACGACAGGAAACGCCTTATGGCCTTGTTTGATGCACTAACGACTGCGCCAGATCACGGCTTGCCGATTGGCAGGTATGACGCTCAGGCGGTCAAAGCGGCTTTTTCCAAAAACACCACAGCCAAAGCCCGCGGTCAGCTTGAAGTCGAAACCTCGCGCATGTTTCTGCAATATGCCAGTGATCTGCAAACCGGTATTCTCGAACCACGCCAGATCGACAGGAATATGACCCTCAGACCGCCCCGGCGGGATCGGCTGAAAACGCTTGAGGCTTTCGTACAAAGCACGCCGGACAGCTTCCTGAAGGGGTTGATTCCAAGCAATCCTGATTACACCCGGCTTTTAAAAGAAAAAGCGCGGATGGAGCGCGTTGTAGGGGCAGGCGGCTGGGGGCCGACAGTCGCAGCCGACTCGTTGAAGCTGGGTGCATCCGGGCCGGAAGTTGTGGTGATGCGAAAGCGGCTGACACAAATGAATTACGGTAACCTTGGTGCGTCGCCCGTCTATGACGAGGGATTGCAACGCACAATCGAAGCGTTTCAAATTGATCATGGACTGAATGCGGACGGAGTCGCGGGTAAAGTGACGCTTAGTGCGATCAATACTTCCCCGGAAACCCGGCTGAAGCAGGTTATCATTGCGCTTGAACGATTGCGCTGGCTAAACAAGGCGCTGGGTAAGCGACATATCATCGTCAACGAGGCGGCCTTTACGGCCACGGTTTTCGACAACGGAAAACCAAGTTTTGAAACACGGGTGGTTGTCGGAAAGCCCGGCCGTTGGCGCACGCCTGAATTTGAAGAGGCCATGACACATCTGATTGTGAACCCGTCATGGTTCGTGCCGGACTCCATTGCCGGGGGCGAGTACCTGCCGCAGTTGCGCGAGAATCCGGGTGCACTTGAACGGCAAGGTATCATTATGACCGATGCAGATGGTCATGTGGTCGATTCCACGACCGTTGACTATTCGGCCTATACTAAAACCAATTTCCCGTACACATTGCGCCAACCACCGGGCAACGACAACGCGCTTGGTATCGTCAAGTTCATGTTCCCCAACCGTCACGCGATCTATTTGCATGACACCCCATCCAAAAGCCTGTTTGGCCGCGATATCCGCACCTATAGTCACGGATGCGTCCGGGTTCAGGACCCCTATGACTTGGCCTATACTTTGTTAGCAAAACAAAGCTCCAATCCCAAATCGTTGTTTGACAGCGCAGTTGCCAGAGGAGTTGAAACGGTCATTCAGTTGGACCAAAAAGTGCCGATCTACCTTGTTTATCATACGGCATGGGTCGGGGCTGACGGTCGACCAAACTATCGTGCTGACAGTTATTCCGTCGACGAAAAATTGTTCTCAGCTTTAGCCAAAGCAGGTGTAGTTTTACGGGGTGTCCGCGGTTGACTTGGCCAAAGGCGGTTATCGCATCAATGGGTTGTTGTTTCAGCCGGATGCGCCCGGCGTCCTGATTTGATGACTGCAATTGTCACAATTTAGTGCTTTCCGCAATCGAAACCCAATGGCATTGCGCGGGTAATATCCGAGAGAGATTTCGCAAGTGAAACATGGACGAAATGTCATAGCGGTGCTTTGCGCCACAACTTTTAGGTAGGCTGGGCAGCAATTGGTTTCGCACAAGATAAATCCCACAGCAACCTGACACCAGGCGCATCCGGCAAGCAAGCGGCCGCGGCGCAGCTTGCGATGGCGCCAGAACTCTATGACTATGAATTGGACGGCAAAAATGCGTTGGCTGTTCTGACATCTGCGCAAATCATCATATCTCTTTGCAGAAGAGCGGTCATCAATACGATGTTCGATAACGCGTTTTTTTACGTCGGAAAGTCGATTTCTCGTGCTAAATGTTTCCGTGTTGAAAGTTGAACATATTGAAAAGGATTCTGAAAATGCCAACGCCTTATATCTTTGACGGCCACAACGACGCGATTTTGCGATTGTGGAAAGGCGGCGTTGCGGGCGTTGTCGAGCGGTTTCAGAATTCCGAAACCGGTCACATTGATCTTGCCAAAGCAAAAGCAGGCGGCTTGGCGGGCGGATTCTTTGCAATGTTTGTCCCGCCAGTTGAATCGTTTTCAATGCCATCGTTTACGCCGCCCTATGACGAGCCATTGCCAGCTGAGCTTGACCAACAATACGCACTGAAAATCGTCGTCGAACAAGCCGGTATCCTGTTGACGCTTGATCGTGCCGGAGTGTTGGCCGTGTGTCGAAATCACGCCGAAATTTCTTCGGCAATTGCCAATGGCAAAATGGCGGCGATCATGCATCTGGAAGGCGCCGAGGCGATTGACCGCGAACTTATCGCCCTTGAAACGCTTTACGCCGCAGGTCTGCGGTCAATCGGCCCCGTCTGGTCACGTCCAACGGTTTTTGGCCATGGCGTGCCGTTCCGTTATCCATCTGACGGCGATACCGGTCCGGGTCTGACGCCAGAAGGCAAGGCGTTGGCTGCCCGTTGTCTGGAATTGGGAGTTATTCTGGATACAAGCCATCTGAACATCGCCGGGTTCTGGGACGTGGCCGCAGCAGGTTTGCCGCTTGTCGCCACCCATTCCAACGCCCATGCGATCAGTCCGGGCGCGCGAAACCTGACCGATGACCAATTGCGCGCTATCGGCGAAACCGGGGGTATGGTCGGCTTGAACTTCGGCACGATGTTCTTGCGGGAGGATGGCAAAGCGGCCCCTGAAGGCGGGATTGAGGCCGCAATGCGGCACTTGTCGCATATGATTGAACTGGCTGGCGAAGATCATGTCGGGCTCGGTTCGGATTTCGACGGAGCGCCGATGCCGCATAACATGGAAACCGCCGCGGCACTGCCAAATTTGCGGCAGGCGATGAAAGACCACCAGTTCGGCGAGGCGGTTATCGCCAAGATTTGCCACAAGAACTGGTTGGCTTTCATCGGCCGCACTTTGGGTTGAGGTGCGGTTTTAGGTCAGTTTTGAAAATGCATTAAACTGGATTTAGTGGCCTTTACACCATAAACCTTGCAAAGAAATCTCCCAACTCGGCATAAGCATCCATAGGTAGAATATGCGCAACATACTGGTCGGGGCGGACGATCAGAATACAGCCCTGCTGCCGATCAATTCCGCGCACGGAAAAGATATCTTGCGCGTTCTTCAGGTCAGCACAGAACATCTTTTCGTAATCTATCAGCCCATACCGGCCTTTTCGGGGCAACAACAATTCCGGCATTTTCGCAACCATCAGGTCACGGTGGTACTGCTGGAACACGGCGCGTAAATCAATCACAGCGTCAATGTCCTGACCAGCGGGCGTGAATTTGCGGATTGGTGAGGCGGACGATGTGGTCAGGAACGTACACAAATCACGGATATTTGAACGCTCACCGCTGGGGTCTTCATCGCCTGAAAAAGCATAAATATGCCAGCGAGTATCTGCCTTTATCGTGTGCCCCAGATGCATCGGCCTGCCGTCTGCCAACCGGATGACGGGGGCCGAATGAAACCGGGTGCCAATCTCAAAGCCTGTCGCCAGATGCTGCCAGGTTGTGGCTCCGGTTAAATCCGAGGTCTGATACTTCACCGACAATCCCGCCGTATAGCGGCCATGTTCAACGAAGTATTTCTGAAACAACGGCGCTTCATCGCCGGGCCGGGTTTCAGTTTCCTCAGGCTTGGCACTGATGATCTTTGCCCATTCGCGGTCAAAATCAATCAGGTCTTTGGCCACCAGTTGCCGTTCAGCAGAATAACTGTGCAACAGGGCAGGTGCCGCGCGCCCCTGTAAAACCGAAATCAATTTCCAGCCAAGATTAAAGCTGTCACCCATCGAGACGTTCATGCCCTGACCCGCCTTGGGGCTGTGAGTGTGGCAGGCGTCACCGGTAATGAATACGCACGGAAGTTGGGTTTTGATTTGACCTGCGGGCACATTATCGAACTTGTCGGTGAGACGCTGGCCGATTTCATAAACCGACCACCAGACGACCTCTTTTACATCAAGGGAATAGGGGTGGAAAATCCTGTTCGCTGCCGTCACCAGTTCGTCGACGGTGATTTTCTTGTTCCGGACGCGTTCGGTTTCGCCCAGTTCGTCTAGCTCTATATAGAGCCGTACCAGATAGCCGCCCTCGCGCGGGATAATCACGATGTTGCCGGCGCTATTGGACTTAATGAGTGTTTTCAGGCGAATATCCGGAAAATTTGTCACGGCCAAAACGTCCATAACGCCCCAAGCCTGATTGGCCGAATCACCCTCTAACGCACGCCCGATAGCAGTCCGCACGGCGCTGCGTGCACCATCACACCCAACAACATAGCGCGCCCGCACGGTTTCAATTTCGCCGGTATGTTCGCCGTTCAGCCGTTCAAGTTTGACCGTAACGGGATAATCGGTGGCACCATTGTCAACGTGAAGGTCAATCAGCTGACGCGAATAATTCGGCACAAGTCTTGAGGGTGCATTTCTCATTACCTCGAGATACATATCATGAACCCGCGCCTGATTAAGGATCACGTGCGGCATTTCGGAAAGGCCGTCCTCGACATCCTGAATGCGGCCGGTGCGTTCGATTACGTCGGGTTGGCCTGATTTTGGTTTCCAAAACGTTGTTTCGTTGACCCAATACGCCTCCTTCAAGACACGGTCAGCAAATCCAAAGGTGTTGAACATTTCCATTGATCGGCAAGACACACCGTCTGCCTGACCCTTTGCGATCGGTCCATCTTTTTGCTCGACGATGCGGGTGCGAATGCCGGGAAACGCCGCCAGTTGCGCGGCCAAAGTAAGTCCTGCTGGCCCGCTGCCAACGATCAGAACATCCAGTTCTTTTGGCAGGCTGGCATGTTTTTCGGCCAGGTCGTTAGTGGCGTTCGAAACCTCGGGGTTGCCCGGCTGGAATCCATTTAGATGAAATTGCATGTGGGGTTCCTTTCGACGGCCCTTGGCGTAAAAGGCTGAGCCATCCGTGTTTATTAGTAAGTTTACATACTAACTAATCTAGAAAAAAAGATAAGTATACATATTTTATTATTTGCACTAAAAGAGTGAGACGCAGTCGATTAGTCGATTAGTCAGTTGGCAAGAGAAACAGACCTCCAGCTTGAAAAAATAGGAGTGTGAAGGGCTAAATGGAATTATTGGACATGCCCGGCCACTTGATAAGGCGCCTGCAACAACAGTCATCGCAGGTCTTTCAAAAGCAAGTTCAGGCCGCCGGATGGGATCTTACTCCAGTTCAGTTCGCAGCGATAAATGCCCTAAGCACCAATCCCGGGATCGATCAGGCGCAGATTGCCGCCATAATCGGATACGATCGCGCAACGATTGGCGGGGTTATCGACCGACTGGAACAGAAAGGCATTGTTGCGCGTATTGTCAGCCGTCATGACCGCCGGGCACGTGAGGTCAGCCTTACCAAAAAAGGAGCGATTGTTTTAGCTCGAATGCGCCCTATCGTTTCAAACCTGCAAGCCGACATCCTCGTGGGCCTTACGGCAAAAGAACGCACTCGATTGTTAAGTCTCGTAAGAAAAACGTTGGGTGTCGAAAAGTGAATTTGGTCTTGCCCCTGTTTAGTTCTGGTCGATTTCGGGCAATGTTTGGCATGAATAGCAATGAAATTCCGAACAAGTTTCAACGTGATGCAGTGTCCATTGCGACGAGCAAAACGGCAGGTGATTTTGGGGTCGGTCTGTCGACTTTGAACAAAAGGGGGTTGAAAGCGTCAGCATGATGATTGCTTGCCGATGCAGAAGCCACGGTCACGGTAGGCGAGGATTATTGAGGGCGCCGTCAATTTGACGACTTTGCTGATTGCTCTGCGCCACCGGTAGTAGAAAGATGGATGCTTTGTCGCGCCTGACCCTCATCGTCAGGTTTATCCCGCTTAGCTGCGGCCGGTGAAATAGCAACGATTGTCCTCATTCCAACCACGATGCGAAACGAGCAGAGGACAAACTCGGCCCTCTGGACCAAATACCTTCCTTCGCAGTGTGCCGTTCGAAATTCAGCGAAAGGCTGTTCGCCGGTTTGTCTTTTTGGGATAAATTCTGCTTACCTGTCATCGCTTTCAATGCCAAAATGCTTTTGAATCTTAACTCGTGACCTTAAAAGTAAGGAAATGTATGCTGCTGAAAAGCCAGACTCGGGATCAATCCATTGATCTGAAAACCCAAGCTGCAGATTGAGTAATATGCTGCTGCCCAATTGTCCATTTATGCGCGGTGCTGTTTCATCCGCGCCAAACGTCACCACGCTGGTATCCTGCGCCCAAGTCCAGAAGCTTACTTTAAAGCCATGAATTTGCACTGATTCACCTAGGTACTCAGCGCCTCTGTAAGCGCAATGTCGGTTAATTCGACTCGCTGGCCGGGAAAAAGGAAATCATTCCCAGTAAGCGGACGGATTCTTTTGGATAGCTGCGAACAGTTAACCGTAAGTTTTCCTTGAATAAGGGGAGGATTTTGCGCTAAGCGCACAGTTACGGACATCAATGATTTTTCTTGTGACCGCACAAGGCTGGCCGTTACAGCATAGCCGCAAATTTTAACCTCGTTCGGAATATCCCATCACCTGTGCCACCTCATCACCTGAACCTGGTGCTAAAATGGCAGCCGCTACAAATTGCAGCGCAGCGTGGCAGGTGACGGAATGACATATTCAGATGTTGAAAAGCCGACCGAGGCAGGGACCGACCACGTGGTCGCGATGGTGCCTTACTATTTGAAATTAGGCGGCAAATTGGTGGACGTGCCACTAGATCAGCTTGATTGGCCGATTGGGCGACCGCCTGGGTTGACCGGCCAAAAGGTCGGTGACCTGGACGCATCAGCCCATATTTACACCTTTCCGCGTCGATGGGTTTTCTCGGGCAAACTGCGTGGCTTAAAGGCGCAGTTATCTTTGCTGCTTGTTGAACCCAAATCGTTCCATTGGCATTACATGTGGCTGGCCAAGTTGTTTCACCGACGGTTTTATCGGGTTC
>DJBQ01000085.1:14800-17188 GCA_002430125.1 Rhodobacterales bacterium UBA5972
ACGGTTTTATCGGGTTCTAACCTGTAACCCTGACCTGCTGGCGGCAATCCCGAACGGAGCGTTCTTTGTTTTTGGCGACACTTGGGTGCCGGATTGGCGCAACAAGGACGTGACCAAAACCGAAATGGCGTCGCTGATTGCCTCGGATCGACGCCGTCTGAAGGGGCATAAACTGCGCCATAAAATCGTCAAGCGCGTCAGGGCCGAGGGGCTGGATGTTGATATTATGGGGCGCGGGTATCGGTTTTTTGAGGATAAGGCCGAAGGGTTGGCGCCCTATCGGTATTCTGTTGTGATCGAGAACAGTCGCGAGCCGGGGTATTTTACCGAAAAACTGATTGATGCCTTTTTGTTGAACACAGTGCCGATTTACTGGGGCGCGCCAGATATTGCGACGTTTTTTGACCCTAATGGTATGTGGATTTGTGAAAGCGAAGATCAGATCATGGCGGCGATTGGGAAAATGTCAAAGGCGGATTATGCTGACAAGCTTTTAGCGATTGCTGCCAATCATGAAACCGCGCAGCTTTATGTGTCGATGAATGAAAGGGCGGCGAGGTTGATTGAGGCCAGCCTGTAACTTGCCAACTCAGGCAATAAAACGCCATGTTTTTGCATCACAGGAACGGCAAATCAGCGGCTGGGCGTCACGATCATTTTGACAGGGTTCGGGCGCTACCAATCCCGGCCCATGGGAACGTGGTATTTGCAACGATGAGACGCAAACCACCTGTTGCGCCTTTTCTCGGAATAGCGTTTTAAGGGCTTATGAAGCAATCCGAACGAAAAATGCGCGCCGACATGTGGCCGGTTTACGTGATCAACATGGCCGATAACGTTGCGCGAATGCAAAGCTGCACGTCGGCTCTGAACGCTTTGGGCATCCCGTTTGAGCGGTTCGAGGCGGTCAATGGGCGCGCATTGTCAGATGCCAAGGCGTCGGCGGTTTATGATGCAGACGCAAATCAGAGGATGTTTCGGTTGCCTTTGGTGCGGGGCGAACTTGGATGTTACCTTAGTCATATCGAACTGTGGCGCAGGATCGCGGCGGGCAATGCTGATGGCGCGATCATCCTAGAAGATGATTTCACGGCAAGCCCGCATTTCCCGCAGGTTCTTGCGGCATTGATTGCGGATCAGGATCCATGGGACATGGTCAAGTTGTTTGCGCGACGTCGCAATAAGGTGATGCTAAATCGCCGAAACTTGTGTGACGGCTTTGAAATTGCACGGCCTTACCAAATTCCAAACACCACTCTTGGTTATGTGATCAGAAGGGACGCAGCGGGCAGGTTGTTGGCACGATCAGCGCCTTTTGCCCGGCCAATCGACGAAGATCATAAACGGTTTTGGGAGCACGGTCTGGACGTCCGGTTGGTAATGCCGCCGCCGCTTAGTCTGAACGCTGATCTTCAGCATTCTGATACCATACAGGCGACGCGGAAATCTTTGCGCGGTGGATCACTTGCTGTGAAGCTTAAGCAAGGGCTGCGCAATTTCAAATACCGGTTTATCTATTTGACAGCCCTGCACGTTAACCGTTTGCGGGGCCGCTAGGATGTCGCTTTGGCAAAGGTTCAAATCCGCAGAACGCGGTTGGCGCAACCGTTTGGGCGAAGACATCTCCTCACCCGCAATGCGGCGACGGGCGTGGCGGCATTATCTGTTTATCGATCACGGAGTTTTGCGCGTCCTGTGGCGGAATTTCCACGAAATTGATACAGGTGTATACCGCTCGAACCAGCCCTCGCCGCGGCGGTTGGCGCAATTCCGGGCGATGGGGGTGAAAACAATCCTTAATCTGCGTGGTGTTGGCGAACACAGCCATTACCTTTTTGAAAAAGAAGCCTGCGCTGAATTGGGTCTGACGCTGATTGATCACACAATGTTTGCGGCTGATCTGGTCAGCCGCGAAAATCTGATCGAGCTTGAGCATTTGTTTCGAACCATCGAAAAGCCGTTTGTGATGCACTGCAAATCGGGTGCCGATCGCACCGGGTTGGCCGCTGTTCTTTATTTGATGGTCATAAAGAATCAACCAGTTGATCAAGCTCTTGATCAGCTGCATTGGCGTTTCGTTCATCTCAAACAGTCCAAGAACGGAATTCTGGATTTCTTTTTTGAGGCCTATCAACGGGATGCCGCAGGACGGGACATCAGTCTTTCTGACTGGATTCGCACCGAATATGACCCGCAAACTTTGCGTGCGGAATATTTTGGCACAGCGTAAAAAGCCTGAGAAAATGAAAGACCTGCAAAGGTCGCTAGACTGGCGCTGAGTGTCGTAAATACCTGACGTGTCGGCCTGCCTGTATGTCAAAACCCTGGAAAAACAATAGACCCATTTCACAATAGCCGCATTTCAGGCATTCTCGCCCCCATTAGGAC
>DJBQ01000072.1:0-3569 GCA_002430125.1 Rhodobacterales bacterium UBA5972
GATTTCAGGTCAGATGATTCGGGTGGAACAGTGATCAGAACCGGACCACCACATCCGGCAGGTTCAAGGCTTTCACCAAATCGCGTACCTCTTGGCGGGCGGCAACGTTGGACAGGTTCAACCCGGCCATACCGGCATCACGCATGTCCAGCAGGGTCAAACCGCTTGGAAACATTTCGCGGAAAATAACCCGTTCGCTGAACCCTTGTGACACCCGAAACCCGATCCGCTTGGATAATTGATCCAGCGCGTCACCAACCTTGCGTTTGTTATGCATATTCTGGGTGCCAAGCCGGTTGCGCACAATAACCCAGTCAATCGGTTGCAAACCGGCCTGTGCGCGCATCTGACGAGCGCTCCAGACCATTTCGGAATAGACGGAAGGCCCAAGGACTTTGCCGTCCTCGGCGTTGGTGCGGGCCAGCAGATCAAAATCAACAAAGCTGTCATTCAACGGGGTTATCAATGTGTCTGCTAAAGAATGTGCAACTTCGGACATGCGGGTATGCGAGCCGGGGCAATCGATCACAACAAAGTCGTTCTGACCGTCAAGCCGGGCCACAGCGTCGGCGACACGGCGGTCATGCACGTTTTCGCCGGGGGCCAGACTTGCCGCTGGTATATTTGGCAGCGCGCCAATGGTCGGCATCGGCAGAGGCGTGTTCGTCCGCCGCATATATTCGACGCGGTTTTCCAGATAACGCGAGAAACTGCACTGGCGTGTGTCCAGATCCAGGGCGCCAACGGTAAAGCCAAGACGCACCAGTGCCGTGGCCACATGCATACAGGTGGTCGATTTGCCCGAACCGCCTTTTTCATTACCGACAACGATGATATGCGCCATGTCTTGCCCCGGTTTGCCACAGCGCAGACGGCAACTGCGTGACGCAATCGAACCGTACCACTATGCGACACTTGTTTAAGTTATGTGCAAGACTTGGGGCGGTTTGGAAAGGCCTTTATGCAATTTCTGCGACAGCTTTTTGCTGCAATTCCGATCAGGGCCCAAAACGCAAAACGCCGCCCAGTTGGACGGCGTTCTGAAAATTTGGTTGATATGGCTTAAAAGCCCAAACCTTCGTATTTCTTTTTGAACTTGCTGACGCGACCGCCAGTGTCCAGCAGACGGGTGGAGCCACCTGTCCATGCCGGATGCACCGATGGATCGATGTCCAGAACAAGTGTCTCGCCTTGTTTGCCATAGGTCGAGCGGGTTTCGTAGGTTGAACCGTCGAGCATTTTGACTGTGATTGCGTGATAGTCGGGATGGATTTCTTTTTTCATCGGTCCGGTCCTTATACGTCTGCGCCGGCTGGCGCTTTATAGTTGGCCTGCTCGACGATACGGGCAGATTTACCACGACGGTCGCGCAGGTAATAAAGCTTGGCGCGACGCACCTTGCCGCGACGGATCACGGTGATTTCGTCGATGTTTTGCGAATGCAGCGGGAACATCCGTTCGACGCCTTCGCCAAACGAGATTTTGCGCACGGTGAACGCACCAGCGATGCCGCTGCCGCCACGACGCGAAATGCAAACGCCTTCGTAATTCTGCACGCGCGAGCGGGTTCCCTCGGTCACTTTGTAACCAACGCGGATAGTGTCGCCAGCCTTGAAGTCGGGGATAGTTTTCCCCAGTGCGGCGATTTGTTCAGCTTCTAGCTGTTCAATCAGGTTCATATCAGTCGTCCTTTTAGCTCGCTGTTTGCCAGCGAAGTTTGAGTGCGTCCCTAGAGCTCTTGGTCTCCACCCGGGTCCCTATCAAGTTGATAAGCCCGCCAGAGGTCAGGACGACGTTCTTTTGTTAAGCGTCGGGCCTGGTCGTTTCGCCATTTGGCGATGTTCGCGTGATGACCCGAAAGGAGTATCTCGGGTATCACACGTCCCAACCATTCCGTCGGCCGTGTATACTGTGGATGCTCAAGCAAACCGGCTGAGAATGATTCTTCCTCGGTCGACTCAGTGTTTCCAAGCACGCGGGGTATAAGCCGAACGGTTGCATCAATCAAGGCCTGTGCTGCAATCTCTCCGCCGGTCAGAACAAAGTCACCAAGCGAGATTTCCTCGACCGCGAAATGATCCAGAACGCGCTGGTCGACGCCTTCAAAACGGCCGCACAAAATAGTCATGCCGCGGGCTTTGGAAAACCGCTGCGCATCGGCTTGCACAAAGGGTTTGCCACGCGGCGAGACATAGATCACCGGCCAGTCGCTGCGATCAAGCGGCGTGCCGTCAGCCGCCGCCTCAAGGGCTGCGCCGACAACATCGGGTTTCATCACCATGCCAGCGCCGCCGCCGGTTGGTGTATTGTCTACATTAAGGTGTTTGCCGACCCCAAAGGGCCTGAGGTCGATGGTTTCCAACGCCCAAAGCCCCGATTGCAGTGCTTTGCCGGTCAGTGACAGGCCAAGCGTGCCGGGGAAAGCTTCGGGGAACAGGGTGATCACGCGTACTTTCCAGGCACCAGCAATTTCCGGCGTTTCGGCCATGAGGTCACGTGGCTTTGCCGAGGCGCGGATTGACAGACGCCTGTGGGATTTCGGGGTGTCAGACATCGTCAGGCCCGGTTGCGGGGTCTTCGACCATATCCACAACGACAAGACCGGCGGTCAAATCAACGGTAGGAACGATTGCTAATGTGAAAGGAACCAGCGTGGTGCCGCTGCTACCGGTTAGCGCAATTTCAAGAATTTCACCAGCCCCATGATCGTGGACGGCGCTGATCTTACCGATCAATTCGCCGCCGGTATCCATGACCTTTAAGCCAATTAAATCAGAATAGTAATACTCGTCATCAGGCAGATCAGGCAACACGGATCGCGGGGCATAAAGCCGGGTGCCTTTCAGCGCATCCGCCTGTTCCTTGTTTGTGACCCCGGACAGGCGCACCGAAAAACCTTCTTTTACCGGACGGGTAATCGTCAGTTTATAAGACGTCGTGCCGGCCTCGTCACTTAGCGGGCCGTAGTCGCCAATTGCGGTGGCGTCAGCGCAGAAACTTTTGATGCGGGCCTCGCCGCGGACACCGAAGGAACCGGTGATCACGCCCAAGCAAATACGGTCTTTACTCATTTCTTGATCGTCCTGGCTGTGGTTTCGATAAGGTTGAAATCAACCTCGGAAATTTCAAACTGACCTCGGCGAAAGGCCATGCCCCATTTCGCCGGATTAACCACGAATTTCAGGTGTTCCAACAGGGGTCGTACCGGGGTGCGCGGGACGTCGGCATAGGCGGTTTTGGGCGAATAATAGGCGATACGGTCGCCTTCTGACAGCTTGGCCAACGAGGATTTGCTGCCATTCGAAAATGCGCAAACGCCTGAATTAATTGCGTGATCCGCGTGATCTGCAGCGATTACACCAATCCAATAACGTTGCGACATGGGAATCCTCGGGTTCAAATGGCAAGGGCGGCAGAAAAATCCGCCGCCCTATTTCTATCGCCTGTTCAAAGCGCAAAAAAGAGCCTTGACCAAAAGCGTTGCGATTACGCCGCGGGGGTTTCTTCGGCTGCAACTTCTGCAACTACGGCTTCTTCCGTAACTGCTTCTTCTGCAACGGTTTCTTCTG
>DJBQ01000072.1:3810-15732 GCA_002430125.1 Rhodobacterales bacterium UBA5972
TCTTCTGCAACGGTTTCTTCTGCCGCAACTTCTTCTTCAACCGGTGCTTCTACCGGGGCGGCAGCGGCTTCTGCGGCGGCGGCGGCTTTTGCGGTTTTCTGGTCAGCGCGGTCTTTGGCTTGCTTGCCCGGTTCGCCTTTTTTCAGATTGGCGCGCTGTTTTTTCTCAATGATTCCAGCGGCTTCCAGCATCCGCGACACGCGGTCGGTGACTTGGGCGCCTTGTGCAAGCCAATGCTTGACGCGGTCAACGTCCATGGTCACGCGTTCTGCGCTGTCTTTGGGCAACAGCGGGGCGTAGGTGCCCAGTTTTTCGATAAAGCGGCCATCGCGCGGCATCCGCGAGTCAGCGGCGACGATAGAGTAATAGGGGCGCTTTTTTGAGCCGCCACGGGCGAGTCTGATCTTCATTGCCATTGGGTTTCTCCTTATGAATGGCGTGGTGCGACGGGCGAATGCCCGCACTACATGGTTGTTATTGTTGGTGTTTCTGGTGGTGCCTGATAACCTCGTCGATGACAAAGTTCAGGAATTTCTTGGCGAATTCGGGGTCGAGATTGGCTTCCAGGGCGAGCTTTTCCAATCGGGCAATCTGTTGTTCCTCGCGGGCTGGATCACTTGGCGGCAGGTTATGCTCGGCCTTCAGAATGCCGACTTGCTGGGTGTGCTTGAACCGTTCGCCCAGCGTATAAACCAGGATCGCGTCCAACCGGTCGATGCTGGCGCGGTGGTCTTGCAGAAGGTCGGCGGCGCGGCTGATGGCGTCGGTCATTTTTGGCTCCTGTTCAGGGAAAACGGCGGTACACAATGCGTACACAACGCGTACACAACCTGTGCATACAAATCGGTCATTGCAAAACCCCGGCTGCCGGGTGACGCCAGACCTGCATGTCGCCAAATTGCGGATGCACGTAACTGCTTTCGAGCGTGGCGTCCAAGCGTTTGGCCAGCGTTTGCGAGCGCTGATTGCTGGCTGCGATCAGGCTGATCGCGGTGTCCCAGCCAAGCGTGTCATAGGCGTATTGGCGGGTGCGGGTCGCGGCCTCGAACGCGATGCCGCGGCCTTCGGCGGCTTGCATCACGGTCCAGCCGATTTCGGGTTCTGGCCAGCCTTCCGGGAAATAGGGACCGGAGCGGCCGCAATAAATGCCGCTGGATTTCTCGACGATGGCGAACATGCCGTATCCGCGAAACGCCCAATGGCCGATGTGAAACGCCAAATAGCGCCAGACCTGATCGCGGGTTTGGGTGCCACCAACACCTGCGGAACGAGGGGAGGCGAAAAACCCGGCCTCGGCCTCGAAATCGTCCAAAGACGGGGCGCGCAGAATCAGGCGGTCGGTCTCTAAGGTGGGGATGCCGATGATCATGTGTAGGCCTCGACATTGCCATCGTTGTCGAGTTCGGCAGGTGACGGGTGGCGGTAGACAAGGATTTCGCCGCCCATGTGATCGTTGTGATAGCTGCCGTCGAGTTTGGCCCCCAATCGTTCGGCCAGTGCAATCGACCGGGTGGTGCCGGGGATGATGTTGCTGGTCAGGGTGTCCCAGCCCATAACGTCATAGGTATATGTGCGTGCGGCCAGGGCCGCCTCGTAGGCGATGCCACGGCCTTCGGCATTTGCGGCCAGTATCCAGCCCAGTTCCGGTTCGCGCCAGCCCTCGGGCGACCACAGGCCGACCATGCCGGCAAACAGGCCGGTGGCTTTTTCCTCGACCGTCCAGAAGCCGTAGCCGCGCAACTGCCAGTGGCCGATGGAACTAGCGAGCCAACGCCATGCGTCGTTGCGATTGAGCACGCCGCCAAAGCCTGCCGAACGGATCGGATCGGCGTAAAATTCCACCAGCGGTTCGAAATCCGACAGGCGGTTTTCGCGCAAGGTAAGGCGCTGGGTTTCAAGGGTTGGGATTTGCATCAGACCACCAAACGGACGCGCTGCCGCGCGACACCATTTATGCGTGCGGACAGGCGACGCACCGCTTTGAGGGCGGTTTGTGGGGTCTGCGGCGTGCAGGAGTATTTGGGAAACTGTGATGGCATGTTATTTCTTTTTACCAAATCCGCTGAGGCCCATTGGCAGTTTGCTGCCGCCAAGGCCGGGCAGACCACCGGGCATTTTCGCGCCCATGGCTTTGGCGGCTTGTTCCATTGCGGCAGGGTCGTTCATGTCGGGCATGCCGCTTTTGCCGAACATGCCTTTCATCGCTTGTTTTAGCATGCCGCCTTTGCCCATTTGGCCCATCTTCTTCATCATATCGGCCATTTGACGGTGCATTTTGAGCAGTTTGTTCAGGTCGCTGACATCAAGACCCGCGCCTTTGGCGACGCGTTTCTTGCGGCTGGCCTGCATGATCATCGGGTTGGCGCGTTCCTTTTTGGTCATTGACTGGATCAGTGCGACTTGTCGCTTGAGGATATTGTCGTCAATGCCCGCGGCCTCCATCTGTTTGGAGGCTTTGGCCATGCCCGGCAACATGCCCATGACGCCCTGCATGCCGCCCATTTTCATCATCTGTTCAAGCTGCATCTTGAGGTCGTTCATATTGAACTGACCTTTCTGGAAGCGCCGCATCATGCGTTCGGCCTGTTCGGCCTCGATGGTTTCCTGCGCTTTTTCGACCAGCGAGACGATATCGCCCATGCCAAGGATGCGGCCAGCGATGCGTTCCGGGTGGAATTCTTCGAGCGCGTCCATCTTTTCGCCAAGGCCGACGAATTTGATCGGTTTGCCGGTGACAGCGCGCATCGACAGGGCCGCACCGCCGCGACCGTCGCCGTCCATGCGGGTCAGCACGACGCCGGAAATGCCGATCTGGCCGTTGAATTGTTCGGCGACGTTGACGGCGTCCTGTCCGGTCAGGCCATCGACCACCAGCAGGGTTTCGCGGGGTTTGGCGATGTCACGGACCGATTGCACCTCGTCCATAAGGACCTGGTCGATATGCAGGCGCCCGGCGGTGTCGAGCATATAGACGTCATAGCCGCCGAAGGTTGCCTGCTGTTTGGCGCGCTTGGCGATCTGTTCGGGTTTTTCGCCTTTGACGATCGGCAGGGTATCAACGCCGATTTGCTTGCCGAGAATCGCAAGCTGTTCCATCGCGGCCGGGCGGTTGACGTCAAGCGAGGCCATCAGCACGCGTTTGCCGTTCTTTTCGGTCAGGCGTTTTGCCAGTTTGGCGGTGGTGGTGGTTTTACCCGAGCCTTGCAAACCGACCATCAGGATCGCCGCTGGCGGGTTGTCGATTTTCATTTCGCCGGCATTGGCGTCGTCACCGGCAAGGAATGCGATCAGTTCGTCATGGACGATCTTGACGACCTGCTGGCCCGGTGTGACGGATTTGGTGACGGACTGACCCGAGGCTTTTTCCTGAATGGCACGGATGAAATCACGCACCACTGGCAGGGATACGTCAGCCTCGAGCAGGGCGACGCGGACTTCGCGCAGGGCGGTTGCAACATCGGCTTCGGACAAAGCCCCTTGTTTGGTGAGCTTGCTAAAGACGCCGGACAGGCGGTCTGAAAGACTTTCAAACATATACCGGCCCTCCTCAGGCCATCAGATATGCCCCCATATGGGAACCGTTTCGCCAAACGCAAAATACACCAGTGGGCGCAACGCGCTGACTGATGGCGATCCCTATGAGTGGGACCGGAAGCATTTGGCACTTCCGTGGATTGAGGGGCGTTTATCCGGGTTTTGGGGTTGGCGTCAAGAAAAATGCAAAAGGCGATCGTCCGACGGTTTGCCGTGGCCATAAAATATAGGATCGACGCGCTTTGGTCGAGGGGGACAATGGTTCAATTTTGCCGCGATTTGGTGTATAAGACAGGGTTAAGGCGAACTTGGTATAAAGGCTGTCCGCACGATGGGGTTTGTGACGGATAAACTGCTTTGAACGGAGTGCATGATGTCAGTGCAAATCGCCTTGCTGCGTGGGATCAATGTTGGTGGCAACCGGCTGTTGCCGATGGTGGAATTGCGGGCGGTGCTGGAAGGATTGGGCGCGCGGGATGTGCGGACTTATATCCAAAGCGGCAACGCGGCGTATCGCGGTGATCTGGATGGTGACGATGTCGCCGACGCAATTTTTGCCACCAATGGATTTCGCCCGGATGTTCTGGTGATCCCGCTTGATAGTTATGCTGCCTGTCTTGCGACCAACCCGTTTCCCGAGGCCGAGTCCGACCCAAAGGTGCTGCATTTGTTTTTTCTGGCCTCTCCTTCGCTGATTGACGAGGCAAATTTGCACGTCGCCAAGGGGCTGCGGGAACGGTTTGTTTTGACCGAGCGGGTTTTTTACCTGCACACGCCGGACTATTTGTCAGGCTCAACGATCGCACCAAAGCTTGAGAAATTGTTGGACGTAGCGGCGACGGCGCGAAACTGGCGGTCGGCTGGGAAGATCCTGGAAATGGCGCATGGTTTGGCCGGCGGGCATTAAACAGCACAACGCCGCCCGGTTGGACCGGACGGCGTTGCAAAACTTTGGTTGGATTTACTCGGCCCAGCCTTCGCGTTTATGGCTGCCATCGCAAAATGGTTTGTTAGCGGAATGGCCGCAACGGCACAGGAACATCGCGGCTTTGGCTTCGCCTGCGGATCCGTCTGACATTGTCAGGTTAGGAACGTTTTCGACCTTTAGGGGGCCGTCTTTCAGGGCGGTGACGCGGGGGGTGTCAGACATTATCTTCTCCGGTGTAGTTTGCGCGCGGAATTGCATCGCAACAGGTAGGTTGGTTTTCAAGCTGCCTTAGACTGGCAATTGGTCGCGGTGGGAATAGGCGATGATCGCGGTGATTACGCCTAGTACGACGGCGGGCAGCATTGTGTCAGCACCCAGCACAAAAATATGCGCCAGTGAGGCGCCGGTCATTGTGCAGACCAGCAAGCCAGCAGCATAGGCTTGTTTGCCGGGGATGAACAACAGAATGGCCGAGCCGACCTCGATTATGCCGGTGACATAGCGAAACCACTGGCCGACGCCGATGGCGTCAAACGTGGCGACCATCATGTCAGCGCCGGCAAGTTTGGCCAGACCAGCGGCCAGAAAGGCAAGTCCTGCGATGATTTTCAGGGCCAGAAGGCCGTATTTGCGGATGGATGGTGACATGCGGTGTACTCTCTTTGGGTTCTGTTCACGGCGGTTCTATGCGAAATAGCGGTTGAACAATAGAGCAGAATATGAACAGGTTCTGTGCATGAATGCACAGAATGATGATTTTGAAAATTGGGATGAAATCCGTACCGCTTATCAGGTGGCGCGGCTGGGAACGTTAAGTGCGGCGGCGGCGCAACTGGGTGTGCATCATGCCACAGTGATCCGGCACATTGACGCGCTGGAGGCACGGCTGGGGTGCAAGTTGTTCCAGCGGCATGCACGTGGGTATACCCCGACCGAGGCGGGGCAGGACCTGTTGAAAGTGGGCGCGGCAACCGAGGATCAGTTTGCGCAGCTTTCCGGGCGATTGCGCGGTAAAGGCGCCGAAGTCAGCGGCGAATTGATTGTCACGATGTTAAGCGGGCTTTCTCCTTGGCTGACGCCGGTCTTAGGGGTGTTTCAAGCCCAGCATCCAGATTTACGGTTGACGGTCATGTTGGATGAGCGGCTGTTGCGTTTGGAATATGGCGAGGCGCATCTTGCCATCCGTGCCGGGCCAAAACCAACCGAGCCTGACAACATAGTGCGGCTTTTGGGCACGTTCCCAGTTTCGCTGTTTGCGCATCGCGACTATGTCGCGCGCTACGGGACGTTAAAAAGCCTTGAGGGTTTGGCAGCTCATCGGTTTGTAAGTGGATTGAAGACTGCCCAGCGGTCGCCACTTGATCGGTGGTTGGGGCAAAATGTACCGGAAGATTCGATAGCATTTAGGGCGTCCGAACCGCGTAGCCAGTCAGATGCTGTGATAGCAGGGGTTGGAATTGGTTTTTTGATGTCGCACATCGCGGCAGTGCATCCAGATCTTGTGATGATGACCGATCCCTTGCCGGAATGGCAAACCCCGATCTGGCTGGTGACGCATATGGCCATTCACCGCACCGCAAAGATGCAGGCGATCAGCGGGTTTCTGTCGGACAATGCCAGCGTTAATTGATCAACCGCGGCCGTAAAGCGCCCTAACCTGACGCCAGGACAACAGCTTGTGGCCGTTCTCGTCCCACAGGTGCAATTTCAGGCAGGACAGGCTTTGGCGGAAGGTCATCCGGTTGGGACTGGCCAATCCCGGATGGTCACGCAAAACCTCGGTCAGGCGGTAAAACGGAATGCGGCTGCCCAGATGGTGCACATGGTGGATGCCGATATTGGCGGTCAGCCAGCGCAGGACCACGGGCAGATCGTAATGCGAACTGCCATGAAGGGCGGCGTCCTGCAATTCCCAGTCATCCTCGGAATCCCAAATTGTATCTTCGAACTGATGCTGAACATAAAACAACCAGATCCCCGTTGAGGCCGCAAACAGGGTCGTCGGGATAAAAATCAGGAACAGCGCGCTGAGGCCGCCGAAATAAATCACCAAAGCCACAATCACCGCAATCGCGATATTGGTGCCCATGGCGCTGGTCCAATAGGGCCAGCCGGATTTCATAAAACCAAATGGCAGGCGGTTTTGCAGATAGAACATGTAAATCGGGCCGATGCCGAACATCACAACCGGGTTGCGGTAAAGCCGATAGATGAATTTGCGCCAGCTGGACAAAGCCAGATATTCCTTGACCGTCAGCGTGGTGATATCGCCCATGCCGCGTTTATCAAGATTGCCGGACGAGGCGTGATGCACCGAATGCGCCCGCCGCCAGACATCATAAGGCGTCAGCGTCAGAACCCCAAGCGCGCGACCTGTCCAGTCGCTGAGGGTGCGGTTGTTGAAAAACGCACCATGGCCGCAATCGTGCTGGATCGCAAAAAGCCTGAGCAGGAAAGCGCCGTTCATCAATGCCAGCGTCAAAGCCAGAATGTAACTGACAGACAAGGCCCACCACGCAACCCCCCAGAGCAAGATGAACGGCCCAAGTGTGACGCCAAGTTCAAACAGGCTGCGTGTTGCATTGGGAGAGCGATAGCTGGCCAGAATTCTGCTCCAGTCGCGCGAGGTTTTGTCTGCCATCATCAAGGGTGGCGCAATATTTTGGGGTGTCATATGGCCTGTTGCTCGCTTTTCTTTTCGACCTTAGCGGATAAACGACATGCCGCATAGTGCAAGAACAAATACAATTGCGTGACAGGAATCCGCCCATCGAAAGGGTCAACCGTTTATAATGCGCGTAAAATGCAACCTGTGGCTGCAAAATCTCAAAAATTTACCAGTTGATAAAAAATTTACACTGTGGCATCTTTTCCGAAAAACAACGGGGATATTGCGATGCCTTCTGACCCATTCACACCGGGAATCGCCGCAGGGCGTTTACCTGCCGCCGAAATTGCCGCGAACTTTTCCGACCTGCACGCGCCTTTGGATGATCATGCGGCACTGGTTGCCGCCGACCGGTGTTACTTTTGTTATGATGCGCCTTGTATGACGGCCTGCCCGACCTCGATCGACATACCGTTGTTCATTCGCCAGATCGCCACCGGCACCCCCGAAGCGGCGGCGCGCACGATTTTAAGCCAGAATATTCTGGGCGGTATGTGTGCGCGGGTTTGCCCGACAGAAACCCTGTGCGAAGAAGTGTGCGTGCGCGAAGTGGCCGAAGGTAAGCCGGTGCTGATTGGTCAATTGCAGCGGTATGCGACGGATCGATTGATGAAGCAGCGCAAGCATCCGTTTAGCCGCGCAAGCAATTCGGGCAAGCGCGTGGCAGTTGTGGGCGCTGGGCCTGCTGGTTTGGCGGCGGCGCATCGGCTGGCGATGAAGGGGCATTCGGTTACGCTATTTGACGCGCGCAGCAAAGGCGGCGGGCTGAATGAATTTGGCATAGCGGCCTATAAAACGCCGGGTGGATTCGCGCAGGCCGAGCTTGACTGGCTGCTGGGAATTGGCGGCATTGCAGTGGACTACGGCAAGCGGCTTGGCGGGGATATGACGCTGGCTGGCTTGCAAGACGCGTTTGACGCGGTGTTTCTTGGTATCGGGCTTGGCGGGGTGAACGCGCTGGCGATGGATGGCGGGAATCGCGACGGTGTGGTTGATGCGGTGGATTGGATCGGTGCGATGCGCCAGTCGGCAGACAAGCTGGATATACCTGTGGGGCGCAATGTGGTGGTGATCGGCGGCGGTATGACAGCGGTTGATGCGGCGGTGCAAAGCAAGTTGCTGGGGGCGGAAACAGTGACCATGGCCTATCGCCGCGATAAGGCAGCAATGGCGGCGTCAGGCTTTGAACAGGACTTGGCCGCCAGCAAAGGTGTGCGCATTCTTTACAATATGGCACCGAAGGCCTTGACCGCTGATGGGATTGTTTTGGTGCGAACCGAAACCCGTGGCGGCAAGTTGGTTGAAACCGGCGAGACGATGACGCTATCCGCCGATCAGGTGCTGCGGGCAATTGGCCAAACGCTTGCGGGCGCGCCGGATGTGCTGGCGCTTGCGGGCGGCAAGATCAAGGTGGATGCGGTTGGTCGCAGTTCGGTTGCGGGTGTCTGGGCCGGGGGCGATTGCGCCAGTGGCGGCGAGGATCTGACGGTAACTGCAGTGGCCGAAGGGCGTGATGCAGCGGAAGATATTCATGCGCATCTGATGCAATAGGCGCAACGCAATCCCGGACTTGATCCGGGATCGCCTGAGGAAACCGAGAGGCCCCGGTTCAAGCCCGGGGCGACGGCTGGAAAAGGACATCTGTTATGGCAGACCTAAGAAGCGAATTTGTCGGCATCAAATCCCCCAACCCGTTTTGGCTGGCCAGTGCGCCGCCGACGGATAAGGAATACAATGTCCGTCGGGCATTCGAGGCCGGTTGGGGCGGCGTCGTGTGGAAAACGCTGGGCGAAGACGGCCCGCCGATCGTCAATGTCAACGGGCCGCGATACGGCGCAATCTGGGGGGCGGACCGGCGGTTGCTGGGGCTCAATAACATCGAGTTGATCACCGACCGGCCTTTGGAAATCAACCTTCAGGAAATCAAATCGGTCAAACGCGATTACCCGGACCGCGCGCTGGTCGTCAGCCTGATGGTGCCTTGCGAGGAGGAACCCTGGCGCAAGATTTTGGCACTGGTCGAAGACACCGGGGCTGATGGCGTGGAACTGAATTTTGGCTGTCCGCACGGGATGGCGGAACGCGGCATGGGATCGGCCGTCGGGCAGGTGCCGGAATATATCGAAATGGTCACCCGCTGGTGCAAGCAACACAGCCGCATGCCGGTGATCGTGAAACTGACGCCGAACATCACCGATATCCGGATGCCAGCCGAGGCAGCCATGCGCGGTGGCGCAGATGCGGTCAGTCTGATCAATACGATCAATTCCATCACCTCGGTCAATCTGGATGTGTTCGCGCCGGAACCGATGCTGGATGGTGTCGGAGCGCATGGCGGTTATTGCGGCCCTGCGGTGAAACCGATTGCCCTTAACATGGTGGCCCAGATCAAGCGCAACCGCGCCACCGCAGACTTGCCGGTGTCGGGTATCGGTGGCATCACCACATGGCGCGATGCGGCGGAATTTCTGGCGTTGGGTGCTGGCAATGTGCAGGTTTGTACTGCCGCGATGACCTATGGGTTCAAGGTGGTGCAGGAAATGATCTCGGGGCTGGGGCAGTGGATGGACGAAAAAGACCATCCCTCGGTCGCCTCGGTGGTTGGGCGTGCGGTGCCGAATTGCCGTGATTGGCAGGAGCTGAACCTGAATTACGTGACCAAGGCCAAGATTGATCAGGATCTGTGCATCAAATGCGGGCGCTGTTATGCGGCCTGTGAAGACACCTCGCATCAGGCAATTTTCGATACAATTGACGGGGCGCGCGGGTTCAAGGTGAACGATGCGGAATGTGTGGCGTGCAACCTGTGCGTCAATGTCTGCCCGGTTGAAAACTGCATCACGATGGAGGAATTGCCGCTGGGCGCGGTAGACCCCAGGACGGGTAAAACGGTGGAGCCTTATGCCAATTGGCAGACCCATCCGAACAATCCAAGTGCCAAGGCGGCCGAGTAAGGATTGGTTGGGTGTGGCCGGTGAAAACAGCCGGTTCCTGCCGAGATCTTTTGGCTTTTGCCGCCGTTGATGGGCACGGCCGTTTCCTCGGTCCTGAGGGTTTTATCGCGTGACAGATGAATGATGAGTTCGCTGTGATACTTGCGGTGCGCCAAAACAACCAGCTTAACTGCGTTGATCCGGCAATTGGGGGTAAGCATCCGGTGAGGGCCGCCTTTTCGGTTGATTTGGAATTTCGTACCAGTTGTTCGTATGAGCAACAGCAAATTCAAACCCCGCATAGAAGTTGTGTCCGGCGCCAAAACCGGGCGTCGGCATTGGTCTGATTATGAGAAACTGAAGATCGTTCAGGAAAGCCTCCAGGACGGCGTGGTGCAGGCCCAGCTGGCGAGGCGGCATGGGGTTTCTCCGTCACAGCTTTATGATTGGCGGTATCGCTACAAGGCTGGGTTGCTTGTTGGTGCGACTGAATTTTCTCAGGTTGTCGTGGTGGCCGATGATGCGGAGGATACTGCGGATCAGTCCTCACCGGCGGTACCCTCGCCGGATCTGGTGGTTGAGGTAGGCCAACGCTATCGCCTCACGATCCCAGCTGGGTTCGACATGGACGCTGCGGTGCATCTTCTGCGGGGGCTCGCATGATTGCGTTTCCGGCGGGTGTGAAGGTCTGGATCGCAGGCGGGGTCACGGACATGCGGCGCGGCATGAACACATTGGCACTACAGGTCCAGCAAGGTCTGGGACGTGATCCGCATGCCGGGGAGATCTTCTGCTTTCGAGGGCGTCGCGGTGATTTGGTCAAGATTTTATGGCACGATGGTGTGGGCACGTCGCTGTATCTTAAGCGGCTTGAGGCGGGCACATTCATCTGGCCATCAAGTGGATCAGGCGAGGCTGTAGCGATTTCAGCGGCGCAATTGGGCTACCTTCTGGAGGGCATAGACTGGCGCAATCCACGCTGGACACAACGGCCTGCGAAGGCAGGTTAATCTGTGTTTTTTTGTTGTTTTCATTGATCTTTTCGGCCCAATATAGTAGACGTGAGCCATGTCAGAGACTGGTGAAATCGCAAAACTACGTACTGCCCTTGCTGCTGAGACAACGCGCGCTGATACGCAATCTGCCCGCGCTGAAGCCGCCAACAGCGAGCTTTTGCAAATCCGCGCGACGGTGAGTTGCTCGGAGGCGTTGATCAAGGAACTCAAGCTTGAGATCGCCAAGCTGCGGCGCGACAAATACGGCGTATCCTCTGAACGCAGTGCGCGGTTGCTTGATCAGCTTGAATTGCAGCTTGAGGAACTGGAGGCCGCCGCGACAGAAGATGTGCTGGCGGCTGAGCAGGCCGCGCCCGATGCTGACAGCACAGTGCGCAGTTTCACCCGCCGCAAGCCGACCCGCAAACCCTTCCCCGACCATCTGCCGCGCGAACGGGTTGTGGTCGAGGCCCCGAGCCAATGCAATTGCTGCGGGTCAGATCGCATCGTGAAGATGGGCGAAGATATCACCGAAACGCTGGAAGTCGTGCCGCGCCAGTGGAAGGTGATCCAGACAGTCCGGGAAAAGTTCACCTGCCGGTCATGCGAAAAGATCAGCCAACCGCCAGCACCTTTCCATGCCATTCCACGCGGTTGGGCAGGCCCCAGCCTGATCGCCATGATCGTGTTTGAAAAGTTCGGCCAGCACCAGCCGCTGAACCGCCAGGCAGAGCGCTTTACCCGTGAAGGCGTCGAGATCAGCCTGTCCACATTGGCCGATCTGATCGGCCATGCCACTGTTGCCCTGGCCCCCATCCACGCGCTGATCGAAAACCATGTTCTGTCTGCACATCGGCTGCACGG
>DJBQ01000072.1:15894-16511 GCA_002430125.1 Rhodobacterales bacterium UBA5972
GATGATACCACTGTCCCACTGCTCGCCCGCGGGGGCACCAAAACAGCGCGGCTCTGGACCTATGTGCGCGACGATCGACCATTTGACGGCGGCGCACCACCAGCAGCTTTGTTTCATTTCTCTCGGGACAGGGAAATGACCCATCCCAATAAACACCTCACCAACTGGCACGGCATTTTACAGTCCGACGCCTACAGCGGCTACAACGATCTCTACCGCCCCAACCGGCAACCAGGTCCGGTGACCAGCGCCTTGTGTTGGTCCCACGCGCGGCGAAAATTCTTCGAGCTGGCTGACATCGCAGGCAATGTCCGAAAGGGCAAACCCGCCCATGACATCTCACCCATCGCGCTGGAAGCCGTCCAACGGATCGACGCCATCTTCGACATCGAACGTGATGTAAACGGCCTAAGCGCTGAGGACCGTCACGCCACCCGGCAAACCCTGTCGCGGCCCTTGGTTGAGGCTTTGCACGCCTGGTTCATCGAACAAAGGGCGCGGATGTCCAAACACAACCCGGTCGCCAAGGCGATCGCGTACATGATCGGCAAAGCAGGCCGCTGGGAAGCCTTCACCGCCTTTCTCGACGACGGGCGCATCTGCCTGACGAACAATGC
>DJBQ01000052.1:0-710 GCA_002430125.1 Rhodobacterales bacterium UBA5972
GCGACCCGGTATCAGCCTCGAATACATCAAATTCTTCGGTCAAAACCAACGAATCCGCCAACGCTTCCCGCAGGTCTGCATCATCGTCCACCATCAGTATTTTTTTGACATTAGCCATATTGCTCTCCTGTCTTCTCTGCTTAAAACATGTGCCTGACGCGCCCAACACACAATAGCCACCCGCCTTTGTCACGTGGAGTTGTCAAAATCGCCGGATATGTTTCATATTCCCCGTCAGCCAGATATAGGATTGTCTGAAACTGTAACAAAGGATTGCCGGAATGGCGCTTGCGCTAACGCATGCCGAACAGATCGCCCGCCTGCGGGCTGATCTGCGTATGGGTGTCGGCGTCGTTCTGGTTGACGGGGCGCAGTCAGCCTTGGTGCTGGCGGCCGAAACGGTCACCAGCGCGCGCTTAAGCGATGCGCGCGCCCTTGGCCCTGCGCTGCTGGCAATCACCGCCAGACGGGCCGAGACATTAAAGGCCCGGGCTTACGACGGCGATCTGGCGCGCATCGTTGTGCCAAAGGATGCCGACATGACGTGGGTCCGCTCGATCGCTGACCCCTCGGGTGATCTTAACCACCCGATGCAAGGTCCGCATATTTCGGCACGCGACGGGTCGGCTGATCTGTTTCGCGCCGCCATTATTTTGTGCAAGCAGGCGTTTCTGTTGCCCGCAGCCTTGGTGGTGCCATTGGCAAACGGA
>DJBQ01000052.1:802-2840 GCA_002430125.1 Rhodobacterales bacterium UBA5972
TGCATGAAATCACGGCCGCCCGCCTGCCGATGGAAGTTTCCGAGGCCGGGCGTTTGCATGTTTTCCGCCCTGATGACGGTGGCGAGGAACATTACGCCATTGAAATCGGCCGCCCTGATCGCGCACAACCGGTTCTCAGCCGCCTGCATTCTGCCTGCTTTACCGGCGATCTGCTGGGGTCACTGAAATGCGATTGCGGTCCGCAATTGCGCGCCGCCCTTAAACAAATCGGCGAGGCGGGGCATGGCGTTTTGCTTTACCTCAATCAGGAAGGGCGCGGCATTGGGCTTGCCAATAAAATGCGCGCCTATTCACTTCAGGATCAGGGCTTTGATACGGTCGAGGCCAATCACCGCCTTGGCTTTGAAGATGACGAGCGGGATTTCAAACTGGGCGCCGAGATTTTGCGCAAACTGGGGTTCAGCGCCGTGCGTCTGATGACCAACAACCCCAAGAAGGTGCAGATGATGCAGGCGTCAGGCATTGAAGTCACCGAACGCGTACCGCTGGCCGTCGGTCGCAACAGTCACAACACCGAATATCTGGATACCAAGGCGGCCAAAAGCGGGCATTTGTTGTGACATCGCGCCGGTTCGATCTGGTTGTTACACGTTGGGCGGCACGCTATCGCGGTTTGACCTTCCCTTGCGCTGTTGGGCGTGGCGGCATCGGCAACAAGCTTGGCGAGGGCGATAACATCACCCCACGCGGCACCTTTGAAATCGCCTGTGCTGGCTATCGCGCTGACCGGATGGCGCAGCCGGTTTTCGGCGTTCCGGTTCAACCCATTGGTCCGGCTGATATCTGGTCAGATGATCCGCGCGACCCTGATTATAATCACGGCATCACCGCGCGAAAACATCCTTACAGTTTTGAACGCCTGCCGCGCCCTGATTCGATGTACGACATTTTCGCGGTGTTGACCTTTAACTGGCCTGATCCAACGCCCGGCGCCGGTTCGGCGATCTTTCTGCATAACTGGCGCAATCCACGCCACCCAACCGCGGGCTGTGTCGCCTTTGCGCCGCCGGTTTTGCGGTTCATTCTGGAAAACTGGCAATCCGGTGCGCGGGTGGTAATCCGCTAAAGGTTAACACCCCGGTGCGGCAATCGTATGTACGCCTTGTGTACAGGTTGTGTACGGGTTGTGTCAGCTGATTTTCCGAGTTCCAAGCCGCCCGTTAACCATAACTCCGCTCGCCAAAAATCGCCGAGCCGACCCGTACATGCGTCGCCCCAAAAGCGATGGCCTTTTCGAAATCACCACTCATCCCCATCGACAGATGGGCCAGCCCGTTGCGCAGCGCAATCTTTTGCAACAGCGCGAAATGCAGGCTGGGTTCTTCATCGACCGGCGGGATCACCATCAGCCCTGAAATGGTCAGATCCATGCCCCGGCAGGTCGCAATAAATGCGTCAGTCTCACCCGGCGTGATCCCCGCTTTTTGCGGTTCCTCGCCCGTGTTGACCTGCACAAACAGCTCCGGACAAGCCCCGCGCGCCTGCACTTCATCGGCGATTTTACGGGCCAGTTTTTCGCGGTCTACCGAATGAATTGCCTCAAACAAATCAAGCGCCTGTTTGACTTTGTTGGTCTGCAACGGCCCGATCAGGTGAACGCTGACACCACCGTATTGCGCGCGAAAATCCGGCCATTTTCCCGCCGCTTCCTGCACCTTGTTTTCGCCAAACAACCGATGCCCCTCGGCCAGCACCGCTGCAACCCGCGCCAGCGGCTGCACCTTGGAAACCGCAATAAGCTGAACACTTCCCACAGCCCGCCCAGTCTTAGCCTCGGCTTTGCTGATCCGGTCGCGAATATCTGACAATGACATGATAACCCTCACTTTTGTGACGCCAATATGGCTTATCACATGGGCAATAAGGAACCCCAAAAAGAAAAGAGCGGACCGAAGCCCGCTCTTTCCATAAAGCTAAATCCGTTAGGATTAGAAGCCGAAGGTCATACCAGCAACGATTGTTGTGCCAGCGCGCACGCCGTTCGCAGCAACAGTCTGGTTGTGGATTGCAACGTTAG
>DJBQ01000018.1 GCA_002430125.1 Rhodobacterales bacterium UBA5972
GCAGCCAACTGAATCCAATACTGTCAGAAATACCCGCGCCATCAGCCGATCCGTTTCACAATTAGAGCGTGTTCATCTGTAACCAGCGCGCCAATTTCATAGGCCGCCAGAACCGCCATTTTCGCGCGCTCAAGTGCGGCTTCGTCGGCTGCATGCACAATTGCAATCGGGTCACCCTTGGTCACATGGGTGCCCAGACCGGCCATCTGATCCAACCCGACAGACAGGTCCAGAGCATCGCCCTGTTTTTGCCGGCCACCGCCCAAACCGACCACCGCAAGGCCCAGTGCCCTGCCGTCAATCGCCCGGATAAAGCCGCTGGCAGGTGCCGTAACCTCGTCCACGACAGGTGCACGGCGCAGATATTTCCCAGCATTTTCAACAAAATCCACAGGCCCGCCAAGGCTTGCCACCATCTTGCCAAACCGCGCGGCGGCAGACCCATCCTGCAACGCTGCGGCAATCATCGCTTGCCCTTCGGCGGCGCGTTCGCACAATCCGCCCAGCTCCAACAGCAGCCCACCCAGGGCCACCGTGACATCCCACAAACGGCTGTCCACCGCATCACCGCGCAGAAATGCCACGGCATTTTCAACCTCAAGCGCGTTGCCGGCGCAGCTGGCCAAAGGTTCGTTCATATCGGTGATCAGGGCAGCGGTTTTGCATCCCGCCCCATTGGCCACCGATACCATAGCCTGTGCCAAATCCACAGCCTCAGCCGGATCAGTTAAAAACGCGCCCGACCCGGTTTTGACATCCAGCACCAAGCCTTCAAGCCCGGCGGCCAGCTTCTTTGACAGGATCGAGGCCGTGATCAGATCAAGGCTTTCAACCGTCCCGGTCACATCGCGCACCGCATAAAGACGTTTATCGGCCGGAGCGATATCGCCCGTTGCCCCGACAATTGCGCACCCTATATCACGGGTCACGCGGCGCATTTCCTCGACACTGACCTCGGTGCGGTAATCCGGGATCGCGTCAAGCTTATCCAGTGTTCCACCCGTATGCCCCAATCCCCGACCTGAGATCATCGGCACATAAGCCCCGCAAACCGCCAAGGCCGGGGCCAGCATCAGGGACACATTATCACCAATCCCACCCGTGGAATGCTTATCCAAAACCGGGCCGGGCATATCCCATCGCTGAACATCCCCACTGTCGCGCATCGCCATTGTCAGGCCGACGCGTTCGCTTTCGGTCATGCCGTTCAGCAAAACCGCCATCGCAAAAGCCCCGGCCTGGCTGTCGGTCACGTCGCCATTCGCCAGACCGGCGGCGAACCAGTCAAGCTCGGCCTTGGTCAGAACCTTATGGTCGCGCTTGCGCGAAATGATGCCCCGCGCGTCCATCCTAGGAGGTTTCCATATGCGCCTGCGTGAACGCGCCCGGCAGCAATTCGGCCAATGTCATATGCAAAACTTTACCGTTCAAACCGGTCATGGTGACGGGCACATCTGGCCCGCCAAACTCCGCCAGTTTTTGGCGACACCCGCCGCACGGCGTCACCGGTTCCGGGCTGTCAGCAATCACCAGAACCTCGGCGATCTGGCGCTCCCCGGCTGCGGCCATCGCGGCAATTGCCCCGGCTTCGGCGCAGGTGCCTTCAGGATAGGCGACGTTTTCCACGTTACAGCCGACAAAAACTGTGCCCGCAGTCGTTCGCAACGCCGCCCCGACTTTGAAATTCGAATAGGGCGCATAGGCCATTTCGCGCACGCGGCGTGCGGCTTCCAGCAATTCCATGCTGCCTCCGTCATTTTTGACCGTTTGGATGAATTGTGCGCTTGCGGCGCGCAACTTGCAAGACTGACCGACCAGATTACTGGCCGCGATTCCAGCTTTCCAGCTTGCGATACAGCGTCGAAGGCGAGATATCCAGAACCCGCGACGCTTGCGACACCGACCCATTGTGCAGGCGCAGGGTTTCTTCGATCACCAACCGTTCAATTTCCGCCAATGGCCGCCCGATCAGCGGTTCCAGACCGACAGGCGGGTCTTTTGGCCGGTTTTTCGACGCGACAGTTTGAACCACCTCTTCATTCAAATGCAGGATTTCCAGCGGCAGCATCGTTGTTGTTACCGTTTCCGCGTCATTCAGAACAACCACGTTACGCAACAGGTTCAGCACTTGGCGAACATTGCCGGGCCATGGCAGCCTGCGAAACAAATCCTTAACATCAGGGTCGATCCGGGTGAATTTGCGCCCCTCCTCGACCGCAAATTTCAGCAACATCTTTTCGGCGATTTCAACCGCGTCTTCGGCGCGTTCCCGCAACGGCGGCAGGTGGATCGGTACAACATGCAGTCGGTAATACAAATCTTCGCGGAACCGGCCACTTTTTACCTCTTCGTAAGGGTCGCGGTTGGTGGCGCAAATGATCCTGACATTGACCTTGCGCGCCTTGATCGCACCCACCGGCTGAACGGTCGAGGTTTGCAGAAACCTCAACAGTTTGGTCTGCAGGTTCAGATCCATCTCGCAGATTTCGTCCAGAAACAGCGTGCCGCCATCGGCCGCTCCAGCCGCGCCCACACTGTCGGCAATCGCGCCGGTGAACGAGCCTTTCAGGTGGCCGAAAACCTCGCTTTCCAGCAAATCCGGCGGGATCGCCCCGCAATTGAGCGGCACAAACGGCCCGCGTGCGCGGGTTGATGTGGCATGGATCGCCTGCGCGCAAATTTCTTTGCCGGTGCCACTTTCGCCGGAAATAAACACCGTCGCCATCGAACGGCTGATCGCGGTGATCTTGCGATACACCTCGCGCATTTTCGGCGATGTGCCGATAAAGCCGTGAAATTCGCTGCCTTTGGCCACGTCAATAACCGGAGGCAAGCGCTGCTGCCCGCTGGCTGCGGCGGCATTTTCCACCGTGTTGATCAGGCGATTTTCGTCAAACGGTTTGACCAGAAACTCAAACGCCCCACCGCGCATTGCTTCGATCGCTTTGATGATCGACCCGTTTGCGGTGATGACGATCACCCGCACCTCGCTATCTAACGCGAAAAAATCGGCCATCAACTCCAGACCATTCCGATCAGGCAGCATCAGATCCAACAGCACGATTTTCGGCTTTAGGTCATGGAATTTTGCCAGCCCTTCGGCGGCAGTCCCGGCACTAACCGCAACAAAACCACCCTTCTTCAGGATGGCAGTATAAACCAGTTGCATCGACTGGGTATCTTCGATCAGTAGTATCGGAGGGGCCATCATACACCGGTCACATCAGTTTGGTTATCAGGGGCGTTGATCTGCGATAGTTTGTTCTCGCAAGATAAACCCCTGAAGTTCCGCCAAAGCAATGAGACAGGTTTTGCACAGACTGTCCACCTCTTTAGCTTCGCGTCGGTTCGCAGCGGCGTTAAGGCGCTGCGCGATATGTTGCAGCGTTGTCGCCCCAATGGCGCCCGCAACCGAAATCAGAATATGGGTTTGCGACCGGATTTCCGCAAGATCAAGACTTTGGCGACCCCGCGTCAGCCCTTCGGCCACGGTGTCGGTATCCGCCTGCAGCTTGCTCAACAACTCAGCCTTCGTTTCAGCGCCGATGATTTCAACCAAATTGTCGAAAATTTGCCGATTAACGACTGTGTCATCGGCCACGGGATCCTGAATAGTCGGGTCTGGTTCTGGCAGTTCACGGGATTTCGCGCCGTCATAATAGTCAAGAATCGCCTGCCCCAATTCCTCGATACTCATCAATGGCTTGGCAATAATACCATCCGCACCAGCGCCATAAATCCGTTCACGGTGTTCGCGCATCACGTAAGCCGTCAGCGCCACCAGCGGCATATTGCACAAAGGTGTGGGCATCGAGCGCACAGTTTTGATCAGTTCAAGCCCTGACATCCGGGGCATTTCAATATCCAGCAGCGCCAGATCAAAGCTTTCGGTTTCCAGAAGCTCAAGCGCTTCCAGCCCGTCCGAGGCAACACGGAACGTCGCCCCCATCGCCCCAAGCATTTGGGTAGCGACCAGTTGATTGGTTTTATTGTCCTCGGCCAGCAGGATTTTCATCGCCGACAAATCAACCGGCCCGCGGGAAACTCCACCCGGCGCCTTGCCGGACTTGCGCAGGCTTCGATCAAACCACGCCTCGTGCGGCAAGCGCAATTCAGCGGCAACGCCGACGCCGTCATTGTTCCTGACGCTCAACTCGGCCCCCAACATACCGGCAAGTTCTTTGGCAATGAACAAGCCCAGACCGGTGCCGGGTTTCGGGGTATCCGTTGGGCGGCCCTCGTATTGAAACAACTTCGCAATCGAGGCGTCAGACAGGCCGGGTCCTTCATCGGTCAGTTTGAAATTAAGCGCCCTATCTTCGGTACATTTTACCGACAGCGTTACCTGACCAGCATCAGTAAACTTGATCGCATTACCGACAAGATTGGCGATAACCCGTTCCAGCCCCACCCGATCAACCGTAACAATCGCAGGCAGAGCGCTTTCGGTGACAACCGAAAATTTGATGTTTTTTTCATGGGCGCGATCTGTCCAGCGACGCGAGATGTCGGTCAGAAAATCCGCAAGATTAAGATTACCCGGCTGGGTGACCATTCCCGCCCCTGTGCTGGGTTCATCGGTCAGCATTTTGTTCAACAACCGCGCCAAAGTTTCGCCTGCTGCCGAGATCCGGTCAAAATGTTCCAGTGTGGGTTGATCGAACTGATCTTTGTTGATCAGTTGAACGCCCCCCAAAATATCTGACAGGGCCGACCTAAGATCGTGTGATAGCAACGACATGCGGTCCCTTGGATGGCCTGTTTGGCCATTGGAACTCATCGTTTCATCTGGTCTTTCTAGTGCCAACCGAAATTCCTTACCCAGCCAAGAACGTTGGTCAAACTCATCCATGGGTTGAATATTCTAATCTGCATAGCGCAAATTTGGCTGTGCGGCAAGCTTTGTTGTATTGATTGCCAACCGCATAAACTCGGCCTGTCTGACATTGACGATATCAATCGGGACTTCGACAATATCGTCAAACTCTTCCGGGTCTTGCGGGCGGCCAAGCGCCACCAGCATCGCCTGCGGAAATCGCGCGGCACAGGCGCGCAGGGCCGCTGGTTCCTGCTCGCCGCCGGCTTCGATCATCACAACATGCGGTTCAATCGGCGAATCCGCGTCAACAAACCGCACGTTTTCGCCACGCAGGGCTGCTTTGCAAATCGCCTCAAGTGCGGTTGATTGGGTGACAATGCGGATCGACAGGATATCGACGACAAGTTCCTCGGCAGGCACCGTGACCAGAACGGCGATCCGATCCGGGGTTGGATTAGACAACTTGGTCGTGCCGCCCATACGTTCGATAAGCCCACGCGACACCGCCGGGCCCAGTGCTTCGGATGCGAAACTCTTGGTTTTGGGTTCAATTTTTCCCATGATCAACACAGGGTTCCATTCGCCGCCGACTTTCGAGTAATCAAACGAAATCGCGGCGATCAGATTGCCGTTTTCATAGCAAAGATCCAGCATGATATTACTGGTGCCAGCGGTTTCCAAAAGATAGGCGGCCAAATGGGTCAGGGCTTGGCGCAACCTGGCGAAATCACCGATCACCCGTTCCGGACAGCTGTCATCGGCGACCGCCTCAAAGATGATCCCTTCGCGCAGCGCGACGGGTTCAAACATGCCCCTGACCGCGTCAACCAGTCGTCGGGTTTCAAATGGCTTTTTGTCCAGTTTTAGTTGACCATCCTGCAAGGCCGAGAAATCCAGAATATCCTTGAGCAGATCAATCATCTGCGTACCCGAGAGTTCCACCTGATCCAAAAGCCGTGTCTGTTGCCCACTAAGACCGTGCTGACGCACCAGCGCCAACAGCCCCAAAACCCCGTTCATCGGCGTCCTGAGTTCATGGCTCATCATCGCCAGAAACTGCGATTTGGCCTGGTTCGCACTGCGCGACGCCTCCAGCAATTCCTGGTTTTCTTCGGCGAGGCGTCGGAAGCGGTTTGACTCGCGCGAAAACAGGACAATCAACAACAGACTGGTCAACATGTTGATGGCGCTTATTGCCGCCAGCACGCTTGAACTGCGCGATAAATCCTCGCGCAGGGCAGCGCTTTTGTCGGCCTCACCAAATAAAACATCCTGACTTAGGCTGCGCAAATCATCAGCAAACGGCAAAAACGCGGTGTGTAGTTCACGCGCTGTGTCGCCGCTATTGGCAGACAATCCGACAACTTTAGGCTCGACTTCGCGCATTTTGGCAAACAACAACGCAACCGTTGCGTCGCGTGCGTCATAAAGACTTAACCTTTCGCCAACCGTGCCTTGTCGAAACACCGAAACCCAGCTCCATAATATATCAAAGCGACGGTTCACCTCGTCAGGATTTGCGGCCTCGGCGTCAAAGCGAAATTCGATCAAAGACTGCTGAAACCGCATCAATTCGATTTCAATCTGAACCGCCGACCAAAGAATGTTTTCATTCGCCGACTGCCGTATTGCGACGATATCACTGCGGACAACAAAAAAACCCGCCGCTGCGATGGCAATTGTCAGGGCCACGATTGCAAAGCCGATAAGCTGTGTAATCCGGCTTGAACGAGTCACCGACAGTCCATTTTGTTCAGTTGCCAGATCAAACGGGCGTTAAAAACCGGGTCGCGCAGTTCGGCATGTTGACTCATTGGGTAAATAACCCAGATCGGCCCTTTGTCGCGACTCGACAACAAAACACCATCCATGCTCAGCGCCAGGATTACATCGTAGTCAAAGAATTCTTTGGCCTGAACTTTGATCTGATAGTCATTCGCTGCCGTCAAAGTCAGCGTTTCCGGCGTGCCGCCTTTGCATTGAAGCAAAACCAAGCGTGCCAGTGGTCCACGAAACGATTTAACCCCGTCAACGAATTCATTCGATGTCTTAATCTCGGTTTGCGTTAGGTGCTGCAAATCCTCAAGCGTCATCGCAACGCGCACGTTTCCGTCAGCGGATTCGACCGTCAGAATTGTTTTTGCAGATAAAACACCACCAGAAAACGCGGTATACACAAACAGCAACAAACCAAAGACCAGTCGCCCCATCGTCGCCAATTCCCTCTTCACGAGCATTAACATATTCGATTAAACAACAAAATTACAATAATTTTCTTGCCTAATTGACGCGCG
>DJBQ01000122.1:0-2399 GCA_002430125.1 Rhodobacterales bacterium UBA5972
CAGAAGGTACATTTGTCCATTTTGCCACGGCTGCCGAAGTTGCCTGCCTGAGGATATTGTGGCGCACCAAACGGGCAAGCGTAGAAACAATAGCCACAGCCAATGCACAAATCCTTGGAGTGCAGGACGACGCCATCGTCTGTCTGATAAAAACAGTCCACCGGGCAAACCGCCATACAAGGCGCATCTGAACAGTGCATACATGCCACCGAGATTGACCGTTCCCCCGGCTTACCATCGTTGATGGTTACGACTTTCCGCCGGTTAATTCCCCACGGAACTTCGTGTTCGTTTTTACATGCGGTGACACAGGCGTTGCATTCGATGCAGCGTTCAGCGTCGACGAGAAACTTAGCTCTTGCCATCTTTCATTCCTCCTTAAGCTGCTGAGATTTTGCAAAGAGTGGCCTTGGTCTCTTGCATTTGGGTTACACTATCATAGCCATACGTTTGTGCGGTGTTGCTGCTTTCTCCAAGAACGATTGGATCAGCGCCTTTCGGGTATTTGTGGCGTAAGTCCACACCCTCCAGGTGGCCGCCAAAATGGAACGGCATGAATGCGACGCCACTTGCGACCCTTTCGGTGACCATTGCCATGACTTTGACGCGGCCACCTTCCGGGCCCTCAACCCAGACCTGCGCACCATCGCGCACCCCCAGATTGTTTGCGTCCCGCGTGTTGATTTCCACAAACATGTCTTGCTGAAGCTCGGCTAACCAAGGGTTTGAACGTGACTCGTCGCCGCCGCCTTCGTATTCCACCAGTCGCCCTGACGTGAGGATGATCGGATATTCCTGCGAGAAATCCTTGTCCTGAATTGACTTGAACATTGTCGGCAGTCGCCAGAACTTTTTGTCCTCATAGGTTGGGTAATCGGCCACCAGATCCCGCCGGTTGGAATAAAGCGGCTCACGGTGCAGAGGCACAGGGTCAGGGAAGGTCCAGACCACGGCACGTGCTTTGGCGTTCCCAAAGGGCGCGCAACCGTGTTTGATCGCAACGCGCTGAATTCCGCCGGATAGGTCGGTCTTCCAATTGGTCTTGGCGCCAGCAACCGCATTTATTGCCGCCAGCTCGTCCGCAGTCAGATCGCCGTCCCAGCCAAGATCCATCAGCATTTGCATCGTGAATTCCGGATAACCATCCTGAATTTCCGAGCCCACTGAATAAACCCCTTCGGCCAGCAGATTATCGCCATTGCGTTCCACCCCATACCGGGCGCGGAATGTCAGACCACCTTCGGCGACAGGCAGCGACAAATCATATAGATTTGCCGTACCGGGATGCTTCATCTCGGGTGTGCCCCAGCAAGGCCAAGGCATGCCATAAGTGTCGCCATCAGCAGGCCCGCCAATCGCACGCAGCGTTGTGCGGTCAAACGTATACTGGTTTGCCATGTGCAGCTTCATGCGTTCCGGCGATTGGCCCGTATAGCCGATCGTCCACATACCGCGGTTAAATTCGCGGGTGATGTCTTCGACATTGGGTTCATCGCCATCCATCGCAATGTTACGGAACAGCCTGTCCGCAAAGCCAAATTTTTTGGCAAACTTTGCCATGATTGTGTGGTCTGGCAGACTTTCGAACAGAGGCTCTACCACGCGGTCACGCCACTGAAGCGACCGGTTGGATGCAGTCACCGATCCGCGCGTTTCAAACTGGGTGCAGGCCGGCAGCAGATAGACGCCATCGGTTCGATCATGCAGAACTGCTGACACAGTCGGATAGGGATCAACCACGACCAGCAGGTCCAGTTTTTCCATCGCAGTCTTCATTTCTTTCTGCCGGGTCTGCGAGTTTGGCGCGTGGCCCCACAGGACCATAGCCCGGGTGTTATCGGGCTGGTCGATGTTGTCTCGATCCTCCAGAACGCCGTCAATCCAACGGCTTACGGGAATACCGGTAAAGTTCATCATCAGCCGGTCAGTACCATCTTTTCCGGCGCCAGCCATCGTTGCAAAACGACCCTTTAGCCAATCAAGATCCTCTTCCCAAACACGGGCCCAATGCGCCCATGATCCAGGTGCCAGGCCGTAATAGCCGGGCAGAGTATCGGCAAGCACGCCAAGATCGGTCGCGCCCTGCACGTTGTCGTGGCCGCGAAAGATGTTGGTGCCGCCGCCAGATGTGCCCATGTTGCCAAGCGCAAGTTGCAAAATACAATATGCGCGGGTGTTGTTGTTGCCGTTGGTGTGCTGTGTGCCGCCCATGCACCAGATAACGGTACCGGGTCGGTTATTCGCCAAGGTCTTTGCAACGCGCCGAAGCTGCGTACCGGGAGCGCCGGTTACACGTTCAACTTCTTCCGGGTTCCACTTTTTCACTTCTTCTTGAATCTGGTCCATTCCCCACACACGGGTGCGAATAAACTCTTTGTCTTCCCAGCCATTTTCAAAGA
>DJBQ01000122.1:2534-19459 GCA_002430125.1 Rhodobacterales bacterium UBA5972
ATGGCGCCGTAGCCCCATGTGTTTGCGACACCAGCAACCGTTGTCGAATGGCAAATCCGTGCTTGGTGATCAACGTTGTTTGTGCCCCAATATCCCGCCATTTTGCGAAACAGATAGGCCTGTTCGTTGCTGTGCTTGGCCGATCCCAGCCAGTAAACCGAGTCTGGTCCGCTTTCGTCGCGGATTTTCATCATGCTGTCGCCGATTTCGTCGATCGCGGTTTCCCAGCTGATGCGAACCCATTCGCCGTTTTGCTTTTTCATGGGGTATTTCAGGCGGCGTTCGCCATGCGCATGTTCACGAACCGCAGCACCTTTGGCGCAATGTGCGCCAAGATTGAACGGGCTGTCCCATCCGGGTTCCTGACCTGTCCAAACACCGTTGTCGACTTCGGCAATAACCGTACAGCCGACCGAGCAATGGGTGCAGATTGATTTAATGGTCTGAACCGCCATATTCGCCGCCGATTGCGCGGAAGCCTGAGTCACAAATCCACCTGTCGCAGCAATCGCGGTTAGTCCGCCAATCGCCAGCCCAGAGCCACGCAGAAACGAACGTCGGTCAACCGAGACCGAAGCGACTTTGGAAAAAACGTCCGACCCCGTCGATCGCCTTGTTACACTGTTAGTCTTTTTCCTCAGCATTTTATTTCTCCCTAACTGTCCATGCGCAAACTATGTAGTTGCCGTGTGGTTATTTTTTCCGGACCAGTTTGGCAAAGAATTGCCGTACTTCCGGTCACTGGAAATTCAATTCAGAAACGCGTGCTTTCAAGGTAGGCGCGCGTGTGCGCCGTGTCCTGCATCGTATTTGACGTCAGATCGACCGGTGCCGCTTCGGCTTGTGCGGTTCCACCAGTTGCCAAGACGACGACGGCCGCCGGGGCCGAGGTTGCTGCCAGTTTCAGGAAATCCCGCCGGCTGGCTGTACTTTTACTATTCTCACTCATCCAATTATTCCTTTTCGTGGTTCGGTGGGCATCCCCACCGGTGGTGGTAAGGCATCCCGCTAGATTGCCATCATGCGAAACGATTCTTGTTCGATTTTCATGAACGCAGCCCCAACCGCACCGACCGATGCATAAAGGACTGAATTTTGGGCGCTTTGCAAGTCGGCGAAGAAATGCGGCGCCCAAAGACCGATATGTTTGTTGAAAAACACCTTTTGCTGATCGAGCGTCGTTGGCGTGCCAAAACGTCCAACAATCATCCCGCCCATCATTTCCAAAAGCGAAGCAATGTTGTCTTCAGGTTCATAAACATTCTTGGCGCGGGTAATCCCAAGTGCAGCCATATCCTTACGCAAATGCGCCAGCGGTTTTTCGTTCAGAAAACCGGTCAGATAATAGCTGGCATAGGGCAGCAATTCACCGCGCCCAAGGCCGACAAAAAGCGCATTAAATTCTGATTGAACTGTACGTGGCTTGTTGACCTTTGCAACGCGTGAAAGTCCACCGATGGCCAAACCCAGTTCGCTTTGATCGCCAGACAAACCCATCGTCTGATCCAGCAAAACTTGATCGGGTGGCGCCGACAACATCAGGCCCAAATAGTTGTAAAGGTCCGCGCGCAGGCGGTCTTCCTGCAGAATGTCAGGTGATATTGCGGCGGCTTTCATGCGGTTTCCCCTGCAAAATGAAACTGCATTCGCCGCGGCGAGGCGTTTGGCCTGAATGTTTCCGTGACGTCACCGTCATTGAAACCCTCAAATTCTACAGCCGGGTTTTCGGCCATTTGTTCAGAGACTTCTGTGTCTTGCGCCATCGAGATCACTGGATCGGCTTCTGTTGGTTGCGCGTTTTCATCCTCGGCGGCCGCCTTTTGACGTTCAACCGCCTCTAGATGGGCCAGCATGCCTTTGCCAACCTGATACGCGGTTTTGATTGCCCCGGCGCCAACTGTGCCAGTCAGATAATCGTCGTCGTAATCATTCAGTCCATCCAGACAGGCCAGCACCGGATTACTGGGCCATAATTTTCGCAAAGCGCGATTTCGCAGGCGGTGCGGTACAGCTTTGGCCATGAAAACCGAAAAATCATCGCCTGCACCTAACGTGTCTGGGTCGGGCAATTTGAGCATTTCCAAAATCTCGGCATCGGATTTTGCGTCTATCGTCGCACGCTCTTCTTCTTCCGTTTTGACGGTTTCAGCCAAATCATCGGCTTGGGTTTCAGCAAGAACGCCGGCCTTGCGTTGCGCCCAAAAAGAACCAGGAGCGTTCAACTTAAAACCCTTTTTGTTTGGCGGACCGGAGCACGGTACACGTCACTGGGCTGCACGACCCGTGGATCGCCTATGCCATTTTCAATCTGGTCGACGCGATTGTTGTTGCGGCGACGTTTCACGAAGGGTTCTTCTTCATGGTGCAACGCAACAAACTCACGAATCCATTCAAGGACGCTTGGGGGCATCGCTACTTTTTCAACGATTTCTTCGCCGGAATCCGCGTAATCCTGTGCCTCGTAGGGCGACGCCGTGATGACAACGACGTCAAAAGGCGCCTCGGAAGGTTCAGTAGTCTCGCGCAGTATCACATACAGCGAGGGAGTCCGGGTTTGCATTTCGTGCGCATAGGCTTCGGTGTCTGAAACGAACAGATCGACTTTCAATGTGGCGGCGTGGTAATCCGTGACTTCGTTTTCACTGCGCAGAACCTTCCAGGACGCTTGTGCAGCCCCTGGTAGTACAGCGACCGCCTGCCACGCCCATTTCGCCCACCGGGTGACGCCCGGAGACTTTCTGATTACAACGCCCACTTCAATGGACTGTGCGTTAGGGAAACTAAGAATCAAGGCCTCTCCCGGTATTGCAAGTCTGTGCCTATGAAAGTGCATCAATTGGTAAGAAAACCATAGCAGTTTTTTCGAGAAGCTGGAATTTAACTGCCTTAAAGTTTGTAAAGCTTTGTTAGTGGCAAGTTTTTAAGAGGTAAATTGGTAAAGGATTGTTCCAAAAA
Organism: Rhodobacterales bacterium UBA5972; assembly: GCA_002430125.1. Taxonomy (GTDB): domain Bacteria; phylum Pseudomonadota; class Alphaproteobacteria; order Rhodobacterales; family Rhodobacteraceae; genus UBA5972. The sequence continues at coordinate 5,490 of DJBQ01000122.1, forward strand.
ACCGGCAAAAAGCAAATTATCTGGGGCCCATTTCGCGATTCTGCCTGATTTTGGCTAAACGAACAGTGTCTATTTCTCGAATTTCGGTTTACGGCGACGGATATTCACGCATAACTGAACCCCAAGGAAAAGCGCGGATAATGTAATCCGGTGCCGCTTTCGGGGGTCGTATGAGCAAAAAACTGTTGATCTGCGATTGTCTGGGTTCGCAAAGGGTTGATCCGGATGCAATAACCAGCGCGACCGGCGTTGTGTGTTCGCGGATTCATAGCAGTCTGTGCATGGATCAGATCAATCTGGCAGCCAAGGCAATGTCGGATGGCGACGTCATGATTGCCTGCCAGCAGGAATCGCAGCGCTTCACCCAGCTTGCCGAGGAATTGGATTTGCCGGTTCCGGATTTTGTTGACCTGCGAGACCGGTCAGGTTGGTCAGACCAAGGCGCAAAGAGCGGCCCAAAGATGGCAGCACTGGTCGCCGAAGCGATGCTGGACAATCCATTGCCAAAAAGCGTCGATGTGGTGTCAGAAGGGACCTGCCTGATCATTGGATCGACCGAAGTCGCAATTCAGGCCGCCAATGATCTTGCCGGCGCGTTGGTTGTGACGGTTTTACTTGGGCCGGATCAGGATGTCGAACGCTCTGCAAATTTTGATACGGTGCGCGGCACGTTGAAGCATGCAACCGGGACGCTGGGCCGGTTTTCGGTCAAGATTGATGCCTTACAGCAAATCATTCCCGGCGGGCGCGGTGCACCCAAGATGACCGCCCCACAGGATGGCGCAATTTCTGAATGCGATATTATTCTTGATCTGACCGGTGGCACGCCGCTGTTTGCGGCACCTGAAAAACGTGACGGCTATCTGCGCGCTGATCCGCGCAGCCAACGCGAAACGGCGGCGGCGATCTTGTCGGCCTCGCAAATGGTTGGGACGTTTGAAAAGCTGCTCTATGTGCGGATGGAACCGTCACTTTGCGCGCATTCGCGTGCGGAAAAACCCGCGTGCTCCAAGTGTCTGAACATTTGTCCGACAGGGGCGATCACACCTGCGGGCGAGCATGTCACCGTCGACCCGATGATCTGTGCAGGATGCGGCGCTTGTGCTGCAGTATGCCCCTCAGGGGCGATCAGTTTTGACGCGCCAACCGTTGATGTGATCTTTCGGCGAGTGCAGACATTGGCCGCGACTTTTCGAAAAGCCGGAGGGAAAAAACCCCGGCTTCTGGTGCATGACGCGGATTACGGCAGTGAATTGATTTCACTGGCAGCGCGGTTCAGCCGGGGATTGCCGGCTGACGTTATCCCGCTTGAGGTTGAAGCTTTGGCGGGCTTTGGACATGCGGAAATACTGGCGGCCCTTTCAAGTGGTTTTGTTAGCGTCGATATTCTGCTTGCACCGCGAACCGAACGGGATGCCTTGGTAACAGAGGTTGCCCTAGCGGTAGCAATTTCTGGAAACCCGGCTGTTGAAATGCTTGATTTTGACGATCCTGACGCGCTGTCGGATCATTTGTTTGCGACAAAAACCGGCGATGCAATTGGCAACCCTGTCCTGCCAATGGGTACGCGTCGGCAAGTGGCGCGGTTGGCCGCAAAGGCCCTGCGTCCGGGCGAAACGTTGATAGAATTGCCGCCGGGTGCGCCTTACGGTGCTGTGTTGGTTGACAAAGACGCCTGCACCTTATGCCTGTCCTGTGTCTCGTTATGCCCGTCTGGCGCGCTTGCTGACAATCCCGATTTGCCACAGCTCCGGTTTCAGGAGGACGCCTGTCTGCAATGTGGACTCTGCGTCAATATCTGTCCGGAAAAGGCGATCAGCCTGCTGCCGCAACTGGATTTAAGTGATGGTGCGTTCAGCCAAAAAGTTCTGCACGAAGAAGAGCCCTTTGCCTGCGTTGAATGCGGATCATTGTTCGGGGTGAAATCCACCATCGAAAAGATCACCGAAAAGCTGGCGGGCAAGCATGCGATGTTTGCAAGTCCAGCGGCGGCGCGGATGATCCAGATGTGCGACAATTGCCGGATCAACGCGCAATTTCATTCCACCAACAATCCGCTGGCTGGCGGTGAACGGCCTCGGGTTCGCACCACGGACGACTATTTTAGCAAACGCAAGGATCATTGAGATTGCAGCGGTGCGCCCAGATCAGCAGGTTCAATAGTCGAAACATAGGCAAGGATCGCATCCAGGCCGCCTTGTGTGAGCGTCAAAGGGTGAATCGGCGACGGATGCGCCGGATCAAACGCCGTGGTGACATCGACAATTTGCGTGAAACTTGGATGCGGGTTCAGAACATAAAACGTCGAGAACCGGCTCTGCCAGTCGTCCAGTGTGCGCAAAACACCGAACGACGGCGTCGCCCCCATGCCCTTCATGCGGTTGCTTGCGTTGATCACATGACAGCGGCCGCAATGCAGCAGCGACAGGCGTTCGCCCTGCGCGGCGTCACCCTTGAAGATCACGGCCTGTATCGGCAATTCGGTCGCCAAATTTGGGTTGAACACGGCGGCACCATCAACAACAAAGGCCGCTATGGCGCGTTTGCCAATTTCCGACAGCAACCAGTCTTCAAACTTGACCGCCTGCGTCGTGTTATTACGCAACAGATGCCAATCCTGCCCAAGTCCGCTAAAAACCGGGAGACCTTTATCGCCTATAATCACGTCTGCCTGGTTATCCAAAGGTGTCTTGATGACACGAATTGAATGCTTGAGGGAGAAACGCGGCAGCAGATATTGCGTGAACCCGGTGGCAGAAATATCCTCTGCCATGAACAGGCGAAGCTCGGTACTTTGGGCTGACAACGATGTCGGCCACAAAGCAAGGATAAGAAGGACTACCGTTTTCAACTTTGCATCCTGCTCGTCAAAAGTGTCAGGGCATTGACTAAACCGTAAAAGCACTGGCGCAGTTGCGTCAAGGCGTTGTGTTAAAACCAGAGAGGCCAATACATGAATGAAGATTTCAACATGTCTATGCGAAAGTTCCTGAAACAAGTCGGCGTGACGTCCCAGCAAGCCATCGAGGAAGCCATGCGAAATGCGGGTGATACGACTGGCAAATCGTTCGAGGCCAAAATGGTTCTGACCATCGACGGGCTTGCGCTGGAACATGTCGTCACCAGCAAGATTCAAGGGTAGATAAGAACGTGCCAGTAACTCGCGAAGATGTTCTTAAAGTCCTGAAAACTTTAAATGATCCGATTAGCGACAGCAATATCGTTGATGCCGGGTTGGTCAAGGCGCTGACGGTGCAGGATCAGGCGGTGCGCTTTGTGCTTGAAGTCAGCGCACGTCATGCCGAAAATTATCACGCGGTCCGCCAGGAGGCCGAGGATAAAATCAAAGCATTGAAGGGCGTTGCCGCGGTTTCGGTGGTGATGACTGCACATTCCACCCAAGCCGCACCGCCCGATCTTAAGCCGAACCGTGCTTCAACGCCGGCTGGCCCCGCGAGAATTCCCGGCATTGACCGCATTATCGCGATTGCCTCGGGCAAAGGGGGGGTCGGAAAATCCACCGTTGCATCAAATATCGCCTGTGCTTTGGCCGTCGAAGGCCGCCGCGTCGGTTTGCTGGATGCGGATGTTTATGGCCCGTCACAACCGCGGATGCTTGGTGTTTCCGGGCGGCCATCTTCGCCCGATGGCAAAACCATTTTGCCGATGCGAAATTTTGGCGTGACGATGATGTCGATGGGGTTGATGGCAAACGACGATCAGGCAGTGGTCTGGCGTGGCCCGATGCTGATGGGCGCTTTGCAGCAAATGCTGACCAATGTGCAGTGGGGCGCTCTGGACGTTCTGATCGTTGATCTGCCGCCGGGCACCGGCGATGTGCCGATGACGCTGGTGCAAAAATCAAAGCTTGATGGGGCGATTATTGTTTCCACACCGCAGGATGTGGCGCTTTTGGACGCACGCAAAGGCATTGATATGTTCAACCAGCTTGGCACCCGGATTATCGGTATGATTGAAAATATGTCGACACATATCTGTTCGGCTTGCGGTCATGAAGAGCATACGTTCGGGCATGGCGGAGTTGCCGCCGAAGCCAAGAAACTGAACGTGCCGTTGCTGGCCGAGATTCCTCTGCATCTTGATATCCGAATGGCCTCCGACGGGGGCGCGCCGATTGTGATCTCAAAACCCGACAGCCCGCAGGCCGAATGTTTCCGGAAAATCGCGCGTGATCTGATCGCAAACGGGGACGCATGAGCCAGCCGCAGTTTCCACCACTTTTTTCCAGCTTGGATTGGACCGGAAAAGGCGACCCCTTTTCCGAGGCTTGCGCGCAGGCGGCGCAAGGCTGTGACGCGGGTTTGGTGGCTTTTGATCTGGCACCGGATCGGTTACGCGCAGCGGTCGTTTTTGCGCCGGAAGTGCCCTTAAAGGATGCCATCGTCATGCTTCCGGTCTGTGGTGTCGGATTTCAGAATGCGTTTGGGGCGCTTGCGCCACCAGAAGTCGGCGTGCATCTGGAATGGGCTGGCAGTATCCGGGTGAACGGCGGGCGCTGCGGGAAATTAACTGTCGCAGCTTCGGATGTCGATCCGGCGACGATTCCTGACTGGCTGGTGGTCGGACTGGAAGTTCAACTTTGGCCAGCCAATGACGAAACCGGACACACACCTGATGAAACAGCCCTCTATGCAGAAGGCTGTTCGGACGTTGACGCGGTTGAGCTGCTAGAAGCGTGGATGCGCCACACGCTGGTCGGCATAAATTCGTGGGCGGACACAGGTGTTGCGGCTGCCCACCGTGAATGGATCGGGATTGCCCATGGCGTCGGTAAAGAAATCCTTGTGTGCGGCAAAAGCGGCATATTTCTTGGGGTTGACGAACGACTTGGGTTGCTTTTACAGCAAGGCGACAAAACCACGCTTGTACCTCTGACAGACCTGCTAAGGGACCGCTGATGAAACTTGCCCGTGCCATCCATTTCGATGAAAGCGATACCCGCGTATTCCATAGCCCGGCCCGAACTGGGGAATGGTGTATATCCGGCGGTTTTGAGTTTTCAAACTGGTCCGAAGCTGATTTGACAGGCAAAGCGCGTCAGGCTTTTTCAAACGGCTGGATGGGATGCGAAACCTTTGGTCGGGTCAGCTTTGTGGCAGTGACCCAACTGGAAGCGTCCGAAAAAGAGTGGATTGTCGATTTGTTGGCAAAGCATTTTGTCGATATTTACGGCGCACCTTCGACAGAAGCGGCGCGGGCTGTTGCGCTTGAAGAAGTTAGTCAGATGCAGGATTTATGCGATGGACATGCGCCTAACACGCTGCTGACCGTCGCACGTGAACTGACCGAAGCCGGTGTCAACGAAAGTTACCGGATAATCGAACCCCAGGACGCAGATCTTGGGCAATTCGCGATCCACGGGTCACTGGATGACGAGCCACATCATCACTGAATGCGGCCCGGGTTATTTGATAATCTCAGCCGTTCATTGAGGTGACGCGTTGAACGTAAACAACGATTCGCCGTTGATCCGGTAGTTTTCGATCAGATATTTGGCGCGGTCGCTGACCAGCCATGCCTCAAGCTGCATAGCCAGATCATTGCGCACATGCGGATGAATTTGCGGGTTAACCGGAAGGTAGGCATATTGATTGAACAGTGCCGGATCCCCAGAAAACAAAAGCTTCAGTTTTGCCTTTTTGCCAAATTTCAACCAGCTGGCACGATCCGACAAAATGTAGGCATTCATGCCACTGGCCGTCACCAGCGCCGCCCCCATACCGGCACCGACCGAGCGATACCAGTCGCCAAAAGACGCCACGTTCAACCCAGAAGCAGACCAGATCGAAAGCTCGGACTTATGTGTACCACTATCGTCGCCGCGACTAACAAATGCAGACTCAGTGTCTGCAATTCGTTGCACTGCCTGGACAACGGTTTTGGCGTCCGAAATACCAGCAGGGTCATCTGACGGGCCTATCAGAACAAAATCGTTGTACATGATTTCCCGTCGATGCGTGCCAAACCCGGCAGCAAGAAACGCCTCTTCGGCTTGGCGCGAATGCACCAGAATTGCATCAACGTCACCGGCCTTGCCCAGCCGGATGGCTTGACCGGTACCAACCACGATCAGTTGTACATCAATGCCAGTATCGGCCTTGATTTCCGGCAGGAGTATTTCGGCCAAACCTGAATTTTCGAACGACGTTGTTACGGCAAGTTTTAGGTCCTCGGCCGAGGCCGCAGCAGACATGTAAATCAACGCAAATAGCCCCACCAATACTCTGATCATTCGACTATATCTCCCTGTAAGAATGCGACCAATTCGGAGGTCTTAGGTCTTTCAAAAAAGTCCGCCGCGGGGCTGTGTTCCTGCACCCGGCCAGACAAAATAAAGATTGCATCAGTTGCAAGTCGGCGTGCTTGCCCGATGTCGTGCGTTGCCATGATAATGCGCGTACCTGCCGCGCGGGTTTCCAACAGCAGATTCTCGATTTCGCGAGTAGATTTCCCGTCAAGGTTAGCGCAAGGTTCGTCCAGAAACAACACGTCGGGTTTTCTAATTAAAGCACGGGCTAGGGCCAGCTTTTGCCGCTCACCGCCCGATAGGCTTGTCGCCTGAACCTGCGCTAGATCGTCAAAGCCGATCCGGTTCAGCCAATATTGAACCAGTGCAACCGCCTGTTTTCGAGGGGTTCGAACCAACTGCAAAGGGTAATGCAAGTTGTCCGAAACGGAACGGCGCAACATTATTGGGGACTGAAACACATAGGCCTGACGTTCCCGCGCAACCGCGTCCGAAACTGCCCACCTCGTAGTGCCGCTGCTTAATCTTTCGACGCCGTGGATGACCCGCAACAATGTCGTCTTGCCAGACCCGTTAGGCCCCATCAAAATTGTCAGGCCGCGGGCCTCAAGTGTCAGTTCCACCGGGCCCAGAATGGTCTTGCCTTTGCGCCGAACCTGCGCGTGCTTAAGCGTCAGCGGAAACAAATCACTCACCAGCGGCCCTCGCGTTCTGTACGGGACAACCAATGTATCGCAAAGTTTACGAACAGCGCTAGCCCGATCAGCACAAATCCCAAACCCAAAGCCATGGCAAAATCGCCTTTGCCTGTTTCAAGTGCAATGGCGGTGGTGAGCACACGGGTCACCTTGTCAATATTTCCGCCAACAATCATGATTGCGCCAACTTCGCCAATTGCGCGGCCAAATCCGGCCAGCGCGGCTGTCAACAAATTGCGCCGTCCGTCCCACATCAGCGTTTTGACCCGCTGCCACTTGCTGGCATTCAAAGAAATCAGCAAGTCGTGGTAATCCGCCCACAGCTCTCGCATTGCTTGATGAGTGATTGAGGCAATCAACGGCGTGATAATGATAACTTGTGCAATGATCATTGCTGTCGGTGTAAACAACAAGCCCAGCACTCCGAAAGGCCCTGAGCGGGACAGAAAGATATAGACGATCAACCCAACCACGACCGGCGGCAGCCCCATCAACGCGTTGGCAACCGCAATGACCAACCGCCTGTAGCGAAATCGATAAACCGCCAGGAAGGTGCCAAAAGGGATTCCGATCAGGCAGGCAAAAAACAAAGCCGTCAAGGTCACTTGCAGAGACCGTAGGCTGATTTCGAGGAGTTCATGATCCAAGGTCACGATTAACCAGAAGGCAGCACGCAATCCGTCAAGGAGTTCAGTCATAAGTCAAGCAGGTCCTCGGTTTCATCGCAAATTCAAAGCGCGCCAACTTCCCCGAGGCGTTCATGACGCTTTGGGACTAAATTGGTGACGAAATGCTGCCAGTTTGTCCATCGTATTCTTTCAGCAAGTACGAGTGGTGCAGAAAATCGGTCACAAATGGAAGAAAATCACCACTGCAAACCGTTCATTGATCTGCAGGTCACCGGCCACGGTCCAAATGGGTTTCAGCGATATTCGGCCGCGGTTTTCGGCCTCGCTGGATTGGAGAAAGCGTAACGCTGATCCGTTTTCCAAAGCCAGTAATTCCCTGATACCCCGGCTGGCAGCCCAATGACCGGCAGCAACAGGCCAACACTGCAGGACAGGCCGACAACACGAGAAATCCCTGTTCAGGGCCATCGCAGGGTTTCAGGTTGTCTAGCTTAGGTTCGCATCCAGCACGATCCTGATCTTCCCGTCGGATGAATATTGTTTGCGCCTTTCTCATCGATACTGGAAATCAAACGCTGGGTATCCAACACCTGACAGAGTGCTTCCGATCGAACTTCAGTACAGGATTGGACTGAGATCCATTGGGGCGGATTTCCTTAGAAGACCGATGCGTTTCACACAACGAATGTGCAGCGATTGCTGTGATATGTATCAAGTGTAGCCATTTGCGTATTCGTCAGACGGTCCGCAGCGCGCTGAATTTCTAGTCTAACGTCCTTCGGAACCTCAACAGCGCGAGAACGGCGAAACCGGCTGTGAACGCGACCAATGCTAGCAACGGTGTGCTGACCGCCTGAACATCGGCGCCTTTCAGCATGACCGCCCGCACGACCCGCAGGAAATGGGTCAGCGGGAATAATTCGCCGATATATTGTGCCCAGACCGGCATGCCGCGAAACGGAAACATGAAGCCGGACAAAAGCAGCGAGGGCAGGAAGTAAAAGAACGTCAACTGCATCGCCTGCATTTGCGTCGTGGCGACGGTCGAGATTGTATAGCCAAGCAAAACCAACGAGAACACAAAGATGAATATCCCGCTGAGAAGCAACGTCATCGACCCGACAAACGGGATCTGAAACAACAACCGCGCTGCAACCAAGACCACGATGACCTGCACCGCGCCGACGATCAGGTAGGGCACGACCTTCCCCAACATTATCTCAATCGGGCTGGCGGGCATCGCCAGCAGGTTTTCCATCGTGCCACGCTCGACCTCGCGGGTCAGCGCCATCGAGGTCATCATCACCATGGTCATTTGCAGGATCACCCCTAGCAGACCGGGCACGATGTTGTATTGCGTAACACCTTCAGGATTATACCGCCGGTGAACCACGACCTCGAGCTGTTCTGACGCATTTTGTGCGGCTTGTGCTTCGTTGCCAAGTTCGCGCAACAAAGCTTGCGCAGCCACGGTGCCAAGGGTGGATATTGCACCAGAGGCAACGGCGGGGTCGGTGGCATCAGCTTCGATCAGGATTTGTGGATGGTCTTTCTTGACCACTCGTCGGGCGAAATCTGAAGGAATTGTTACGACGAAAGACACTGTGCCGTTTTCGATCAACGCTTCCGCCTCGGCGGCGCTATCGGTAACGTGCTCAAACCGGTAATAACCGGTGATTTCAAGGGCCGAAACGATGGCGCGTGTGAAATGATCCTGACTGGTAGTGACCAATGCAGCCGGCAATTGTTTCGGGTCGTTGTTGATCGCAAAGCCAAACAGCACAAGTTGCATCAACGGGACACCCAGCATCATGCCAAACGTGATCCGGTCGCGCCGCATCTGGATCAATTCCTTGGCCAGCAGTGCCATTAACCGTGTCAGCGAAAAGAAATAGTTCATCGGATATTGTCCTGCGACTGCGCCATGAACTGAATAAACACATCCTCAAGATTGGTGACGCCGATTTTTGCGGTAACATTGTAGGATTTGCAGACCTGATCGACCGCTTTCTTGATCGCAGCGCCGTCACGTCCAACGACGTGCAATGTGGTTCCAAACGGGGCAACCTGATCGACGCCGGGAAGGGTTTTCAGGTCAAGGGCTGCCTTGGCCGTGTCCGGCCCGTTCAGCACATAGGTTGTCAGATGCGAGCCTTCAACGACCTCGTCAACGGTGCCACTGGCCAGCAGTTTTCCGTAGGATATATAGTTGATTTTATGACATCTTTCGGCTTCGTCCATGTAGTGGGTCGAGACCAAAATGGTCATGCCATCCGCCGCCAAAGCATGGATTTCATCCCAGAACTCGCGCCGCGCTTTCGGGTCTACGCCTGCGGTTGGTTCATCAAGCAACAGCAATTTCGGGCGATGCATGATGCAGGCGGCTAAGGCAAGACGCTGCTTCCAACCGCCTGAAAGGCTGGCCGCCAACTGATGCCGCCTTGATGTCAGACCAAGGTTTTCAAGCGTGTCGCGCACAAACTGACGGGCCGGTTTTAACTGGTAAAGACGGGCGACGAAAAACAGGTTTTCCTCGATCGACAAGTCCCCGTAGAACGAAAACCGTTGTGTCATGTATCCGACTTCACGCTTAATTTTCAGTTGGTCTTTCAACAGGTCAAACCCCAGCACGGTTCCGTGCCCGGCATCGGGTGTCAACAGCCCGCACATGACCCGGATCGTGGTTGTCTTGCCTGATCCGTTCGGCCCCAGAAAGCCAGAAATCTCGCCCCGTTCCACGGTCATTGAAACGTTGTCCACAACAGTGGCCGTGCCGTAGCGTTTGACCAGCCCGTGAACGTCGATCGCGTTCATTTTGTGCCGCTCGCCAGGTCGACGTTGACGATCTGACCGGGTTTCAGGGCTGTGCTGCCTTTGCTTGGGCGCGCTTCGATCAGATAAACCAGCTTTTGCCGGTTTTCGAGCGAGTAGATTACCGGTGGGGTGAATTCCGGTCCCGAAGACACGTAACTGACTTCGGCTGTTGTATCTGCACAGCCATCGCAATCCACCACCAGTTTTGTGCCAAGGCTTATCTGTGAAATCGCGGTTTCCGGAATATAGAGACGCAGTTTTACGGCGCCATCAGGCAGGATCGACAGAACTGGTGCTTGTGGCCCGGCAACCTCTCCTTGGCTGCGGATCACGTCAAAGATTATACCGGCACTGACCGCAGTCAGGGTGCGCTTTGACAACCGCCATTCGGCGTTCTCAAGGGCTGCCTGAGCTTGCGCCACATTTGCCTCGGCGGCTTTGATTTCGTCAGCGCGGGCGGGCAAGCGGGCGACGGCCAGATTTGCCTCTAATACTGAAACCGCCGCCTGGGCGACTTCAGCCTGGGTTTGCGCCTGATCAAATGCAGCTTGCGGCGTGATCCCGCGCGCCAGTAAATCCTGCTGGCGTTTCAATTCCCGCCGCGCTTCGTTCACCTGTGCTTTAGCCGATGCGACCGAAGCTTCGATCACTGCGATTTCTTCGGGTCTGCGCCCTTGCGAGATGTTTGACAGATTGCTTTCGGCCTGTTTCAGCGAGGCCGAGGCCTGTGCAACACTGATTTCCGCGTCGCGCTTTTCCAACAACACCAATTCCTGGCCGGCAGTTATCCGGTCACCGCGCCTGACTGTCACCTGATCAATTTGCGCTGTCTCAACCGGCGCCATCAAAACATATTCCCCTTCGACATAGCCCGAGGCCAACGGTAAGGGCGGCAAACACGTTGTCAGCAATGAACTGATCAGCGGCAGGGTACACAGAAAGCTCATGGTTTTGGTCCTTTGCTTTCCGGACGCCTTATCGGCCGGAATATCCGATGACTACGCCCAGCTTAAACTATATGCGATGACTTTGTCCAAGTCGGGCGAAATGCCGCTGCTGGCTTACACGCCAACAAATTTGTGGATCAGGCTTGGATCGCTGCGCAATTGATTGGGTGTCGCCTCCAGTGCGGCGCGACCGTTTTCAATGAAAATCACCCGGTCGGCGATTTCCAGCACCGCGTCAACGCGCTGTTCCACCAGAATGATCGCGACATTTTGCTGTTTCAGATCAACAACAGCGTTACGGATCAGGGAAATCATCGAGGGTTGCAGCCCTTCGGTGGGTTCATCCAGCAAAAGAACTTTGGGTTTCAGGCAAAGGGCGCGTGCGGTTGCCAGCATTTGCTGCTCGCCGCCAGACAGGGTTTCGGCCCGCTGATGCAAGCGCTCGCGCAGGCGGGGGAACATATCAAGGACGCGCATCAGAACCTCGGGGCCTTGTTTGCGGGCAGCAAGGCCGATCTGCAGGTTTTCGGCCACCGTCATTTCAGTGAACAACCGGCGTCCCTGCGGAATATACCCTACGCCATGTTTGGGAACTTGCCACGCGGGCAAGGTCGTCAGGTCTATGCCTTCAATGTCAATCTGACCGCTGTCAGCTTTGATCAGCCCCATGATGGTTTTCATCAGAGTGGTTTTACCTGCACCATTGCGCCCCAGCAAACACAGGATTTCGCCAGACGCGACCGACAGCGATAAGTCCCGGAGTACCTGAACCTTGCCATATCCGGCGTTTATGCCTGTAACTTTAAGCATCAGCCCCCCAGATATGCGGTTTGAACCGCAGCATTTGCACGGATTTCGTCTGGCGTGCCTTCGGCGATAATCTGGCCGAAATTCATCACCGTAATCCGCTGGGCCAAAGCCATTACGACATCAATATTGTGCTCGATCAGCAGAATCGTGGTCTTTTCGGCCACGTCCTTTATCAGCGCAATAAAGGACGTCACTTCCCCGTCTGACAGGCCTTGAGTCGGCTCATCAAGGATCAGTAGGCGCGGTTTTTGCCCTAGACCCATGGCGATTTCCAGCAGGCGTTGGTGGCCATAGGCAAGATCGCCGGCAATTTGCTGCGCACGAACCTGCAAGCCAACCCGGGCAAGGGCGGCATTGGTTTCTGTTGCAAGGGCAACCCTATCCGCACCCAATCGCTGTTGAACCGCTAACGCAACATTTTCCCAAACTGTCAGCTCCCCAAAGATCGAGGTGATCTGAAACGTGTATGCCATGCCCATCTGAATGCGTTTATGCGCAGGCAAGTTGGTTACGTCCTTGCCTGCAAAACTGATCCGGCCGCCGGACACCGTAATCCGACCGCAGAGCATCGAAACGAATGTGGTTTTGCCAGCCCCGTTTGGGCCAATCAACGCGCGGATTTCGCCTTGCTGCAGGGTGAAGTCCACGTTGCTTACCGCCTGCAAGCCGCCAAAATTGCGGCTGACGGATTTGGTTTCAAGCAGAGTTACGGCAGCCATTTAGCCCACCTTTCACGCACCAATCCCATTATGCCGCGGCGGGCAAACAGTGTAAGCCCGATCAGGACCAATCCGGCCACCAGCATATGCGCGTCTGTTAAGGTGCCCGACAGGTCGCGTAAGTAGAACATGAAAAACGTGCCGACGAATGGCCCGATCACTGTACCGGGGCCGCCCAGCAACACGTAAAGCAGGGGGAGGATCGAAAACGGCACCTCGGCAAAACTGGCCCCTACGGAACCGAAAAGCGCCCCATACGCGGCTCCAGCGGCCCCAGCCATCGTGCCCGACATAACGACGGCTGCCAGTTTATGCGCCCACGTGTCATAACCCAGCATTCGCGCGCGTTCCTCGTTTTCGCGAATCGCAATCAACACCCGCCCGACCCGCGATCTGACCAGTGCCAATACCGCAAGCAAGCACACAGAAAACAACATCCACGCCGCCAAATAGCGGTTGTTGGCATCTGACAAATCAATCCCGGCGATTTGGCGTGCGGCTTGCGGTATAACAAATCCCTCGTCGCCTCGGGTGATCGGGTTGAAATAGAGGATGGTCAGAAAAACCGCCTGACTGAACATCAGGGTCACGATCATGAAGGCGACACCAATCGTTCTGAGGGCCAACAGGCCGACAACCAGTGAAAAACCCGCTGCGGCCACAATGCCGACCAGAAATGCACCCCCAACCGGCATATCCCACAGCCGCATCGACAGGCCCATGCCGTACATACCAGCGGTGAAAAACATCGCATGGCCCAGCGACAGAAGGCCGGTGTAACCGAACATGATGTTATAGCTCATCGCGTAAACCGCCAGCACCATGATCCGTGCAAGATTGCCGTGGTGATAGGCGGGCAGAACAAAGTTCATCGCCAGTAATAGCAGGATTAACCCGACATGCAGACCAACCGCGCGGCTCATGCGGGTTTTGACCCGAAGAGGCCTGACGGGCGGTAAACCAGCACCAGCGCCACCAGCAACGTTGCCAGTATTTTCGCCAATGTCGGCGAGAAAAACACCGAGATGATACCGTCGCTCATCCCGATCAGGATCGCGGCCAGCACAGTGCCGCGCAGGCTGCCA
>DJBQ01000122.1:19487-40051 GCA_002430125.1 Rhodobacterales bacterium UBA5972
CTGCCAAGCCCGCCGATAATTACGACGATGAACGACAGCAGCAATGGATCGCCCCCCATCAGGTAATGCGCTTGCTGAATTGGCACGACCAGCACGGCACCAAGGGCAGCAAGGGCAGCGCCAAGGCCGAACACAAACGCATAGACGCGTTCAACCGGAATGCCGAATGCTTGTGCAATCTCGCTGTCAAGCTGGGTGGCGCGCAAGATAAGGCCCAGCCTTGTTCGTGCCATCAGCAACCAGATTGCCAGCCCGGTAATTGCCGCCGCAGCCACCACGAATAATTTGTAAGAAGTCGTGGACAGACCCCACGGAAAGTAAAATTTCAGGCCGTTTTCGGTAAATTCAAACCACGGGATCGCCAGTCGATGATTGAACGGCGGGGTCACCGGATGCGCGTCAGGCCCATAGGTCATAAGGGTGACTTGCTGGATGACATAAAGCATCCCAATCGTGGCGACGATGGTGCGTTCGGGATCATAGGAAAGCCTGCGCAGGATCAACCAATCCGCCGCGACCGCCAAGGCGCCAACAAGCAGCGGCGCGATTATCAGAGCCGCGAGAAACCCAACCGCCGGATGCCCACCTAAATGGCTGGTGATCGCGTAGGCAAACACAGCGCCCAGCATAAAGAACTCGCCATGCGCAACATTGACCACCCGCATCACGCCGAAAACCAGTGACAGCCCCAAAGCGGTCAGTGTCAGAACCGAGGCCTGAACCAGCCCTTCAAGCATGGCGAGGATGAGATGAGGACCGAATTCCATTAACTAAGCATGTGCCTGTCAGCTAAGCGCAATGGCCCCGGAAGTAATCGGGACCTTTGATTTGACGCTACCCCGGATCATCTCCGGGGCAGCACTAATTGGAGTCTAGAAGGATTGCTTGGTGTAATCCACCTCGTCTGGATACAGCGTATCCTCGATCGAAGTCGTATGGGCCAATTCCAGTTTTCCGCCCTTCACTTGGGTGATGTACTGATGGCCGAACACCTGATGGGTTTTGCCGTTAAACAGCTTGTCGCCCTGCGGATGTTCGCGGCCAGCCGGCATGGTTGTCATCGCTTCGACCGCCTCGATCAGTTTGCCAGCATCAGCGCGGCCCTGATAGCCTGACGCCTCCATCCCGGCCTTGACCACGTTCAGGGTTTCCCAGCAGCCGAACATATGTGCATAGGTCGAAACATCCTTGGAATCGCTGACAGATGCGCCGTTTGCATCGACACCAACCGCCGCCCGGAAGAACTTGTCGCCGTCCGACTGGTTGGCCTGCGCGTAACGCGGATTGCCTTCCCAGAAATAGGTGCCCTCAAGGAATTCCAGCCCCGGAGTTGCCAGATCAGTGGCTTCAAGCGAATCGATAAAGCCGAAAATCTCGGGCCGCGAAGAGCCAAAAAATTCACCCATTTCCTTGACGAAAGTCAGAACCGCAGGGCCAACCATCACATGATAAATCACATCAGTGTCGCGAGGAATTTGCGGGAAGTATTTGGTGAAGGAGGATTCTGTTGGCGGAATAGCAATCTTGGCGACCACTTTTCCGCCCTGCGCTTCGACTGCCGCACTAAAGTAATCGCGGTGGTCATGGCCAAAGGCAAAATCCGGGAAGATCATGGTGATCTTTTTGCCCAGATTGTTCGCCACGAACGGCGCCATCGCCTGAACCTGACTTTTCACATCGGTGATGCCCGGTTGCAATGTGTAACGGTTCAACATGCCGCTGGCAACATGATGGCCTTCGGACACGACGAAATACGGCAGTTTCAATTCGCCTGCACGCGGGGCCGAACCGATAACCACATGGCTGAACAGGGTGCCAAAGGCGATATCGCAATTGTGCTGTGTGGCGAATTTTTCAACCACCTCGGCACCGCGCTTGGGATCGGTGCCGTCATCCTCGGCGATAATCTCGACCATGCGGCCATTGATCCCACCAGCGTCGTTAATCACCTTCGCGGCGGCGGTTGTAGTGCGGTCATACCAACGGCCATAAGCCGCCCCGATTCCAGTGCGGTGCACCTGAAATCCGATGCGAATAGGGGCCGAGCTTTGAGCCTGTGCGTAGGGCACAAAACCGGGCAGGGCGCTGACAGCCCCCGCGGCAGCAAGTCCACCCAAAACCGTGCGGCGGGTTGGCGTGATCAGTGATTTCTTCAGCGTCATAAGTTGAACTCCCTAAATGTTGCGTTTTGGGGCTTTTGGGTAAGCCTTCTTCCGAGAAATGATTGTAGATGCGTGTTCAGGAAAATCCAGTACTTTATTGACCCTTCGGTCAAAGTGCGACGGGTGAAGACAATAACCAAAGCCCGAAAAATGTGTAGGCGACCATGAATGCCGACACAGGCAGTTGCGAAATAACAGCGCGTCGGTGGCTGGCGAATTCTTGCAACGCAATCACATGCGACAGGATCACCGCCAACATATGCGCCAAAACAATGGCTGCGGCTTGGGTCAGCCAAATCTGCTGAACCGTTCGATGCTGATTGAAAAAACTTGTGGTGACGTAGTAATCGGGCAACCCAAGCAACCGCACGCCATTGTGCAACGGATCGTTCAGGGCTTGCGGGATATATTGCAGGCTGACCATCGCCGAGGTCAGAAAATGCGCCGCGTGATATCCAAGCGCGATTGGCAGCAAACACAGCCCTAACCGCGCGAATAGCCGTGGGAATTCCGCGGTTTGCCTGATCAATACCAGCCCCAACCACACGACTCCGGCAAAGATCATATTCAGAGCCACAACAGCAATCAGCATGCCAAGGCGGTTGGGCCAGACGACGGCCGACCGGCCCGGAAACTCCAGTGGGTTGATTCCGATCCGCGCCATCCACCAGAAGGTTTCGTTCAGGCCGTCAAATGACCCTAGCGCCAAAATTGTGACGCAGAAAACCGTACAGGATACGCCAACGATGCCTGTATCAAGAATTGCCTGACCGGGGAATACCCAGCGAAACGGCCGTAACCCAAACGGGGATAACTTAGCAATCAGGGTGAAGAAAACCGTGAAGCCCTCGCCGCGCTGCAACCAGGTTGGCCCAAACAGCCCGCACAGTAAAAACGTCGTCAACCAGTATATCCCGGCAATAACAGCCAAGCGTGACGGATCATCTGGTGCAATATCTGTCAGCGTGTAAACCCCCGCCAGAATATATGTCACGACTGCGGGCCATTGTCCCAGATACGGGGGAAGATGCAGGCGGATACGGTTGCCAAAAACCAATGACACGGCCCCCGACCACGGGTTAACCCATGCCCAGATATCGCCGAACAAAGCTTGCAAGAACGGGAAACATATCCACCAGAGCGTGAACAAAGTCAGAGGCAAGAGATTGGTCAAAGGATCGTGAGGGCCGAAATATCCCAGTGCAATCAAGACGGCAAACCCAGCCAGTGACAGCAGGCTGACACTGTTTCGGCCGCGAATGACTGGGCGCAGCGCTTGGGCGTGCGATTTTTGAAACACTGCCCAGAACAAATCGGCAGGCACCAGAACGGTTAGAAATACCGTCAACAAAACCGCCAAAACACCGAAGAATATGTAAATATCGGTCGGCAACAGCAAAACCAACCCGCGCTCGGAAACGTGCGCATTGGTTGCTTGGGTGGTTGCCAACAAGGCTATCACCGCAAAAATATAGGGGCGAACAGTCACGCGGCCTCGGAATATTGGTTGTCAAAAGTCTAGACGCGCGAACCGTCCGGCGCAATTGTTTCAGGTCGGTTGAAACTGGTGCTGGCGGCGGTGCTCGACAATTCCGTCGCTATATGCACAAGTTTTAGGCGGAAGAGTCTGTAGTGGATGAGATAACGAATGACCAATAAAGCCCTCAGCCCGAAACAGGCCGGATATCACATGCCCGCCGAATGGGCTCCGCATGACGGTTGCTGGATGATGTGGCCCTGCCGCGCCGAGGTTTGGGCGGATATGGCCGCGACCAAACGCGATTATGTTGCACTGGCGCACACGATCGCGCGGTTCGAACCTGTGACAATGGCTGTCCGCCCTCAAGACCGCCCCGAGGCTTATGCGGCGCTGGGCAGCGATATCGCACTAGCGGTCGTAGAGATCGACGACAGCTGGGCACGTGATGCAGGACCGTGTTTCCTGATCGACGGCAAGGGCAATCGCGGCGGTGTCAACTTTACTTTCAACGCTTGGGGAGAAACCTATTACCCTTTTGACAACGACAACCGGTTTTCCGAATTCATGCTGGAACAAACCGGCGCGCGCCAGTTTCGCTCGCGCCTGATTGCCGAAGGCGGCGGCGTCACGGTGGATGGCAACGGCACGGTGATAACTACTGAAAGCTGCTTTCCCAATGCCAACCGCAACCCCGATTGGAGCCGCGATCAGATCAAAGATGAACTGATGGAAATGCTCGGTGCTGAGAAAGTAATCTGGCTGCCGGGCAATGTGCTTGAAACTGAAACCAATGGCCATATTGATGGTATCGCCATGTTTATCGCACCCGGGGTGGTAATCATCGAAGACGGCGATGAACCGGACGACCCCTGGGGCGCGATCAAACGCGAGAACATTCGCGCGCTGGAGGGTCAGACCGATGCGCTGGGTCGCCCGATTAAGATGCACCTGATCCCCGAGGCGATGGCGGCAAAAGGCATGGGCGACAAGTTCTGCCGCTCTTATGTCAACGGTTACATCGCCAATGGCGGCTTTATCATGCCAAGATATGACATCCCCGCCGATGGTCTGGCGCGCGAGGTATTTCAGGACGCCTTTCCAGGTCGCGAGATTGCCGAAATACGCATCGACGCACTTGCGACCGGCGGCGGCGGCATCCACTGCGTCACACAACAGGTGCCAACGCTTTAGGTGCGGTTATCTGATCAAAATCGCCCGGAAGTCGTTTACGTTGGTGCCAGTTGGCCCGGTAACAAACAAACTGTTGGCTGCCTCAAAAGCCCCCCAGGCATCGTGGCGCGTCAGCAGTTCGGTTGGATCAAACCCGGCTGCTCGAATTGCTTGTGCCGTTGAACCATCGGCAAATGCTCCGGCATTGTCCTGAGAACCGTCAATACCGTCGGTGTCTGCGGCTAGGGCCGAGATGCCTTCCAGCCCGTCGATTGCCAGCGCGAAGGCCAACAGGAATTCGCTGTTTCGGCCACCGCGTCCGCCGCTTTGGTCCAAAGTGACCGTGGTTTCACCGCCTGACAGGATCAAAACCGGCTTCTGGAACGGGCGATCGTTGCGCTGAACCTCGCGTGCAATCGCTGCGTGAACGCGGCCAACCTCGCGCGCTTCGCCTTCGATCGCATCTGACAGGATGACTGCATTTATACCAGTGGCCCGCGCCATGCCCGCCGCAGCTTCAAGCGAACGTGTGGCCGATGAAATCACGTGAACCTGATTGCGTGCGAATTCGGGTGCGTCAGGTGAAGGGGCCTGACTGGTTGCAATCGCGTTCAAAATATTGTCGGGCATTTGCATCCGGTATTGTCGGATCGCTGCCAAGGCCTGCGACGCTGTCCCGGTATCGGGTACTGTTGGCCCAGACGCGACCTGGGCTGGATCATCGCCGGGCACGTCGGACACGATCAGGCTGACAACGCGCGCTGGATAGGCTGCCAACGCCAGCCGCCCGCCTTTGATCCGGGACACATGTTTGCGGATCAGGTTCATCGCCGATATTGGCGCGCCCGAGGCCAATAAAACCTCGTTCACCAGCACTTCGTCGTTAAAACTTAAACCTGAAATCGGGGCGGGCAGCAGGGCCGAACCGCCGCCACAGATCAGTGCCACCACCAGATCGTCAGGCCCCAGACCTGCAACTTGCTGAAACAACGCATCCGATGCCGCCAACCCGGCAACATCCGGCACGGGATGCGCCGCCTCAAGCACGTGAATATGCGGACATGCCTGGCCGTAACCGTACCGGGTGACGACCGTGCCTTCCAATGGCCCATCCCAAAGATCCTCGAACGCGGCAGCAAGTTGCGCTGCACCTTTGCCCGCGCCGACCACGACTAAGCGCCCTTTGGGCCGCTCGGGCAGGAATGGCCGGAGCGCGCGGGCAGGGTCTGCCGCAGCCACAGCGCTGCCATATAAGGAAGTCAGAAATTGACGCGTTTCAATATTCACCAGAAGCCTCGTTTTGATCGCAGACCGTTCCCTATAACATTGCCTGCGGGGCTGGCCAACTTGCGAAATAATCATGCTCGGACAGCCGGAACCTGCGTGTGTAAACGCCGATTTGGGAAAAACAATTGTAGGAGAAACTCTTTTCAGATTTTGGTCTGCTTTACGGCCAAGTAAAATGCTCCTCGTGACAGTCGAGCTCTCGTGCAAGACAAATTGCGCTGTGGTGTCTGATCTTGGGGACACGGCCAGTTCTAACCTTGATATGGCAAGCAAAGGTCGTCACACTTAGCCAATTATTTATTGCCTGGTTATTGCCGTGTCCAAAAAACTACCCGTGTTATTTCTGCTGGTGACAGTGATGATCGACAGTATGGGAATCGGGCTGATCATGCCGGTTATGCCCAACTTGCTGATCGAGCTTGGCGCAACTGACCTTAGCCGCGCGGCGGTTTGGGGCGGAATGCTGGCGACGATCTTTGCCATCATGCAATTTCTGTTTGGCCCGACTATCGGTAATTTGTCTGATCGTTATGGACGACGGCCAGTCTTGCTCATTTCGCTTGCCGCGATGTCTGTGGATTATGTGATCATGGGATATGCGCATGCGATCTGGGTCTTGGTGATTGGTCGGATCATTGGCGGGATTACAGCGGCCACGCAATCAACCGCGAATGCCTATATGGCGGATATTTCGCATCCGGATGAGAAGTCACAGAATTTCGGTCTGATTGGGGCAGCCTTTGGTGTTGGGTTCATCCTTGGCCCGCTGGCAGGTGGCTTGTTGGGCACTTTGGGGCCGCGTGCGCCGTTTTTTGCGGCTGCCGGTTTGGCGGCTGCCAACACGTTGTTTGGCTATCTGATCCTGACCGAAACCGTGACCGACGCGATCCGCAGACCGTTTGACTGGCGGCGCGCCAATCCGGTTGGGAGTCTAAAACATATCGGCAAACTGCCGGGGGTGCGGCGCCTGCTGGTGGTCTATTTTTTTTATAACATTGCATTTTTTGTCTATCCATCGATTTGGGCCTATTACACGCAGGAACGCTTTGGCTGGGACAGTGCGATGACCGGCGTTTCATTGGCGGTGTTCGGCTTTTCTATGGCTGTGGTGCAAGGCGGGTTGATCCGTTTGGTGATCCCGCGCATTGGCGAACATTGGACCGTGATCCTTGGTTTCAGCATCAATGCCGTGGCTTTTCTGGTTTATGCGGTGGCCTATGAGGGCTGGCAAATCTTCGCTTTGGCGCCGCTAACTTCGCTTGGCGTGATTGCCGGGCCTGCCTTGCAGGGGATCATGTCGCGTACTGCCAGCAATGACCAGCAGGGTGAGTTACAAGGCGTGCTGACCTCGATTTCTTCCATCGGGATCATCATCAGTCCAATGCTGATGACGGC
Organism: Rhodobacterales bacterium UBA5972; assembly: GCA_002430125.1. GTDB lineage: Bacteria > Pseudomonadota > Alphaproteobacteria > Rhodobacterales > Rhodobacteraceae > UBA5972. The sequence continues at coordinate 26,982 of DJBQ01000122.1, forward strand.
GACATTCAGTTACTTTACCCAAGGCACAGCGCCGTTCTATTTCCCCGGTGCGCCGTTCGTGCTGTCGACCGTTTTGGTGTTGATGTCTCTGGTCATATTCTCGGGTCGCAAGCGGCTTTACACGTATAAAGCTTAGCGATTGTTGCGGCTATTGAGCGTCCGGCGGGGGTATTTTGGAAAGAAAGATTTGAACTAGGCTTCTTCCAGGCGATCAGTTGCTGGTGGTGGTGTTGGGGACAATGCGCTGACACGGGCATATATCTCGTCTGACATTTCATAGGACATTGCCGCCAATGAGGGTGCCAACTGACCCGGATTGCGCCCACTGATAATTGGCGCGGTTATCGTGGGGTTACGGGCAACCCAAGCCACGGCAAGTGTAATTGCCAGGACGCCAATATCGGCCGCTAAAGTGCTTAGATCGGCTGCAGTTTGGGCCATCCAGTCAGGCGCATAACGGGCAGCATAGGCGTTGTCAGTGGTTATTCGGCCCGAGTTGCCGCTAAGATATTTGCCGGTCAGAACACCACCGCCCAAGGGGGAGTACGGCGTGACGGCCATATCTTCAGCCTTCGCCATCGGCAGAATTTCAACCTCGGCTTGTCGCTTGATCAAACTGTACATTGGTTGAAGGACGTCAATTCTCAGACCCATTTTGGCGGCAACCGCCAGTGCTTTCATAGTTTGCCACGCGGAAAAATTGGATACCCCCAGATGCCGAACATGCCCCGCCTGAACCAACCCAGCCAGTGCATCGAAGGTTTCCTCCAAAGGCACGGTGTCATCCCAGCGATGCAGGAAATAGACGTCGATGTAATCGGTTGCCAGCCGTTTGCGGCTGGTATCGAACTGCGCCAATATGTTGGCGCGGCCTGATCCGCCGGGATGGGCGCATTTGGTGGTGACGATCAGATTCTCGCGCTCGGGCGCAATAAACCCGCCAAGCAGCGTTTCCGATGTGCCGTTATTATAGCCAAATGCACAGTCAAAGAAGTTGATCGCATGCGCGCGGCACTGTTCAAAAACTGCGGCACTTTCTGCGTCCGACGACGTGCCGCCAAATTGCATTGTGCCAAAACAAAATGACGAGGCTTTTTGGCCGCTGGCAGAGGATATTACAGGCATCGTTGCTCCAAAAGAAAAGGCCCGCAAACTTGCGGGCCCTTCCAACCTGTTGTCAACCAAGATTACTTCGGAATGTCGCCGACAATTCCCTCGATGTAAAAGCCCATGCCCGCCAAAGTGCCGTCATCTGCCACTTCGCCGTCTTTCAGCCAAACCGATCCGTCTTGTTTGTTGATCGGGCCTGTGAACGGATGATAGGTGCCAGCGGCAATTGCTGCCTTCATGGCTTCAGCCGAAGCCTTAACATCCGCAGGAACCACCGAGGAAATCTCGCCAATGCCAACCATACCGGCTTTGATACCATCCCAAGTGTTTACGCTTGTCCAAGTGCCATCCATAACCGCCTGTGTGCGCGCGATATAGTAAGGTGCCCAAAGGTCGATGATTGAGGAAACCCGAGGCGATGGTGCATATTCTGCCATATCGGCAGCCTGACCAAAGCCGATGCCTTTACCGGCTTTTGCCATCGTGGCCAAAGGCGCAGTCGAGTCGGTGTGTTGCAGCACAACATCCGCACCTTGTTCAAGCAAGGTTGTTGTTGCATCTGCCTCTTTTGCCGGATCAAACCACGAGAACAGCCAGATGATTTTGAACTGAACGTCCGGGTTCACCCGTTTTGCATGCAGATAAGCCGAGTTGATGCCACGGATAACTTCGGGGATCGGATAGGACGCGATATAGCCGATGATGTTGGATTTCGTCATGCTGCCCGCGATGTGGCCCTGAATGGCACGACCCTCATAGAAACGTGCGGAATAGACCGACACGTTATCAGTTGTCTTGTAGCCGGTTGCGTGCTCGAACTTTACGTTCGGGAATTTTTTGGCAACGTTGATCGTCGGGTCCATATAACCAAACGACGTGGTGAAAATCAGCTTGGCGCCACCAAGTGCCATTTGCGTCAGAACCCGTTCAGCATCGGCACCTTCCGGAACACTTTCCTGATAGACCAGTTCGACTTTATCGCCGAAATGCGCCTTCATTTCCAAGGCGGAATCGTGATGGTGCTGGTTCCAGCCACCGTCATTGATCGGGCCGACATAAACAAACCCAACTTTGGTTTTGTCTTGCGCGGCAACAGCACCCGCCAAGCTCAGCGCAAGGGCCGCGCCTGACAGTACAAATTTCAACAGTTTCATTTCGATTTCCTTTTTCTGAGGGCCTGCAGAAAGGCCATTTTAGGGATCACACCCAGCGCTAATGCAAGGCGTGGAAAACCCGGCCCAACGAGGCCGGAGCATTGACACTGACCCGTTTACGGTCAGAGGAGATAACGACTAGGACGACAATTGTCACGACATACGGCGCCATCGACAAATAGGCGACAGGGATATTCACACCGACCGCCTGAAGATTCAACTGAAGGATGGCGACGCCGCCAAAAAGATAAGCCCCTAAAACTACGCGCCAAGGTTTCCAGCTGGCAAATACGACCAGTGCAAGCGCGATCCAACCGGCGCCAGCCGTCATGCCTTCGGTCCATTGGGGCACACGTACCAGCGAGATATAAGCTCCGCCCAAACCAGCGCAGGCACCGCCAAACATGATCGCGAAAATGCGAATGCGAACGACCTTATAGCCAAGCGCATGCGCCGCCGCATGGTTTTCGCCAACCGACCGCAAGATCAGCCCGGCGCGGGTATATTTGAAGAAAAACCAGACCGCAGCGACCAATAGCAGCGAGATATAGACGACGTAATCGTGATTCAGCAAAATCGGCCCAAGCACCGGAATATCCGTCAGAAACGGCACATCTAGTTTGGGAAAGGGCGGCGGTTTAATACCGGAATAACTTTGGCCAACAAGGGCCGAAAACCCAAGCCCGAACAGCGTCAACGCAAGACCTGTGGCCACTTGGTTGGACAAAAGATACTGAGTCAGAACCGCAAAAATCAAGGACAGCATCGCGCCGCCTGCCATCGCTGCCAGCAGCCCGATCCACGGCGAGCCGGTCTCCACTGTTGCTGCAAAACCAAAGATCGCACCGGTGATCATCATGCCTTCAACCCCAAGGTTCAGCACGCCAGCTTTTTCGACGACCAGTTCGCCGATTGCTGCCAACAGAACCGGGGTTGCTGCAATCATCAGGCTGGCAATCAGCACGACCGGGCTTATAGAAGATAAGTCCATCAGGCAGCTTCCTTTCGTGTCATGCGGATGCGGTAATTTGACAGAACGTCAAAGGCCAGCAGGAAAAACAACAGCATCCCCTGAAACGCCTGAATGGCCGCGGCAGGCAATCCGGCTTGCTCGGCCACCGTTCCACCAATATATGTCAGCGCCATCAACAGGCCCGCCAACAAGATGCCGATCGGATTAAGGCGGCCTAAAAAGGCCACGATGATCGCGGTGAAACCGTAACCCGAGTTGAAATCAATACTGATCTGCCCAGCTGGGCCAGCCACTTCAAACAGACCAGCCAAACCGGCCAATGCACCCGAAACGCCCAGACAAAAGGTGATAATCCGTGAAGGAATGACCCCTGCGAAAGCGGCAGCGCGCGGTGCCTGGCCAGTGACTTTAATCTGAAAGCCCAGCAAATGTCGGCTAACGAACACATAGGCCATGATGACGACCAGAAAAGCGGTGATCACGCCCCAATGAATGCCGGTTCCGGCGATCAATTCGTTATTTGCGCTAGAGGCATATTGCGACAGATTGCGTGACCCGGGAAAGCCGTGTCCTTCGGGGTTTTTCAGCAATCCAAGCGAGGCCGAGGCCAGAAAGCTTTCGGCGACGTAAACCAGCATCAGGGACACCAGAATTTCATTGGTGCCGAACCTGATTTTCAGCAGAGCCGGGATCATCGCCCAGGCCCAACCGCCAAGCCCGCCGGCAATCACCATGAGCGGAAAGATGAAGATACTTTCGGCAGGGTAAAACGCCAATCCGACAGCAGCACCACAGATCGCGCCCATGATATACTGGCCCTCGGCCCCGATATTCCAGATACCTGCGCGAAAGCCGATAGACAGGCCAATAGCGATCAATATCAGCGGTCCGGCTTTGGTCAGCAATTGGCCACGGTAATAAAACGCAAATTCACCAAACAGCGGATCCCAAAAGATCATCCTGATTATTTGAAACGGGTCCTTGCCTAGAAAGGCAAACAGTGCACCGCCCGCAATCATGGTCGCCAGAACCGCAAGTATCGGCGTTAGAACAACCCATGTTTTTGACGTTTGCGGTCGTGTTTCAAGCTGGAACATTTTCCGCCTCCATCCCGCCCATCATCAGGCCGATATCTTCCATAGACAAATCCGTGGTTTCGCGCGGATGCGTCAAGCGCCCTTCGTTCAACACAGCCAAACGGTCCGAGATTTCCAAAAGTTCATCCAGATCCTGACTGACAACGACAACTGCCGCACCTTCTTCGGCCAAAGTCATCAAGGCCTGCCGGATCGCCGCAGCTGCCGCGGCATCAACACCCCATGTGGGTTGGTTGACAACCAAAACCTTGGGGTTTTGCAAAATCTCGCGCCCGATGACGAATTTCTGCAAATTGCCGCCGGATAAGGATCTGGCCGAATTTTCCGTCCCTGGCGTGCGCACATCAAACCTTTCAATGATCGCACGGGCAAAGCCACGCGCGTCATTCCAGCGCAGAAAACCGCCATTGGAAAAGTGTTGGCGGATATTGCCAGTCAGCATCGCGTTTTCCGTCAGGCTCATGTCAGGGGCTGCCGCATGGCCCAACCGTTCTTCGGGCGCTGTCAGCACACCGATCTTGCGCCGCTCATTCGGGGTGAGCTTGCCGATTTCAGCCCCGTTCACTTTGACCATGGCTGCGGGAACCGTGACTTCGCCACTCAGGGCTAACAAAAATTCGTCCTGCCCGTTGCCCGCAACCCCGCCAATGCCCAAAACCTCGCCTGCGCGAACTGTCAGGTTGATGTCCTTCAGTGTGGTGCCGAACGGGTTCTTGCTGACCACGCTTAGGCCGTCCAATTCTAATACCACCGGCCCCGGATGCAGGTTCTTTTTGGCTGGCGTGTGAAAGCTTGACCCCACCATCATTTCCGCCAACCGCCGGGCGGTTTGTTCGGCAGGCACGCAGATATCAACCACCTTGCCGTGCCGAAGGATCGTCGCGTGGTGGCAAAGCGTGCGGATTTCCTCAAGTTTGTGCGAGATATACAGAATAGCGGTGCCTTCGCTGGACAACCGCTGGAGGGTATCAAACAGAATATCCACTTCCTGCGGCGTCAAAACCGATGTGGGTTCATCCATGATCAACAGTTTAGGGTTCTGCAAAAGACAGCGAATAATCTCGACCCGCTGGCGTTCACCGACTGACAAATCACCGATGATCCGGTTTGGATCCAAAGGCAGACGGTATGCCTTGGACACGTCGGTAATCCGCTGTGAAAGTTCGCTCCGCGAGGGGGCGTTTTCCATCCCCAGCGTGATATTTTCAGCGACGGTCAGCGCGTCAAACAACGAGAAATGCTGAAACACCATTGCCACACCAGCGGCCCGCGCAGCCCGCGGTTCGGCTGGTTGATAATTCGCTCCGGATAAGGTCATGGAGCCACTATCGGGCCGGACCAAGCCATAAATCATCTTGACCAGCGTTGACTTTCCGGCCCCGTTTTCGCCAAGCAGCGCGTGGACCTCGCCCGGTTGCACTTCAAAGGAGACATCGTCGTTGGCTACGACACCCGGATAGGCCTTGGTCAGCCCCTTCACTGTCAACAAAGCCGTCATATGGCGGGTTCCTTTGCGATACCTTGGCCGGATGCAACGGCGACCTCGGCCATCAATAGCTTAGTTGCGACACCCACGGCAATTCTTTCGGGGGCTTTGCCAAGTTCAGGCATGCCAATCGGGCAAGTGATGCGGCTTATTTGCGCACCTGAGTGGCCCAAAGCCGCAAGGCGCTTGCGAAAGCGCGCCCATTTGGTTGCCGACCCGATCAGTCCGACGCTATGGAAGCTGTGCGAAAGGATGCCGTGGCACAGTTCAAGATCAAGGTTGTGGGAATAGGTTAGAATCAAATGTCGCGCATCGGCTGGCGCATGAGGAACCACCCGCACGGGGTTGATTGCCACCAGTGGGTTGACGTGATCGGGCATCATTTCAGGAAACCGGTCGGCGTGGGTGTCCACCCAACATATCTCGTATCCCAGTGGCGCGAGTGTATTGACCAAGGCCCGGCCCACGTGACCGGCACCGTATATCCACAGGGGTAGGCGGGCAGGCGACATTGGCTCAACCATCCAGCCTGCAATCAAACCAGGCGCGGGCTGAATGCCCTGACCACGTGCTGCCGCCATGATCCGGCTTACGGCTAAAGGCTCTGGCGCATTGCTGTTTACGCGGCGACAAAAGGGCAGGCCATTGTCAGTTAAGTTCTGCAACCGCGCGCAGTCGCCGACTGAATAAACCTCAGTCAGCAGGCTGACCGACCCGCCGCAACATTGCCCCAACGCCGGGCCTAGAGGAATATGCGCAAGCAATGGCTGGCCCGACCCCGCCGTTAAAGCCACACGCGCCGCTTTGACGGCTTCAAACTCCAGTGTGCCGCCGCCGATCGTCCCTTCTTGGCCGACTGCCCAAACAAACATCGCCGCCCCCGGTTCGCGCGGAACCGAACCTTTGCTGGCGGCCACGATGATACGCGCCACGACACCGTGCTGTTCGGTCAAGGCCACCAAGCGGATCAGATCAAACCCCATCGCGCAGCCCCGTTTGCTGGTCCATAACCGCAAACAAAATCCGTTCTGCGGTGGCAGGAGCATCCAGTGCCACATAACGGCTGCCATCACCACAAGCGGCAATCGCATCTGATAGCGCCAGAAACGCCGAGATACCCAGCATGAAAGGTGGTTCCCCCACAGCCTTCGAGCGGTAAATCGTCTTGGCCTGATTTAAGCCCCGTTCCCATAGGTTCACGTTAAAAATTTCGGGCCGGTCAGAACAGGCCGGGATTTTGTAAGTTGACGGCGCATGCGTCATCAAACGCCCTTTGGCATCCCAGACCAATTCTTCGGTTGTCAGCCAACCGGCACCCTGCACGTAACCGCCTTCGACCTGTCCGATATCCAAAGCCGGGTTTAACGACCGGCCCACATCGTGCAGGATATCGGTACGCAATATACGGTTCTCGCCGGTCAGGGTGTCGATCACAACTTCGGTCACCGCAGCGCCGTAGGCGAAATAATAAAACGGTCGTCCGCGACCCTTTTTGCGGTCCCATTCAATATCAGGTGTGGCGTAAAATCCGGTCGAGGACAGTGATATCCGCGCCTGATAAGCCTCGGCCACAACGGTGGCGAAATCGAACTCTTTCACGTCAACCGTGATCCGGCCACCTTCGAATACAACCATACTGTCCTTGTCGCCATGCTTGGTTTTGACGAAATTTACCAGCCGGTTGCGGATTTGGTCACAAGCCGCACGCACCGCCATACCATTCAGATCAGACCCGGACGAGGCTGCTGTAGCCGAAGTGTTCGGCACCTTGCCGGTATCCGTCGCGGTGATCTTGACCCGGTCCATACCGACGCCAAACGTATCTGCTGCCACCTGAGCCACCTTGGTGAACAGACCCTGGCCCATTTCGGTGCCGCCGTGGTTCAGTTGGATCGAACCATCGGCATAAACATGCACCAAAGCCCCGGCCTGATTGAGATGTGTCAGCGTAAAGGAAATCCCGAACTTGACGGGCGTAATCGCAATGCCCCGCTTCAGGATCGGATTGCGTTCATTGAAGATTTTCACCGCTTCACGCCGGGCGACATAATCCGAGGATTTCAGCAACTCGTCGCTGATCTCGTGGATAACGCTGTCGGTCACTTCCATATGGTAAGGCGTCGTTTCGCCGGTCTTGGCGGTGTAAGACTGATAATAATTGATCTTGCGAACGTCGGCCGGATCTTTGCCAAGCGCATGCGCGATATGGTCCATCACGCGTTCGATCCCGACAACACCCTGCGGCCCGCCAAACCCGCGATAGGCTGTGTTGGACACGGTATTGGTTTTAAGCCGGTGCGAGACAATCCGCGCATGTGGCAGGTTATAGGCGTTATCGGCATGCAGCATCGCGCGGTCTGCCACCGGAATAGACAAATCTTGCGCCCATCCGCAGCGGGCGAATTGGGTGAAGGTGACGCCTTCTAGTCGTCCGTCCTCGTCAAAGCCTGCTTGATAATCAATCCGGAATTCATGCCGCTTGCCGGTGATAATCATATCATCATCCCGGTCATACCGCATTTTGCAGGGTTTGCCGGTCAGTTGTGCTGCAACCGCGCAAGAAACGGCCAAAGCATTGCCCTGACTTTCTTTGCCGCCAAAACCCCCACCCATTCGGCGGATTTCAACCCGGACCGCATTGAAGGGCACATCCAAAGCCTCGGCCACTTTGTGCTGAATTTCAGTCGGATGCTGGGTTGACGCATGCACCAGCATATCGCCACCCTCCTGAGGCATAGCAAGCGAGACTTGCCCTTCAAGATAGAAATGTTCCTGCCCGCCCATTTCAATGCGCCCTTCAACCCGGTGCGCCGCGCGGGCGATTGCCACTTCGGGCGTGCCTTTCAGGAATTGCAACGGTTTTTCAAAGCAGGTGTCTGCAGCAATTGCATCATCAAATGACAGAATTGGTTTTTTCTCGCGGTACTGAACTTTGGCCAGACGCGCGGCTTTTCGGGCTGCCAAATGGCTGGTGGCCAGCACCAGAAACAAGGGCTGGCCTACATAGTGAACACTGCCGTCAGACAGCAAAGGCTCGTCATGCGCGGAAGGCGAGACATCATTTGCGCCCGGCAGATCATCCGCCGTCAAAACATTCACAACGCCGGGTGCTGCGCGCACAGCGTCAATATTCATTGAAAGGATATGACCATGTGCAATCGTCGACAGACCAAACGCCAGATGCAGGCAATTGTCCGGTACCGGTATGTCGTCAACATACCGCGCATTGCCCGAAACGTGCATCCAGGCCGCGTCATGCGGCAGTTTCTGGCCGACAGTCATGCGCGGGCCTCAAGAACGCGGGTGTATTTATTCCCAAGCTGGCTTTCGGTCAGACAGCGCTGCAATAAATTTCTGGCGATGGTCAGGCGATACCTACTTGAGGCTCGCATGTCGTCGATTGGGGCATAATCGACAGCAAACTTTCGCGCTGCAGCCATAACCACCTGTTCAGTCCATGGATTGCCGATCAAAGCATCTTCGACCGCTGTGGCCCGCTTTGGCGTGGCCGCCATGCCGCCAAATGCGATACGTGCCGCTGTGACCATCCCATCCTCAACGATGATATTAAAACAGCCGCACACCGCAGAAATATCCTGATCGAATCGTTTGGATATTTTGTAGCATTTCAACACGTCAGCCTGACGCGGGATCGACACCGCCTCGACAAATTCGCCTTGCGCACGGTCCTGCTTGCCATAAGCGACGAAATAATCCTCAAGGGGCATATCACGGGTCTTGTCGCCGCGCCGCAAATGCAGCGTGGCACCAAGGGCAATCAGCGCCGGAGGGCCATCGCCAATGGGCGAGCCATTGGCGATATTCCCACCGATCGTCGCCGCATTACGCACCTGTGTTGACCCATAGCGGCGGATCATTTCCGCGAAATCCGGGTGATAGCCTGACATCAGATCCAATACTTCGGACATATTAACCGCAGCCCCTATGCGGATCGAGTTGGTCATAACCTCGACTTGCTTCAACTCTGCAACTCTTCCGGCCAACAACATCTTTGGCAAATCAACCAGCCGCTTGGTCACCCAAAGGCCAACATCCGTAGCGCCGCCAATGATAGTCGCGTCCGGATTGGCCAGATACCAAGTGGCGAAATCGTCAAGTCCACGCGGCGCGTATACACCAGGAATATCAAGGGACTCGACATCAGCCAGTACCGACAAGGCCCGGCGATCCTCAAGCCATTCTGTCCGGGGCTTTTTGGCAGCTGCCTCGGCTGCGCGGATGATCGGCGCGTATCCCGTGCAACGGCATAAATTTCCCGCCAAAACATCGTTGTGATCCCGTCGGCCGTTCTGATGCGCGGCCGTCATCGACATAATGAAACCCGGTGTGCAGAACCCGCATTGACTGCCATGATGATCGACCATAGCTGCCTGAACCGGATGCGGCGCACCCTTTGGCGACACCAGCCCTTCGACCGTGCGAACTGCCTTGCCGTGCAGTTGCGGTAAAAACAGGATACATGCGTTCAGCGCCAGATGGCTGACAACGCCGTCTTCCATCGACGACACCATCACTGTGCAGGCCCCGCAATCGCCCTCGTTGCAACCCTCTTTGGTGCCCGTCATTTTTCGGGTTTCGCGTAACCATTCAAGCAAAGTGCGGCCCAGGGGTTGCCCCTCTAAGCGCACGGTCTCTCCGTTCAGAAGAAACTCGATTGTCATACCGAAAATGTCCGCCGCCTTCTCTGCGTTAAGCCTTGTGCGCCCCCGTCCGATGCGACGTAAAACCGGTGCGCGACCTTCCCTGATTTTTCAGAACCCAAGCTAAGCAGACCAGACCTGATCTGACAAGCGCTTTGTCAACTGCCGCGATATGTCGAATAGGAATAGGGCGATAACAACAAGGGTACATGGTAATGGCTGTCGTCGCTAATCCCGAATCGAAGCGGGATCTGATCCAGAAATTTTGGATTGGCCAAACAGGGCAAAACCCGGTCCAGATAGGGACCTGCATGGAACACCAACTCATATGTCCCGGTTTTGAAAGCTTTGCCTTCCAGCAAAGGTGCACTCACCCGCCCGTCAGCATTGGTTGTGAACGACCCGATCTTTTCATGCGTATTGCCTGAAACCCGAAACAACTCGATTTCCAACCCCTCAGCCGGTCGCCCAAGTGCCGTGTCCAGCACATGCGTTGTCAATTTTCCCATGTGATCCTCCTGCCACCAAATCAACACCAATCTACAAAACTGGCAACCCCCATCATCGTTTGAAAAATACTCCCGCCGGAGGCACCATTTTTTGCCCGGCAAAAAATACCCGGCCCAACTAAGGCGAACAAAGTTCGTCCTTGGGCGGGAGCGCCCTGCTTGCCAGAGTCGACAAGCCCGCCGTTTTAAGCTTTCTGACGCTTTCCGGCTGGTCTATCCTTACCATATGTCAAATGCACCCCGATTCATCCATCTCAGAACCCATACCGAGTATTCTCTGCTGGAAGGGGCTGTGCGGGTGAAATCTCTCGCCGGACTTTGCGCCAAGCATAAAATGCCAGCGGTCGCGGTCACTGACACCAACAACATGTTCGCTGCTCTTGAATTCTCAATCTATGCGGCAGACGGCGGGGTGCAGCCGATCATCGGCTGTCAGCTTGATCTGGAATACGAGACCCCCGACCGCCCCGGCGAACGGCACATCCCGCCACGCCCGCTTGTGCTTTTGGCGCAAACCGAGGTTGGCTATGGGCATTTGATGAAACTGTCTTCGGCAGCATTCCTTGAGGCCGGCGACGGTGTGCCGCGCGTATCCTTTGACGTGCTTGCCGCGCATTGTACGGATGTTATTTGCCTGTCAGGCGGTCCGGGCGGCCCGGTCGGCCAACTGCTGGTGGACGGACAACGCACCAAAGCCGAGGCTCTGATGACGCGCCTTGCCGCAGTCTTTGGCGACCGGCTTTATGTGGAATTACAGCGTCATCCCGGCATGGATGGCCACAATACCCCAGCCGAACAGACGACCGAACGCGGTTTTATTGAAATAGCCTATGCGTTGAACCTGCCGCTGGTCGCAACCAATGACGTTTATTTCCCGAAACCCGAAATGTACGCAGCACATGACGCTTTGATCTGCATTTCAGATGGGGCTTATGTGGATCAACAAGAACCCCGTCGGCATCTGACGCAACAACACTATTTCAAATCCCAGACAGAAATGGTCGCGCTGTTTGCCGACCTGCCAGAAGCGATTGAAAACACGGTTGAAATCGCCCGTAGATGCGCTTTCAAGGTGGCAACTCGCGACCCGATCTTGCCGAAATTTGCGGATAACGAAGTCGAAGAACTGCGCCGTGCCGCCAACCAGGGCCTTAAGGCCCGACTGGACATTATCCCGCATGCGGTGACGGTTCAGGAATATCAGGCGCGGCTTGATTTTGAACTTGGCGTGATCGAGGGTATGGGATTTCCCGGCTACTTCCTGATCGTTGCGGATTTCATTAAATGGGCCAAGGATCAGAATATTCCGGTTGGGCCGGGGCGCGGTTCCGGCGCTGGTTCGCTGGTTGCCTATGCACTGACCATCACTGATCTTGACCCATTGCGCTACGCGTTGCTGTTCGAACGGTTCCTCAACCCCGAACGCGTGTCGATGCCGGATTTTGATATCGACTTTTGCATGGATCGCCGGGAGGAAGTGATCCAGTATGTCCAACAGAAATACGGCCGTGATCGCGTCGCCCAAATCATCACCTTCGGCGCGCTCTTGTCCAAAGCCGCTGTTCGGGACGTTGGTCGCGTTCTGCAAATGCCCTATGGGCAAGTTGATCGGCTTTCCAAACTGATCCCGGTCGAGGGGGTCAAACCCGTCAGCATCGAAAAGGCACTGGCGGACGAGCCGCGCCTGCGGGAAGAAGCGAAATCGGAAGAAGTCGTTGCCCGTATGTTGGATTATGCCGGTCAAGTTGAAGGCTTGTTGCGTAATGCGTCAACCCATGCTGCTGGCGTGGTGATCGGTGACCGGCCTCTGGACGAGCTTGTGCCGCTTTACAAAGACCCGCGATCCGACATGCCCGCGACGCAGTTTAACATGAAATGGGTTGAACAGGCCGGACTTGTCAAATTCGACTTTCTTGGGCTGAAAACCCTGACTGTGATCCAGAACGCGCTCGATCTGTTGAAGCAACGCGAAATTGAGATCGACATCGGGCTGATCCCGCTCGATGACGAAAAGACCTACGATCTGTACGCATCCGCCAAAACCACCGCGGTGTTTCAGGTGGAAAGCTCGGGCATGATG
>DJBQ01000122.1:40159-40902 GCA_002430125.1 Rhodobacterales bacterium UBA5972
TATCAGGAACAGGTGATGCAAATCGCGCAGGAAATGGCTGGCTACAGCCTTGGCGGCGCCGACTTGTTGCGCCGGGCTATGGGCAAGAAAATTCAGGCGGCAATGGATGCCGAACGTCCGAAATTCATTAAGGGTGCGGCAGAAAACGGGGTTGATAAGGCCAAAGCCACCGAAGTCTGGAACCTGCTGGATAAATTCGCCAATTACGGTTTCAACAAGTCTCATGCCGCTGCCTATGCGGTTGTCAGCTATCAAACGGCGTGGCTTAAAGCCAACCATCCGGTTGAATTTATGGCCGCCGTGATGAATTGCGATATGCATCTGACCGATAAGCTGGGCGTCTATATGGAAGAGGTGAAACGCCTTGGCATTGATCTTGTGCCGCCATGCGTTAATCAATCGGGTGCGATGTTCACCGTTAAAGACGGCAAAATCCACTATGCGCTGGGTGCCCTGAAAAATGTCGGGGCTGAGGCGATGAAACTGATCGTCACGGAATCTGATCAGAAACCGTTCCGCGATCTGATCGATTTCGCCCGTCGAGTGGACCTGAAACGCATCGGTAAACGCCCGATGGAAATGTTGGCGCGATCCGGCAGTTTCGATCAGCTCGACAGCAACCGGCGCAAGGTATTTGACAGCCTTGACGCACTGGTCGCTTGGTCAGGCGCCACGCATGAAGAACGCAACTCGGCCCAAGGCGGGCTGTTTGGCGACGCTGGCGAAGACCTGCCACCGCCACG
>DJBQ01000122.1:41067-41462 GCA_002430125.1 Rhodobacterales bacterium UBA5972
CTGAAACGCAAAGGCGTTCTGACCCTGGCTGAACTGATGCAAAAAGCAGCGGGGCAGCCGGTTGCCGCCAAAATCGCTGGTACGGTTTCAGGCATGCAACAGCGCAAATCGGCACGAGGTAATCGATTTGCCTTTGTACAACTGTCTGATCCAACTGGCCTTTACGAAGTCACGATGTTTTCCGAACCGCTTGAGAAATACCGTGATCTGCTGACGGCCGGCGCCAATGTTGTGATTGCAGTTGAAGCGAGCTTGGAAGGCGATCAGTTGAAATTACTGGCGCGCTCTGTGCAGCCGGTGGACGGCGCAGTGGCGGACGCCGCCGCCATGGGGCTGCGGGTATATATCAACAACACAGACGTTATTGGGACAATAGCCGGGGTGTTGAAGCGCCC
>DJBQ01000122.1:41688-41910 GCA_002430125.1 Rhodobacterales bacterium UBA5972
GGCGACGGGGTGGACCGTCGGGCCCGAGGGCCGATAAACCTCAGGCTTTTGGCCCCTGACCTGCCGGGTGGCGGTGAAGTGGAAATGGCTTTGGGCGAGGGATACACCGTCAATCCACAGATCAAGGGCGCATTGCGATCACTTGGCGGGGTTGTGATGGTCGAGGAGTTTTAGGGTTAACGCGGGCCGGCTGGCGAGCAGTGCTCCCGCCAAAAGCCCGAC
>DJBQ01000056.1:0-168 GCA_002430125.1 Rhodobacterales bacterium UBA5972
GGATAAATGGGTATCCAAGCTGCGGAAATTTCTGCAATCCTCAAGGACCAGATCAAGAATTTCGGTCAAGAGGCTCAGGTCGCTGAAGTCGGTCGCGTGCTGTCCGTCGGTGACGGTATTGCCCGTGTTCACGGCCTTGATAACATTCAGGCTGGTGAAATGGTCGAA
>DJBQ01000056.1:382-596 GCA_002430125.1 Rhodobacterales bacterium UBA5972
TTCAGGCTGGTGAAATGGTCGAATTCCCCGGCGGTATCCGCGGAATGGCGCTGAACCTTGAAGTCGACAACGTTGGTATCGTTATCTTCGGGTCCGACCGCGACATCAAAGAAGGCGACACCGTCAAGCGCACCAAGGCGATTGTGGACGTGCCGGTTGGCGACGAGTTGCTGGGCCGGGTTGTTGACGGTCTGGGTAACCCGATCGACGGCAA
>DJBQ01000056.1:809-42582 GCA_002430125.1 Rhodobacterales bacterium UBA5972
CTGGGTAACCCGATCGACGGCAAAGGCCCGATCAAAACCAAAAAGCGGTCGCAGGCCGACGTGAAAGCCCCCGGCATTATCCCTCGTAAATCGGTGCATGAACCGATGGCGACAGGGATCAAATCGGTTGACGCACTGATCCCGGTTGGCCGTGGCCAGCGCGAGCTGATCATTGGCGACCGTCAGACCGGCAAGTCGGCGATTGCGCTGGATACGATCCTGAACCAGAAGGTCTATAACGACGCGGCTGGCGATGATGAAAGCAAGAAACTTTACTGCATCTATGTGGCGATTGGTCAAAAGCGTTCGACCGTGGCCCAGTTGGTAAAGAAACTGGAAGAAACCGGCGCGCTGGCCTATACAATCGTTGTGGCTGCAACCGCATCCGAGCCTGCCCCGTTGCAGTTTCTGGCACCCTATGCCGCGACGTCGATGGCCGAGCATTTCCGCGACAATGGCCGCCATGCGCTGATCATCTATGATGATTTGTCCAAGCAAGCGGTTTCCTATCGCCAGATGTCGCTGCTGCTGCGCCGCCCACCAGGCCGTGAAGCTTACCCTGGCGACGTTTTCTATCTGCACTCAAGACTTTTGGAGCGTTCGGCAAAACTGAACGAAGACAACGGCTCGGGCTCGTTGACGGCGCTGCCGATCATCGAAACCCAGGGTGGTGACGTGTCGGCGTTTATTCCAACCAACGTGATTTCGATCACCGATGGTCAGATCTTCCTTGAAACCGAATTGTTCTATCAGGGCATCCGCCCGGCTGTGAACACTGGTTTGTCGGTGTCGCGTGTGGGGTCATCCGCACAGACCAAGGCAATGAAATCGGTTGCCGGTTCGATCAAACTGGAATTGGCGCAGTACCGCGAGATGGCGGCTTTTGCTCAGTTCGGGTCTGACCTTGATGCATCTACCCAAGCCCTGCTGAACCGTGGTGCGCGTCTGACTGAACTGTTGAAACAGCCGCAATATTCGCCGCTGACCACAGCCGAACAGGTTATCGTGATCTATGCCGGGACCAAAGGGTTCTTGGACAAAATCGCGGTTGGGAACGTGAACCGGTTTGAAGCTGGTCTGCTGAACCACCTGCGTCAGAACTGCGCTGATTTGTTGGCTGATATCACCAACAATGACCGCAAAGTGTCCGACGATCTGGAAGCTGCGATCAAATCCGCCATTGAAGCCTTTGCAAGCGACTTCAATTAATTTTGGCCTTAAGGAACAAGGAGCTTTGCTGAAATGGCAAACCTCAAGGACCTGAAAAACCGGATCCAGAGTGTCAAGAACACTCGCAAGATCACCAAGGCCATGCAGATGGTCTCGGCGGCCAAGTTGCGCCGGGCGCAAGAGGCGGCTGAAGCCGGTCGCCCCTACGCAACCCGGATGGCCGATGTGATGCGTAACCTTGCTCGTGGGGCTGCGGATTCTGACGGTGCACCGCGCCTGTTGGCCGGAACCGGCAAAAGCGAAGTGCATTTGCTGGTTGTTGCCACTGGCGAACGTGGTTTGTGCGGCGGCTTTAACTCGTCAATCGCCAAACTGGCACGTTTGCATGCGCAACGCCTGTTGGCCGAAGGCAAAAAGGTGAAAATCCTGACGGTCGGCAAGAAAGGCCGTGAGCAATTGCGCCGCGATTTTGGCCATGCGATGGTCGCCCATGTCGACTTGTCGGCTGTAAAGCGGGTTGGCTATGTCAACGCGCAAGACGTTGCCAGCGAAGTTCTTAGCCGTTTTGAAACTGGTGAATTCGACGTTGCAACGATCTTTTTCAATACTTTCCAGTCAGTTATCGCACAAATACCAACCGCGACCCAACTGATCCCGGCAGTGGTCGAAGAGTCTGACGAAGCGGCAGCCTTTTATGAATTCGAACCCGACGAACAAGAAATTCTGACGGAATTGCTGCCCGCAGCGATCACCACACAGATTTTCACCGCTTTGTTGGAAAACGGTGCGTCCGAACAAGGCGCGCGGATGTCCGCGATGGATAACGCGACGCGCAATGCGGGCGAAATGATCGACAAACTGACAATTCAGTACAACCGGTCACGCCAAGCGGCGATCACCAATGAACTTATTGAAATTATCTCGGGCGCAGAGGCGCTCTAAGACGGAGACGAGAATATGGCAAAAGCCCATGGTAAAATTACGCAGGTTATCGGCGCGGTTGTCGACGTTCAGTTTGATGGCGATCTGCCGGCAATTCTGAACGCGCTGGAAACCACCAATAACGGCCAGCGTCTGGTTCTGGAAGTTGCCCAGCATCTTGGCGAGAACACGGTTCGCGCCGTTGCGATGGACGCGACTGAAGGTCTGGTTCGCGGCACACCGGTTAGCGATATGGGCGAGCCGATTTCGGTGCCTGTCGGGACCGCCACATTGGGTCGCATCATGAACGTGATCGGCGAGCCGGTTGACGAAAAAGGCCCGATCACCAGCAAAGAACGCCGCTCGATCCACCAGCCTGCGCCGGAATTCTCCGAGCAGTCGACTGAGTCCGAAATTCTTGTGACCGGCATCAAGGTTGTGGACCTGCTGGCGCCATACACCAAAGGCGGCAAGATTGGCTTGTTCGGCGGTGCCGGTGTTGGCAAAACGGTTCTGATTATGGAACTGATCAACAACATCGCCAAAGTTCACTCGGGCGTATCGGTATTCGCCGGTGTCGGCGAGCGGACCCGCGAAGGCAACGACCTTTACCACGAGATGATCGAATCCGGCGTTATCGTTCCGGACGATCTGACCAAGTCGAAAATCGCGCTGGTTTACGGCCAGATGAACGAGCCTCCGGGGGCACGTATGCGGGTTGCTTTGTCGGGTCTGACCCTGGCCGAGCAGTTCCGCGATGAAACCGGCGCTGACGTGCTGTTCTTTGTGGATAACATCTTTCGCTTTACCCAAGCCGGTTCCGAGGTTTCGGCGCTGTTGGGTCGCATCCCATCCGCTGTGGGCTATCAGCCGACATTGGCTACGGATATGGGGCAGATGCAGGAACGTATTTCGTCAACCAAAGCTGGTTCGATCACGTCCGTGCAGGCCGTCTACGTGCCTGCCGATGACTTGACCGACCCCGCACCAGCAACCTCGTTTGCCCACCTTGATGCAACGACCGTTCTGTCGCGCGCGATTTCTGAACTGGGGATTTACCCGGCTGTGGATCCGCTCGATTCAACCTCGCGTATCATGGACCCGCTGATTGTTGGCGAAGAACATTACAACGTCGCCCGCGCCGTTCAGGGTATTTTGCAGCGTTACAAATCACTGCAAGACATCATCGCCATTCTGGGCATGGACGAACTGTCGGAAGAAGACAAACTGACCGTGGCACGCGCCCGTAAGATCCAGCGTTTCTTGTCGCAGCCGTTTGACGTGGCAAAAGTGTTCACAGGATCTGACGGTAAGCAGGTTCCGCTGGAAGAAACGATTTCGTCCTTTAAAGCGGTTGTCGCCGGCGAATACGATCACCTGCCCGAGGCAGCCTTCTATATGGTTGGCGGTATCTCGGAAGTGATTGAAAAGGCCGAAAGAATGGCGGCAGCAGCTGCTGCTTAATCAAAGGGGTCTCTGATGGCCGATATGATGCAATTTGAACTTGTCTCGCCCGAGCGGATGCTGGCGTCTTTACAGGTGATCGAGGTGGAAATCCCCGGCGCCGAAGGTGACTTCACCGCAATGGCTGACCATGCCGCATTGGTTACAACCATGCGTCCGGGAATTCTGAAGGCCAAATCGGCCACGGAAACCACAGAATACGTGGTCACCGGCGGATTTGTCGAAGTGTCCGGCACGACGACATCGGTTTTGGCTGAAAATGCCGTGCCGCGCAGCGAAATGACCCGCGATGCGGCAAACGCGATTTTGGCTGAAGCCGAAGCTGCGTTGGCCGGTTTGACCGGTGCTGGGCGTGATGCTGCAGACAAACGGCTGGCCGATACCAAAGCCCTGGTTGAAGCGCTGGGATTGTAAGCTTAACAAAATTGTCAAAATGAAGGATGGCCCGGTCATATTCCGGGCCATTTCTTTTTGTATGCTTTTACTGTAAATGCCTAATTGGTAAATGGATGACAGTAGGGCGATGCAAAGGCTAAGGACGAATCTTGTCGGCGTGGACCAAGGCAGCGTGGTTCTGTTCTCTGATTTCGAGGATGGCGGCGAGATGTGGACCGGCCGTGGTGCGCGCGAGGCTCTGACCACCATTTTATATAACGGAGTCTTCCTGAACCCACCCACCGTCAGCGTCAATATCAGCATGTGGGACATGGATCAGGAAACCAATATGCGGGCAGATGTTTCAACCGCGCAAATCACCCGCGAGGGGTTTCAGATCATATTCAAAACATGGGGCGACACACGTATCGCCCGTGTTCGTGCCACTTGGACAGCGATTGGCGAGGTAAAAAGTGAGGAAGACTGGGACGTCGATTAAGGGCTGATTTCCCTATTCTTCGTAAAGTCCCTGATAGATCGTGCCGAGGGTTTCTGCCTCAAACAACGACGATACCGATGTGCCATTTGCAATATTCAGGATGGCTTGCGCAAATATTGGCGCAGTTGGCACGATGCGGATATTTTCGGCGGCCTTAACCTCGGGGGTGGCTTCGATACTGTCGGTAATCACCAGACTTTTCATGACCGAGTCTTTGATCCGCATAACCGCCGGGCCGGACAGCACACCATGCGTGATATAGGCGTGCACTTCGGAAGCACCCTTTTCCATCAGGGTTTCGGCAGCTTTACACAGGGTTCCGGCCGTGTCGCAAATATCGTCAACGATCAGACAAATCCGCCCCGATACATCGCCGATCACATTCATTTCTGCGATTTCACCGGGGGAGGAACGACGTTTGTCGACGATCGCCAGATCAAGGTCCAGGCGCTTGGCAAGTTCACGGGCACGACCCACACCACCCACATCGGGAGACACCACCATGACTTTTTCAAGGTTGGCAAAGTTTTGTTTGATATCCATCGCAAAAATCGGCGAGGCATAAAGGTTATCAACCGGAATGTCGAAAAAACCCTGAATTTGTGTTGCATGCAGATCCATCGTCAAAACCCGTTCAATCCCGGCGCGGTCGATCAGATTGGCAACCAGTTTGGCGGAAATCGGGGTGCGGGCCTTGGTGCGCCGGTCTTGGCGAGCATAGCCAAAATAGGGGATCACGGCGGTGATGCGCGATGCAGACGAGCGTTTCAGCGCATCGGCCATGATCAGCAATTCCATCAGGTTGTCATTGGCGGGGTTCGACGTTGACTGGATGATGAACATATCCTCGCCGCGGACATTTTCATAAACTTCGACAAATATTTCCTGATCGTTAAAGCGTTCGACCCGCGCATCCACCAGCCCGACCGGACGGCCCTGATGCATCGACATGCGCCGCGCAATTGCTTTGGCGAGAGTGGGATTGGAATTACCTGCGATCAGTTTTGGTTCGACAATGGCAGTCATCGAAGGGCCCCTTTTTCGGCGTCCGGGACTGACCCCGTGACAGTTTTGTGAACTGCCGCCCGCTTAGCATTGCAATGCCGGTTTGCCTAGTGTCATAGGTATGATAACGGCAAGTTTTGCACAAAGGACGCCCGATGGCCCATATCGATTATTACACCAGCCCGATTTCGACCTTCGCTTATCTGGCGGGCAACCGATTTGAACAGGTTGTGGCAAAACACAAGGCAACAGTGACCTACAAGCCGTTTGACCTTGTGGCGAATTTCAACAGAACCGGCGGATTGCCTTTGGGGCAGCGCCACGAATCGCGCGTTGCCTACCGGCTGCAGGAATTAGAGCGGATTTCAAAACGCTATGGTCTGCCGATGAACTTCAAGCCGGCGCATTTTCCGACCAATCCGGCACCAGCGTCTTATGCCATTATAGCCGCGCAAAATGCTGGTGGTGGTGATTTAGGCGGGCTGGTTCAGGCCTTTTTGTGCGCGTGCTTTGAACAGGAAAAGGATGTGGCCGATGATTTGGTGATCCGTGCTTGCCTGACAGCGAACGGTTTTGATCCGACGCTGGCTGATAGTGGCATGATGGCAGGGGCAGAAACCTATGCCCGCAACACCGAGGATGCAGTGCGTCTGGGTGTGTTCGGCGCGCCATTTTACATTGTCGGCGAGGAAAAGTTCTGGGGTCAAGACCGGATCGAATATCTTGATGCGCATCTGGACGAGATAGGCTAATGCCCGAGGCGGTTCTGGCGGGCACCCGGATATATTGGCGGGTTGATGGAACAGGTGCACGTGATGTTTTTCTGATCCACTGCACGATGGCGCATTCCGGCGCCTGGAAGGGGCTGTTTCCCTATCTGGCGGATGATTGTCGTATGGTGTCATTTGATATGCCGGGCCATGGGCGCAGTGGGCTGCAGGACAAATCGGTAAGCTGGCAGACCCAAACCACCAACGCCGCAATTGCATTGTTGGAGCAGGGCCACGCGCCTGCTGATCTTGTCGGGCATTCGTTCGGCGGTACAGTTGCAATCCGGATCGCGGTTGAACGCCCTGATCTGGTACGCAGTCTGACTCTGATTGACCCGGTTTTCTTTTCTGCGGTCATTGATGCGGGCCGCACGGAGGTTGACGATCATTACGGGCCGCATAAGGAATTTTACGAATTATTGGACAAGGGAAATTTTGAAGCAGCGGCCCGGGCCTTTTCGCGTCTTTGGGATGGCGATCTGGACTGGGATGCTCTGCCGGCAAAACAGCGGGCCTATCAAGCCGAAACGGTCACGATGATCCGCGAAGGTGGCAAATCTCTGATGGCAAATGGGCCGGATCATATTCACCTACGCGAGGTGGCGCGGATCAACGTGCCGGTTCTGCTGATCGAAGGCGAGAAGACCGATCAGGTGATCGTCGCGGTTCAGGAAGAACTGGCGCGGGTATTACCACAGGCACGACGCGTGGTGGTCGCGGGTGCCGGGCATATGGTTCCGATCACCCATCCGCGTGAGGTTGCCAGCGAAATTAGACGCTTGTATGGGATTTAGGCACTGGATTTGGGTTCCTAGAAACCTAGAAACCTAGAAACCTAGGAATCTGGTTTAGGTCGCGTTGGTATGTGCTGCGGCCACAAAACTGGCAATGTCGTCGTCCGTGGTGGCCCAGTTGCAAACCAGCCGCGCACCGACGATTTCATCTGGCTGGCCTTCAAGCGTTGCGTTGTGTGCGAGGTAATAGGCGGCCCCAGCTTTACGTGCATTGATATGGCCCTGCCGGGTCCATCCCGCAAAGATCATATTGGCGTCGCGTTGGTGATAAATTTCGGCCCCGGGCAGGCCTTTGACGGCTCTTTCCAGTCGCGCCGCAGCGGCGTTTGATTTTCGCGCCAGATCAAGCCATAGATCGTCTTGCAGATAGGCCAGCATTTGAGCTGCCAGAAACCGGTTCTTCGACAAAAGATGCGCGCCGCGCATCCGGCGCAACTGGAATTGGCGCGACCTGGCCGGATCAAAAAAGATCACTGCCTCGACCCCCATCAGGCCATTTTTGGTGCCGCCAAAACTGACCGCATCAATACCGGATTTCCATGTCATTTCCGCGGGCGTACAGCCAAGCGCAACCAGAGCATTGGCAAAACGCGCGCCGTCCAGATGGCAGGGCGCATCAAAGGATTTCGCGACTTTTGTCACCGCGCGGATTTCCTCAAGATTGTAAACTCCGCCCAGATCGGTAACTTGGGTGAGCGAAACCGGCCCGCGCTGGACATCTTTCACGCCGCCGCTTTCGAAATTCATCATCGCGGCGTGTAAAGCCACGGCGTCGATCTTGCCCGACGGACCGTCAACGCCAACCAGTTTTGCGCCGTTCGAATAAAACTCGGGCGCATTGGCTTCAGACATCATGATATGGGCATCCCGGTGGCAGAAAATCGCGTCCCACGGATTTGCCAGCGTGGCCAAGGCCAGCGAATTGGCGGCAGTGCCGGTGATGACAAAATGAACCACGGCATCGGGCGCTTCGAAAACTTCGCGCAGACGCGACTGCGCCCGGGCCGTGGTTTCGTCGTTGCCGTACGCCATTGCATAGCCACGATTGGCCTCGGCCAAGGCTGCCATGATTTCGGGCGCGACCGGCCCTGAATTATCAGATGCAAAAAACATTAAACGATCCCTTCGATGATATAATCCTCAAGATCATCCTGATCGATGTCATATTCCGGGATGGTCTTGCCTTGCATAGTTAATCCGGCTGCTGCAACAGACTGCGTGTCGCCGGAAATCAGCGGGTGCCAGTCAAACAGCGGCTTGCCTTCAAATAACAGACGGTAGGCGCAGGTTGACGGCATCCAATAAGCCGTCCGGGCGATATTCTCGGGCGTCAGTACAACGCACCCAGCGACGATCTGGCGGCGCAAGGCGTAGTTGCCACAGGAACAGGTTGCCTCGTCAAACAGCCGACAAGCGATGTTGGTATAGGCAATCTCGCCGCTGTCCTCGTCTTCCAGTTTCAGCAGGCAACACCGGCCGCAGCCATCACACAGCGCCTCCCATTCCGGGCGGCTCAGGTCCTCCAGTGCGTGGGTTTCCCAAAATTTTGGACGGATATCGCTGCGGTCGATCGGTGTTTTCATGACCACAGAATGACTTGATCCGAAGCCAAGGAAAAGGCCAAATCGGACAAAGGCTTGAGCGGATAAGCCACTTGCGTTAGCGTGCAGGAAAAACAAAGCGGGCAGATGCGGGAAACAGCTTTATATGCGCCGATTAAGGCGTTTCTGGAAGGTCAGGGCTATGAGGTCAAGGCCGAGGTCAGGGATTGCGACGTGGTGGCGGTGCGGGGCGACGAGGCTCCTGTCGTTGTGGAATTAAAGTTGTCGCTGTCTTTGGCGTTGCTGTTGCAGGGCGTGGACCGTCTGGCCATCACCGATTGGGTTTATGTTGCGGTTCCAACCGGCAAAGGTGCGCGTTGGCCCGGGCAAGTCAAAGATGCCGCTAAACTGTGTCGACGACTGGGTTTGGGGCTGATTTCAGTGCGGCTGAGCGGGGCGGGTGGAGTTGTTGTTCATGCCGATCCGGGGCAGTATCAACCGCGCAAAGTTGCCGGGCGCAAGACGGCTTTGCTGAAGGAGTTTCAGGCCCGCGTGGGGGATCCGAATTGCGGGGGGCAGGTTGGGCGAAAACTGATGACCGCCTATCGGCAGAACGCGTTACGCTTGGCAGATGCACTGGCGCGTGACGGTGCGGAGCGGCCTGTGGTTTTGGCTCGGACGCTGGCGGTTCCAAAGGCTGCGACGATCTTGCGAGACGATTATTATGGTTGGTTTCAACGGGTTTCGCATGGCGTTTACGATCTGCGCGACGCTGGTCGGGCGGCGTTGGAGGAACATCGGGCAGTGGTTGAAACGCTTTAACGTGGCCGCTTAAAGCGCGTTCAGTATCTTGCGACTTTCCACGCAATCCGCGTCAATTTGTTCAATCAACGCCTCAAGGGTGTCAAATTTCAGCTCGGGGCGTTGGTAGCCAACCAAGGCGACTGAAATATCAATGCCGTAAATATCACCCGAAAAATCAAAGATATAGACTTCTAAATTTGGGTCTTCACCGCCGAATGTAGGGCGCAGGCCGATCGAGGCCGCCCCTTGATAATGACCTTTATGCGGCCCCTCCAGCACGTCAACCAACACGGCATAGACGCCGAATTTCGGTGGATGCAGCCCGTCAATTGCAAGGTTCGCTGTCGGGTATCCTAGATCGCGGCCACGTTGATCGCCGCTGATTACCGGGCCTTCAATGCGGTGCAGGTGGCCCAGCATCCGTGCGGCATCTTCGGGCTTGCCGTCACTTAACGCGGTTCGGATCGAGGTCGAGGAAAACTCGCCACGATCATCGGCGATAAGTGGCGCGATGGTGACACCAAAGCCCAATTCGCCACCCAAATCGATCAGGGTTTGCGCGTTGCCGGAGCGCCCTTTGCCGAAACTGAAATCGGCTCCGACGACGACGTGTTTCAGCCCGAAACCTTCGACAATCACCTGCTGCGCGAATTCCTGGGCAGTGAGGCTGGACAATGCGGCGTTGAAGTTCAGTTCATAAAGTCGTTCGACCCCAAGCTTTTCCAACCGGTGCGCGCGCGCTTCGGCATTCATCAGGCGAAACGGCGGGGCGTCAGGGGCAAAATACTGGCGCGGATGCGGCTCGAACGTCATCACGCCCAACGGGCAATTGAGATCGACAGCCTTGTTTCGGGCAAGGTCGATGACCGAGCGGTGGCCCAGATGCACGCCGTCAAAATTGCCGATGGCAACCGACGCCCCCCGGTCCGCCGGATCAACGTATCTATAATCGCGGATGGTCCGCATATCGCCCCCTTAGCCCCGGCTGGGGGCCAAAACCAAGGCATCGCCTTTGATCACCACGGTATCGCCGACACGGGCGATACATTCAAGGCTGACGCGGCGTTTGGCTGGGTTGATGTCGGTAACCGTGACCGTGGCGGTGACCGCGTCGCCCATGCGCACAGGGGCGGTGAATTTCAGATTCTGGCCGAGGTAAACCGTGCCGTGGCCCGGCAGGCGTTCGCCAAGAAGCGCCGAAAACAGGCTGGCCGACAGCATTCCGTGCGCGACCCGGCCTTTGAAGATCGAAGCCGCCCCAGCTGCCTCATTCAGATGGATCGGATTGCGGTCTTCCGAGACCTCGGCGAACATATTGATTTCAGCGTCACCGATCACTTTGGTCAGCGAACGTGTGGTGCCAATTTCCATGTCTTCGATATAAACGGTGCCGATTTCGCTGGTCATATAAGGCCCTTTCTAGCGCAGATGCCCAATGGCATAGGTGGGCGACAATTGTGCCGCATTGATATACATGTTCAGTTTTTTCGGGTCTGGTTGACCGACGGTGCCGGTTTCCATCGCTGCCAGTCCGCCAGTGATGAAAAGGCTGTCCAGATCCTCGGCGATGGCGCCGCGAATGTCGGTGCGGATGCCGTCTCCGATACAGATGATCCGCTGGTCTTGAACATCAGCAATTTCTGCCAAGCGGCGGCGGGCGAGGTCGTAAATCGCTGGCCATGGCTTGCCGAAATAAAGGCTGGTGCCGCCCATTTCCTCATAAGCTTGGGCAAGTGAACCAGCGCAGAAAATCCGTCGTTCGCCTTTGTCAACGATCAGGTCAGGGTTGGTGCACAGCAGTTTCAGACCTTTGTTTTTAGCATAAAGAAATGTTGCGCGATAATCGTCAGGCGTTTCGTAGTCATCGTCAAACAAGCCGGTGCAAACAATGCCTTCGGCCTGGTCAAGCGGCACACGGGTGATTTCGCGCCCCTTCAGGATATCGGCGGGTAAATCTGCGAAAAAACCCAAATCACGATCCGGACCAAGATGGTAAACCTTACTGCCCACATCTCCGGCGGCCAGCGAGAATTGCGACGCATCACCGGATGCCGCCACATCATGATACAAATCCCGCGCCACGCCGATTTTATCAAGTTGGCGGATCACCGAAGGTCGGGGCCTTGGCGAATTGGTCAGCAGGATGATTTTCCCGCCTCTGTCACGAAACTGTTCCAAAGTGGCGACTGCGGCGGCGAAGGGTTCATAGCCGTTATGCAGACAGCCCCACAGATCGACAAAGGCCGCGTCATAGCGGCTGGATATTTCGCTGAAAGAGCTGATTATTTTGGTCATGCGGTGGCCAGCCCTTCGGTGTCTGCCAAATCGGTCG
Organism: Rhodobacterales bacterium UBA5972; assembly: GCA_002430125.1. Taxonomy (GTDB): domain Bacteria; phylum Pseudomonadota; class Alphaproteobacteria; order Rhodobacterales; family Rhodobacteraceae; genus UBA5972. The sequence continues at coordinate 12,485 of DJBQ01000056.1, forward strand.
GTGCGCCCGGTTCCACCATCTTTTCGTCCATACTGGCCGGATCAAAATCGCGGAAAAACGATTTTTTCGCAGGGGTAACCAGGTCTTTCAGGCCGGGATGACGGCGAAACGGATCGGTTTGCACAGTCAAAGCGTCAGGCTGGGGATGATTTGTTTTTTGCGGCTGACGACGCCGGGCAACACCACCGTATCGCCCGAAATTGCCACTTTGAACGATTTCTCGGCCACGGATTTCACCAGATCATTTGGGATCATCAGGGTTGCTTCTTCGCGCAGGATATCGACCACGAACAACAAAATTTCGTCCACACCATCCTCGGAGGCGACGGCTTTCATCGAGGTCATCAGGCTGGCTTTGCGATCCATCACAACGGCGGGGGCAGTGGTTTCCAGAACCGAAATGCGGAAGGTTTTGTCACCGACATCAAACTTCTTGCTGTCAAGGCGCAGCAATTCACCATCGCTCAGATGCGAGATATCGGATTTTGCTGCGAACATTTCAGCGGCATATGCGGGGATATCAATGCCCAGGTCGCCCGCCAGCTTTGCGGCAAGCGTGCGGTCGGTGGGGGTGGTTGTCGGACTGCGAAATTCCAGCGTGTCCGACAGAACACACGACAGGATAAGGCCCTTGATCGCGTCAGGGGCAGTATCAAGATCGCGGCCGATCAGCCAGCTCATCACTGTGGCGGTCGAGGCGACAGGACGGACGGTGATCTTGATCGGGCTTTTGGTTTTCAGACCGCCGACCAGCGCGTGGTGGTCGATCACTTCGGCAATATTTGCGTCGTTGATATTGGCAGGCAGCTCGCCCGGATTGTTAGTGTCAACGATCACAACCTCGTCGTCGCCGCCGAGGTCGCCCAGCAGTGCAGGCACATCCATGCCCCAGCGTTTCAACACAAACAGCGCCTCGGAATTGGGTTCACCCAAAACGAATGCCTGCGCAGGTTTCTTGCGAACATCGTTCAGATACCAAGCCCAGATCACGGCAGAGCAGGTGGCGTCGGTGTCGGGGGCCAAATGGCCGAAAATCTTGATCATGGTGGTCCGATTGGTTTGCATTTTGAAATCCTGCGCCTTATATGGCCGCTTGTCAGGAATGTCACCCGTTTGAAACAGGGTATTTCGCGCTTTCAGCCGATTTGTCGCTGCGGCGCGGCAAAATTCAGGCCTCGGGCATAGGGTCCTGCATTTCCAACGCAGGCTGGCCTTGACTCGTCCCGCCCTCGCGCCTAAATCCCCTCTGTTAGCACTCAACGGTGGCGAGTGCTAACGAACACCAAGCCACCTTAAAAATTTGGAATACTCAAAACTAAGGAGCAATTTCCATGGCATTCACACCTTTGCACGACCGTGTACTGGTTCGTCGTCTTGAAGGCGAAGAAAAAACCAAGGGCGGTCTGATCATCCCGGATAGCGCCAAAGAAAAACCTGCTGAAGGCGAAGTCGTCTCGTGCGGTGCTGGCGCACGTGACGAAGACGGCGACCGGATCTCAATGGACGTCAAAGTTGGCGACAAAATCCTGTTTGGCAAATGGTCCGGCACGGAAGTCACCATCGACGGCGAAGAGCTGCTGATCATGAAAGAAAGCGACATTCTGGGCACGCTTTAAGCGGTTTCCGGTAATCTCTTCTTAAACCTACGAACTTAGGAGCACGCTGAAATGGCTGCAAAAGACGTAAAATTCGGCACCGACGCCCGTAATCGGATGCTGAAAGGTGTAAACATTCTGGCCGACGCCGTGAAAGTTACACTGGGCCCAAAAGGCCGTAATGTTGTTCTCGACAAATCCTTCGGCGCACCACGCATCACCAAAGACGGTGTAACGGTTGCCAAAGAAATCGAACTGGAAGACAAGTTCGAAAACATGGGCGCGCAGATGGTCAAGGAAGTTGCTTCCCGGACCAATGACGAAGCCGGTGACGGTACAACGACTGCGACGGTTCTGGCGCAAGCCATCGTCAAAGAAGGCATGAAATCGGTTGCCGCTGGCATGAATCCGATGGACCTGAAGCGCGGTATCGATCTGGCAGTTGCCAATGTGGTTGCGCAGATCAAAGCGATGTCGCGCCCGGTGACTGACAGTGCAGAAGTTGCGCAAGTCGGTACAATCTCGGCAAATGGCGAAGCTGAAATCGGTCGGCAAATTGCTGATGCGATGCAGAAAGTCGGCAACGAGGGTGTTATCACCGTTGAAGAAAACAAAGGTCTGGAAACAGAAACCGATGTTGTTGAAGGCATGCAGTTTGACCGTGGTTACCTGTCACCCTATTTCGTGACCAACCCGGAAAAAATGACCGCTGATCTGGAAGACGTTCTGATCCTGCTGCACGAAAAGAAACTTTCGTCGCTCCAGCCAATGGTTCCGCTGTTGGAAACCGTTATCCAGTCCGGCAAGCCAATGCTGATCATTTCCGAAGATGTTGAGGGTGAAGCCCTTGCGACTTTGGTTGTCAACAAGCTGCGTGGCGGTCTGAAAATCGCTGCGGTTAAAGCACCGGGTTTCGGCGATCGTCGTAAAGCCATGTTGCAGGACATCGCCATTCTGACCGGTGGTCAGGTGATTTCCGAAGACCTTGGCATGAAGCTGGAAAATGTCGGCATCGACATGCTTGGCAAAGCCAAGAAAGTTTCGATCACCAAAGACACGACCACGATCATTGATGGTGCCGGCGTTAAGGCTGAAATCGAAGCACGGGTCACCCAGATTCGCGCCCAGATCGAAGAAACCACATCTGATTACGACAAAGAAAAGCTGCAGGAACGTCTGGCCAAATTGGCTGGCGGTGTTGCTGTGATCCGCGTCGGTGGTATGACCGAGATCGAAGTGAAAGAACGTAAAGACCGGGTTGACGACGCACTGAACGCGACCCGCGCTGCGGTTCAAGAAGGTGTTATCGTTGGTGGTGGTGTTGCGCTGGTTCAGGCTGGCAAGGCACTGATGAGCCTAAAAGGCGCCAACGCCGATCAGGACGCCGGTATCGCGATTGTGCGCAAAGCACTTGAAGCGCCACTGCGTCAGATCGCTGAAAACGCTGGTGTTGACGGGGCCGTAGTTGCGGGCAAAGTCCGTGAGAGCAACGACAAGACATTTGGCTTTAACGCGCAGACCGAAGAATATGGCGACATGTTCAAGTTCGGTGTGATCGATCCGGCCAAAGTTGTACGTACCGCGCTGGAAGACGCAGCTTCGATCGCTGGTTTGTTGATCACAACCGAAGCCATGGTTGCCGACAAGCCAGAAAAAGCTGGCAGCGGCGGCGGCATGCCCGACATGGGCGGCATGGGCGGCATGATGTAAGAACCGGCTTTGGGGGCCGTTTGGCCCCCAAAACGGTTCGGCGGCAGGCGAATTGCGCAAGCAAATCGCCGACAGCCTGCTAGACATCGGCCATCATCCTGGACGTGTTTCGGGATCGCTTGAAGGAATTGGGAAAGGGCTGCCGCAAGGTGGCCCTTTTTCGTTTTTTGGAATATCTTCTATATGGGGACTTGCCATCATTCACAAAAGATTTCCAAGTGCTATGTTCAGTTCAAATTATGAATTTTTATGTGTGTGACGCTGGTTGAATCGCCAGTAGCATTTGCGAACGATACGGTTGACGCCGTGAATCCTAGGGCACTGATCGTAGCTTATCGCTTTGGCTAAGTCTTGACAGCGCAATTCGAGTAGGGCCGATTTTGACACAGGTTTTTGAACTTCCACGCCAATCGGATGGAACGGGTATCTATTTACATTTCACTGGTGGTTTCCGTGCGGTAAAAGTCGCTGAAGATGCGGGGAGGATAGAACCAGTTCTTGTCAACGGAAAACTCTGTGCAACCTGCCCGCTGACGATGGACCAATTGCAAGCGCTCTCTAAACAGCATGAATTCCGTGCAATCGCGTTTCACGAGCATGGTTGGATGGATGGCGAATATCATTCAAGTTGGAAGCCGATTGTCCCTAGAAAAACCAATAATTCCGAAGGGCCGGCTGAGCTTTGGAGCAATATCGCGGGCAACATTACCCGTCTTCGTACTAAAGAGTTTTTCGACGCTACCGAGCATCCCGCCGAAGCAGAAATCGCAAAGGCCCTGGACGATCAAGGCCCAGAAGAAGCGCTGGCACGATATATTAGCCTGAGTTTACGCAGTATGGATATCAGTGTGGAGCAAATTGCAGAGCACTATCATGAACAGCTTGTGAACCATATGGCGGCCGGGCGTATCGCTGGCGAAAAGTCCGCCAACACGTTGTCACAAACACTTTACGCCCATGTCCATTCGTTCTTTCTGCATCTCGGCGCGACGCGAGATTACCTTGGTGCACTTATCGCCCATCGTATCGGTCTCGATCACAAAAAAATCGACTCTATGGCTCGCCTTATTGGGGAGCTGCGGAAGGCGAACTTGCCGATAGACGCCATGCTAAACCTTTTAGTCGCAGACGGCGACATCGCCGCTCAACCACAGAAACCGGACAAGTTAACGGTTGCTGGGTGGATGCAGGAAGTAACCGGAATTCGAAACGAACTGGTGCATAAACGCCCGTATGGTTCTAAGTTCAATGAGCGCTTCGGTTGGGTAATCGCGGTGCAAAAAGAAGCTGGACTGTACCGCTATTTCCGACCGCTCGATTTAAACAGCGGCTCGGAACAGGACGTGTTCAGTGTGATCCACCGTCACTACGCACGGTGCACCGAGCTTATGCATAAGGCCGCGAGGGCATCGGGAAGTAACTTAGCGATGATGCACATCACGGACCATGATGTGATTTCCCTCAAGATTCGGGGTGAAAGCGAGGCAAGCGGATAAAACTAAAATGGTCTCAGGTAAAGATGCCTTTGTGCCTGTTTCTCGAGCGTCCCGGATGAATGTGGATTGCGCAACATCTGTTAATGTTGCCTCCATCCTGCCATCCCGGACTTGATCCGGGATCGCTTGAAAAAATCAGGAAAGGGCTGCCACAAGGCGGCCCTTTTTGGTTTGTGAGCATACCGCCGGCAAGCGACTGATTGCGGTGTGCGACCCCGTGAGGCTAGTCGGTTCTGCCCGCGCTCATGCTGCCGCCGGGTGTGATGAAATTGCTGCCAAGGTTTGAATAGGTCGCCGGCAGGTGCAGAAACTTTGAATACGTGCGGATCGTCCAGGCCACCGGGCCGCGAAAGAAGTAACATTCAGGGGCGGCGATCTTGTCGAGGTGTTTCTTGTATTTGTGCGCCGTTCCTTTGGCCAGATGGAACTGTAACTCGCTGGTGTTGTCAAAGGTCTCATGGGTGATCACGGCATTTTCGCCGTGAACCTGAAAGACTTCAAACCTTGAAAGCCCTTTTTCGATCTGGTGCGCCTCGGCCGCAACCTGCTGCCACCAGTATTTCAGCTCGTCCAGGCGTTCGGGATCATTTTCGGCGCAGGTCCATTTGGCAGTGACCTGAATCGCCGTTTTGGGATCGGGCAGCCGGTAATTGTCTTTGACATACCCATAAAGATAGTCGCCAAACGACGCCGGAACCGATTTGGCGCTGATGGCCTCGCGAACCGCTGCGGGTACCGTGATGCCGCGCACAAGGTGATGTTCAGGTTTGGCGACGCGCAACAGGGCCTGCATGTGTTTCGTCGCCGTGGTCGAGAAATAGTGGCGAACCGCATCAGCGTCGCGAAAGATGTGATGCACCAGCACCGCGTCCGCGCCGACGGCGTGGTTGATTTCGGTCGCCAGTATGCCGGGATCGGTTCGCGCCCCGGCATGGATGTCCTCCCATTCCTGCAACATCTCTTTGGAATCCGGTGATTTTCTGAACAATCCGCCAGCGGTCTTTGGAACCCACTTGCCGGTGATGCTGATCTCGGCGCCGATCCGGGACGATTCGGCCAGTTGGGAGGGCAGCGGTTTGTGCCATGTGTCGATCTGGGTGGTCGTCATATCGTATTCCCTTTTGGTTGTGTTCAGGACAGTGGTTCGGGCGGTCTGTCCGCAAAGATCTGCTGGGTAAAACCCTCGGCAAGGGCGGTCAGCTGGGCTGGTGTCGCCCCAAGCCGGGCGCGCGACGCAAGGCTTTGGCCGACCGCCACGATCATTTCGGCCATGACTTTGGCCGTTAGGGTCGTGCCGCCATAACCGGCGGCCACCAGTCTGGTCTCGATAAAGTCCTCGGCGGCGCCCAGAAGGTTTGAAACCTTGCTGCGGATTTCCCCGTCGCGCGCGGCCAGTTCCGTGGCGACCGAGGCAATCAGGCATCCCGGTGGACGCCCTTCGGCGGCTACACATTTGATGATTTCGCCGTAATACAAAGACACGGCTTTCGCGATGTCTTGCACGGTTGCCAGTGGCACTGCTTGCGGCGCACTGATCGTTTCGGTGTAGCGGTCGATTGCCGCCAGGAACAATCCGCGTTTATTGCCAAACTGTGCGTAGAGGCTGGGCCGGTTGATGCCCATTGCCTGTGTCAGGTCATCCAGCGACGCCGCGTCATAGCCTCTGGTCCAGAAAACCAGCATCGCGGCATCAAGGACTTCGTCTTGATCGAATGTTAACGGGCGGCCTCGGGATCGGTGCGATTCTGTATTCATACCTATTGGTACAAAAATACATTGCACGGCGCAATATATTTTGTACTGTTTGTTATGAAATGCAGTTCCGCGGGGTAATTCGGCGGCTTGCGTACTGCCTAAAGTGCCACCTTATATTCCTGTACCGTGTTGCCGCCATCGACCACGATCAATTGACCTGTCAGATAACTGGCTTCTTTACTTGCTAAAAACACTGCAACATGGCCGATTTCTTCGGGAGTACCGGGGCGGCCTGCGGGGGTGTGACGGCCTGCGGCGATCTCGGCCTCGGAACTTGAACCGGTCTGAATCCAGCCAGGGCCGATGCAGTTGACGGTTACGCCAAACGGTCCGGCCTCGATGGCCAGCGAACGGGTCATGCCCAGCATTGCGGCTTTGGCAGCGGCGTAAACTGAACTGCCGCTGATCCCCACAAGAGGTCCGGTGACCGATGACATCTGAATGATGCGTCCGTATCCGCGCGCGATCATGCCGGGCAACACGGCGCGGGTGACCAGAAAGGTGGTTTTCAGATTTATATCAATGCCGTAGTCCCACGCGTCTTCGGCCATTTCGGCGAACCGACCGCCGCTGATATCACCACTGATTTGGGTCATTCCGGCGTTATTCACCAGAATATCAATTGGCCCAAGCGCCTGTTCTGTTGCTGCGACCAGTTCAGCCACCTGATCCGCCTTGGTCAGATCGGCTGGCAAGGCGAAACTGTCGATCGCACTGCCGCCCAGTTCGGCCAGACGATCCGCAATCCGGTTGGTGGTAGAGGTGATCGCCACCTTTGCCCCGGCTTGATGCAGTAAACGTGCAGTCGCGAATCCGATCCCGGTGGCGCTACCTGCGCCAGTGACCAAAGCTGTTTTGCCTGTTACGCCCGCCATATTACCCCTCAGGTTTCTCTTTGACTAAGCATGCAACAAAGCACAATCTGCGGGAAAATCCAACGGGTGATTGTTGGGTTGAATCAGTAAAATACCGGAACATAATGCAATGCGGGTCATGAGTTACAATATCCTTTGTGGCGGTCAGGCGCATGTCAACGGAACGGATCGGCTGGCGGATATTTTGACAGTAGCCACGTCAGCCGCGCCTGATATTTTGGCGCTGCAAGAAGCGAACCATTTTGATCGGCCCGAAGTGGCGGACAGGTTTGCGAAAGCTTTGGGTCTGCCCTTTCACGCCCTATCGGTGGCACGCGCTTACGAGGATGGCGAGCGGTATCATGTGGCGGTTTTTACGCGATATCATATTGTTATGGATCACAACTTTTCCGAAAACCGGTTTCAGTCAGCGGCCCAATCGCTGATGCTGAATACGCCTCTGGGCCGGATATCACTGGTGAACCTGCACCTGCATGCCAGCAACGAAGCCAAGCGTTTGCAAGAAATCACAACCGTTTTGGCCTATCAAAAACAGTTCCCGTGCCAAATTGTGCTGGGCGATTTCAATGCAGTCAGCCGGAAGGATCCTTATCCACCGGGGCAATCCGAATTCGAGCCGCTGACATTGGTGACCGATAAAATGTCAGGCCGCCTGACTGATCTTTTCGGTGATGTGCCGGGTGGGCCGCACTGGACACATCCCAGCCGCGCTGTCGCCGATCACGACCGCAAGGTGCCGCGGCGGATTGATTATATTTATGCCTCACCTGATCTGGCAGCTCGGGCCGCAAATCCCAGTGTTTTACGCACCAAAGCCACGCACCGGGCCTCGGACCATTTCCCAATCATCGTAGATTTTGACTGAAAGTGTTCAAGGTGTAATTTTGTGCGTGAACCTGACTGATACGGCAGCTAGGCTTGGGTGATCACATCAGGAGTAAGCGCATGAACAAAGATCGCATAAAAACCTTTGCCGACCGCGTTTACCGCGATGTTTCCGGCGCAATGGTTACGGGTATGGCGGATATCGGCACCCGAACCGGTCTGTTCCGCGCAATGGCCGGGCAGGGGGCGATGTCGGTTGGCGACTTAACCGCGGCCACCGGGTTGCAGGCGCGTTACGTTCAGGAATGGTTGGCCGGGATGACGGCGGCCGAATACCTTGAATATGATCCGGAGGCCGAGACATTCACTTTGCCGGATGAACATGCTTACCTGTTGGCCTCGGAAGGCACCGACCATTTCGCGGGTGGATTGTTCCGCTTCGCTCCGGTTTTGCTTGGCGTCGTGCCGCAGGTGACCGAGGCGTTCACCAAAGGCGGCGGGGTGCATTTTCATGAATTCGGCGGCGAATGCGTGCCCGCCTTGGATTTGATCAACCGCGGCACATATGATCAGCGGTTTACCAGCTATTGGCTGGCCGCGATGCCCGAAGTGATGGCGCAGTTGGAAACCGGAGTGCGGGTGCTTGACGTGGGATGCGGGGCAGGGCGGGTGCCGATCAATATCGCAACAGCATTTCCCAACAGCCAGGTTGTCGGCCTTGATCCGGATGCCAGTTCGATAAGACTGGCCGAAACAGAAGCGGCTGCCAGCGATGTCGGCAATATCAGTTTTGTGTGTGAAACAACCCGCACTTACGCGCCAGACGCGAAGTTTGACCTTATGACAACCTGTGACGTTGTTCATGATTTCGCTGAACCCGAGGCGACTTTGGCTGAAATGCACGCGCTGATGAAACCCGGCGGCGTGTTGTTTATTGTCGAACCAAAAGCCGCCGATCGACTGGAGGATAATATCCACCCGCTGGGGGCGATGTATTACGGCTTCAGCCTCCTGCATTGCATGACCCAATCATTGGCGAATGGGGGCCCGGGCCTGGGAACCTGTATGGGGCCGGCGCGCACTGAGCAACTTGTGCGGGAGGCCGGGTTCAGCGATTTTCAGACCTTGCCGATCAAAAGCATGACCAACGCGTTTTACATGGCCAAGGCCTAAGCGATGCCAAGGCCAGACCCGCATTACATGGGTGAAGTGTTCACCCAAGCGCGTCCCGCCGAAGACCCGGTTCTTTACGGAACCGCTTATATGGAGCCACGCGGTGATTTTCCGGTGCGCAGCCTGCAAAGCTTTCGCCTGACGTATACGACAGGGCGTTATGGCTTGGATGATACGGGTTCGATTAGGATCGTGTTTCGCTTTACCGCTGATGGCGGGCCATTACAGACAACCGATCCGGCAGCGTTGAATTACGTGACCGCGACGTCGTCCAACGGGGTGCCGCTGCGGCTTGAATTCTCGCTTTCGGCCTCGGTCAGGCCTTGGTTTCAGGCGCTGACCATCAAGGTTCATCATGGGTATTTGCGCGAAGGCGACCAGATCGGCTGGTTTGCGTTTGCAGTCCATGGTCGAAAGCGCGTTTCACTGGCGGGTGCTGGTCGATATGTATGCGACCGGGCATTATGTGCCGATTGCCGACAGCCCGACAATGAGTGTGGTGCCCGGCGAACCGGCGGTCTGGAAAGCGGTTCTGCCAACCTTGCGCCGCCCGTCCGGCGGATATCGCGTATGCGCACGACCCGCGGCTTGAAACCGCGATGGAAATCCATTCGGCTTGGGGCACGTTTGAATGGCTGATGCAGGATTGTTTTGCTTTGGGTCATCGCGTTGGCGTTGTTGCCAATAGCGACGGGCATAAAGGCAGGCCGGGTGCCAGTTATCCGGGGGCATCTGAGTTTGGGGCCTATGGTGGGCTTACCTGCTTTTTGCTGGATCAGTTGGAGCGCGATGACCTGTTTGATTGCCTGAAAAACCGCCGCCATTATGCAACGACCGGCGCGCGTATCCATATTGACCTTTCGGTGACCGCCGATACTGGCGTGGCGCATTTTGCGGTGGATCCGGTGGTGCAGGCCAATCTGCCAGTTGCGGTTGATCGGCTGATTATGGGCGATATTGGATGCACTGCTTCAAAGGCTGTTGATTTGAAGTTTTCAGTTCACGCACCAGCACCGATACTGCAAGTTGACGTGCTGAAAGGCCCAGATCTGGTTCAGACCGTTCGCAATCCAGCGCCTATCAAAGACAGTTCCCGCATTCGCATCCTGTGGCGCGGCGCGATGGTCAAAGGCCGCGGAGCGCGGGCTGATTGGACAGGCAAGGCGGTGTTTCGCGACGCCAAAATTCTGAAAACCGCCGAGATTAACGCCTGGAACCCGGATCGCCGGTTGCAACAGGACGGTGCAGAAATCCACTGGTCTTCGGTCACCGCCGGGAATTTCGGTGCATTTGACGTTTGGCTTGCCGAAGGACCTGACGCGACGGTGGCGATTGAAACCAATCATGGCAGTGTTGAACTCGCCTTGCGCGAAGCGACTGCAGTTCCAGCTGTGTTCGCACTTGGCGGTCTTTACCTTGAGCTTCATGTTATGCGCCTGCCCGAAGTACTGGATCAGGGGACGCTAAGCGCGATGATCACAGTGCCGCTGGCCGAAGGCCGTGATGACCCGATCTGGATACGGGTGACGACCGAAGACGGCTTTCAGGCCTGGACCAGCCCGATCTATTTTGTTGATCATGGATGAACAGAGTGTGTTGCGCGAACAAAAACTCGTGCTAGGCTGGACATATGTTTGTCCGTCTAACCACCGCACGGGACATTGCTAAGATCCCGCCATTGGTCGAAGCCGCTTTTGGTCGCCACGACGAAGGTTTGCTTGTGACGGAATTGCGGGATCATGGCGACATGGTGCTGGAATTTGTCGCCACAGACCGCGAACAATTGATCGGTCATGTGATGCTGTCGCGCATGGTTTCGCCGCCACTAACGCTGGTGCTGGCACCGGTTTCTGTGCATCCCGATTGGCAAGGTAAAGGCATCGGTTCAACATTGGTGCGCGCCGCCACCGAAGCAGCAGAGGAAGCTGGCTGGACAGCCATATTCGTTTTAGGCGACCCAAATTTCTATGGACGCTTTGGCTTTGAAGTCGAGCAGGCCGAGGCATTTGACACGCCTTATCCGCATGAAAGCACCGGGGCCTGTGTGTTTAACGACGAAGACTTTTCCACGCTGCCACTTGAAATAATTTATCCGCGTGCCTTTTCGTGACGCCAACCTTACGTCTGTTTCTGCTGACCGCGCTGACAATGCTGGCCTTTGCCGGGAATTCCCTGCTGAACCGGGCGGCATTGGCGGGCGACCTCATCGGCCCGTCGGGGTTTGCAATGATCCGGGTGATTGCGGGGGCCGTTGTTTTGGCCCTGCTGGTTTGGCGGCGTGACCGGCGCTGGGCTGATCTGGCCGAGGTTAGTTGGAAATCGACCGGCGCGCTTGCGCTTTATGTGTTGGGGTTTTCTCATGCCTATATCTGGCTTGATGCGGGCATAGGGGCGCTTTTTCTGTTTGGCGGCGTGCAAATAACCATGTTTGCCGGCGCTCTAATTGGTGGTGAACGACCCAGCCCGCAGCGCTGGGCCGGGGCAGTTCTGGCCTTTGGCGGGCTGGTTTTGTTGCTGGCGCCGTCCACAAATGCGCCAAGTCTGCTTGGGGCGGGTTTGATGCTGGCGGCTGCTTTCGGCTGGGGCATGTATTCGCTTTACGGGCGGCAGGTGAAACGGCCTTTGCAGGCCACCGCTGGCAATTTCCTGTTGGCGGTCCCCATCGCTTTGATTGTCGGCTGGTCAGTGCCGGACGCAATGCCGGCAACCAGTCCAGGGGTCATTCTGGCGGTGCTTTCCGGCGCGGTAACATCCGGTCTTGGCTATGCCTTGTGGTATACGATCCTGCCGCGTCTTGCGGCGACGTTGGCTGCCGTGGCGCAATTGACCGTGCCGGTTATCGCCGCGGCAGGTGGTGCTTTGTTGCTGGCGGAATTTCCCGGTTTCAGTTTTCTTATCGCGTCGGTTCTGGTGCTGGGCGGGGTCGCCTTGTCGGTTTGGAGAAAAACCTGACGGCATGGGGCTGGATATTTCGCCCCACCTTCGCCAGATAGAAAAGATGAAGCGTTTCACTGTCTTGTTGATAGCATTGATGCTGCTGCCACAAATCGCGGCGGCGGATTGTGTGTTGCTGTTACATGGATTGGCGCGAACGTCGACCTCGCTTAAGGCTATGGAGATCGCACTTCAGGCCAACGGGTATCACACTGTCAACGTCAATTACCCGTCGACCCAGGCAACGGTGGCGGAACTAAGCGAAAGCGCCATTCCCGAAGGTCTGGCCCAATGCGGTGACGAAAGGGTTGATTTCGTAACCCATTCGATGGGCGGCATTCTGGTTCGCGCCTATTTGGGCAAACATCACCCGAAAAACCTTGGCCGCGTGGTGATGCTGGCCCCGCCAAACCACGGCAGCGAAGTTGTGGATACCTTCAGGGATATCGAGTTGTTTGGCTGGCTGAATGGTCCGGCTGGTGAGGAACTGGGCACAGGTCGCGGCGCACTACCATCAACACTTGGCCCCGCGACGTTTGAAGTTGGGATCATCGCAGGAAAAATGTCTTTCAGTCCGGTATTTTCCTATGTGATCGACGGTGCGGATGATGGCAAAGTGTCGGTGGAAAGCACCAAACTGGCTGGCATGAAAGACCACATCGTGCTGCCCAGCACACATACGTTCATGATGCTGAACCCGTTTGTGATCGCCCAGACAATCACCTTCCTGGAAACCGGCGCGTTTGACCCGGATTTATCGCTGAGCGAGTTCGTGGCCAAGCGGTTGCCGAAAAACTGACGCCGACAAAATCGGCGGGCAAAAACACGGGCGTTTGAGGCCTGCGTCTTTCAGGGCGCCGCGAAAAAATAGTATAATGTCAGCAAAGCCCCAAAGATAATCACACCAATCCTCAGCGCATCTTGCGGAACTCGTTTTGACATCGAACCGCCAAGATAGCCACCTACCGTTGCACCAAGCATCATGATTATAGCGTGTGGAAAAGACACCGCACCGCTAAGACCGTAAACCGCCACTGACAGCAGGCTGATGGCCGCGATGACGGCGTTTTTCAGGGCGTTGGTGACGTGAAAATCATCATAACCGTTCAAAATTAACGCTGCCAAAATGATCTGGCCAAGGCCCGCACCGAAGTAGCCTCCGTAAACTGAAAACCCAAACAAAAGAAGCATCGGCGTGATTGCGCCCCGCTTTGCACGCGTGCCACCGCGCTGTTCAAGGGCGCGTTTGATGTAAGGTGCCGTTGCGAACAGCAGCGTCGCAAACCCCATCAGGTAAGGAACAGCCGAGGCGAACAGGTTGCCACCAAGCCAGACTAGGGTCAGAGCCCCAACCAATCCGCCCAAAGCGCCAGTTGCGAGCGGCGCAATCAATTCCCGGCCAAGTGTCTTTAGTTCTGCGCGAAAGGCTGGAAGGGCGGCAATATTGCTTGGAACCAGCGCCACAAAGTTTGTCGCATTCGCCACAAGTGGGGACAGGCCGGAAAACACCAGGGCCGGAAACGTGAAAAACGTGGCTCCGCCAGCCACAGCATTCAGCGCACCCGCTGCTACCCCGGCTGCAAACAGCAGCAGCATCATGCCTAGTCCCAGATCAAACATGCGTTAAGACACTTCATCCGAACGTTAAAGGCAATACGTTTCTCAACATACTGCAACACACGGTCAGGGGTTGCCCGTCTGAAACAACGGGCCGGCTTGGCCAAGGTCGTCGCGTATTACTTGCCCCCCAGAATCAACTGGGTATTACCGTACTGCACCCGGAGAATACCGGATCACCCCGCTGGCCCGATAATCCGGTTCACATGCCCCATCTTGCGCCCGGCACGCGCCTCGGCTTTGCCGTAAAGGTGCAGACCTGCTGCGCTGTCGCGGGCGAGGGGTTCGATCTGTTCGACATCGGCACCAATCAGGTTGGTCATTTCGACATTCGAATGGCGTTTGCCGTCGCCCAAAGGCCAGCAGGCGACCGCGCGCATGTGTTGCTCGAACTGGTCAATGACGCAGCCGTTTTGGGTCCAGTGGCCGGAATTATGGACGCGGGGCGCGATCTCGTTGACGATCAGGCCGGTTTTTGTGGCGAACAGCTCCACCCCCATAACGCCGACATAATTCAGCGCGTTCAGCACCCGCCCTGTCAGGATGATAGCGTCGGTTTGTTGCGCAAGGGTCAGGGTGGCGGGGATGGTGGTGGTGTGCAGGATACCGTCCAGATGTACGTTTTCGCCGGGATCGTAGCACACGACTGCGCCATCAATTGACCGCGCGCCAATGACCGAAACCTCGTGACTGAAGTCAACAAAGCCCTCCAACACGGCGGGGGCACCGTTCAGGGCGGCGAAGGCCTCGGCTGCCTGATCGGGATCAGTTATCCGCACCTGCCCCTTGCCGTCATACCCAAAGCGGCGGGTTTTCAGAATGGCGGGTGTGCCGATGGTTTTCAACGCCGCATGAAGATCGTCCAAGCTGTCAACCGGCGCATAGGGCGCTGTTGTCAGGCCTAAACCAGTCAGAAAATCCTTTTCCTGCACACGGTCCTGTGACACCGCCAAAGCGGCGCGACCGGGATGCACCGGGCAGATTGCCTCGATCACGTCCAAGGTCTCGGTTGGGATGTTTTCAAATTCATAAGTGACCACGTCAACCGAACGGGCGAACGCCGTAACCGCCGCCAGATCGCTGTAATCCGCCGTGGTCACACGCCACGCGACCTGCCCGGCAGGTGGCTGGGCAGAGGGTTCAAAGATATGGGTTTTCAGACCGATCCGCGCACCTGCCATTGCCAGCATCCGGCCCAACTGGCCGCCGCCCAGAATGCCGATCACCGCCCCTTGCGGCAGTGGCTTAGTCATTTTGCGGCTCGTCTGGAATTGACGCCGAAAGATCAGCACGCCATTGATCCAGCCTTGCCGCCAGCCCATCGTCATTATTGGCAAGGATTGCGGCTGCCATCAGTCCGGCATTTGCCGCCCCTGCAGCCCCGATCGCCATAGTGCCAACCGGAAAGCCTTTGGGCATCTGAACGATGGAATAAAGGCTATCAAGCCCACCTAATGCGCGGGTTTCAACCGGTACGCCCAAAACCGGCACCCGGGTTTTTGAGGCCATCATTCCGGGCAAATGCGCGGCACCGCCAGCGCCGGCAATAATCACCTGCAGGCCACGGCCGACGGCGGATTTACCGTAGTCCCACAACCGGTCCGGTGTGCGATGTGCCGAGATGATTTTGGTTTCGTAAGGCACGTCAAGTGCATCGAGCATTTCGGCGGCTGATTTCATCGTGGCCCAGTCAGACTGGCTGCCCATGATGATGCCGACTTTGATTTCTGCCATTTCGCGCGCCCTGCCAGTGAAAGAAGCGCGCACTATACTGATTGCGCGGGCTTAGGCAATAATGTCCGGTGTCAGTTGGTCTTCGATCCGCGCGATCTGGTCTTTTAGGGCCAGTTTACGCTTTTTCAGCCGCCGTAACGTCAACGGGTCGGCCCGGCCTTCCAGATCAAGGGCCCCAATCGCATCATCAAGATCGCGATGCTCGCGCTTCATCGTGCCTAGTTCAACCCGCAGGACGTCCAAATGCTCCATTTTCGCCGAAGTCTTCATAGGGCCTGCCGCCTTGGTTTCGCTTTTATGCGATATAGCCCTTTCCACGGCCCGCGCATAGGGCTTGCCGATGCCAGGGCTCTTGCTTTTTTCCAAAGTGAACCCATATCCCTTAACAGATCGCCTGAATTGGGATCGCATAACAAAGTCGCTTATATGAAGGGCTTAGAGTGATGACGAAAATGAGTTTTGGCGCACACCCTTTTTTGCTGGGATTCGAGCAATTGGACCGCTTGGTCGAACGCACGGTTAAGACCGGCAACGAGGGCTATCCGCCTTACAATATCGAACAGACTTCTGGCGAAAGTTACCGCATCACACTGGCCGTGGCGGGTTTTCGCGACGAGGATCTGAGCATAACATTGGAAGACCGCCAACTGGCGATCCGTGGCCGTCAGCAAGATGACGCAGACGGGCGGATTTACCTGCATCGCGGCATTGCGGCGCGGCAGTTTCAGCGGACATTTGTTTTGGCCGATGGTGTCGAGATTATCAGTGCATCAATGGAAAACGGATTGTTGTTCGTTGATTTGCAAAAATCGCAACCAGTCACGGTTGTGCAGACCATTAAGATTACGAAAGGGTAATAACATGGATCAGAAATTTGAATTTGAAGATCGCGCGGATGCCCCGATCGTTTACATCCGCGAAGTTCTGGCAGCAGATTTGCCGCCCGAAGTGCAGGCGCATTTGCAGGGATTGAAGTCGCTTTATGCGGTGCATGATGTCGAAGGTCATAGACTTGCTTTGGTGCGCGACCGCAAGTTGGCGTTTGTCCTTGCCCGGCAAAATGATTTGGCACCGGTCAGCGTAAACTAAACCAAAGCGCGGCATTTTGGATTCAGGCCAAAAGCATCCCGGCTTCGCGCGCCGTCAGGCATTGGCGCGCGGCTTTGCCATAAGTGTCGGTACACCATTGAAGTTCTGGAAACCACGCCAGCAGGTCTTCGCGCTGCATCTGCTCCAGCATCAACAAGTTGCGTTCGGTTGGGAAAAAGCTTTCGCAACGCCCGCCTTCGGCAACGACAATTTCGTGGCGGTCAAACAGAAAGTTTGTCAGTGTCACGGCGTTATGTTGCACGTGCCGAATGGTTGTTTCGTTCACCAGATCGTAGGCCGCGACCAAGGCTTGTCTGGCACCAAAAAGCAATTCGACCCGCCATCCGCTGACCAGAATGTGGTGGAGTGGTGACAAAAGCAGCCGTCGTTTGTTGCCAATCGCACCGGGCAGAATTTCGATTAACTTAGTGCTGGAATCCACGGGCGTCCGATTGTGGCAAACCCATCGAATGGGTTGCGGGCCATGATCTTCGGTAAGCACCAGATCACCACGCTTTAAATTCTCGACCAGAGTTTTGCCCGTTGCTGTCGCAACTTTGGTACCGGCCGCGAACCCGGCAAAAGGCGTATCGCGACAATTCACGTAAGAATGTGTGTGGTCGCTGCGCTTTACGACAAGGTCAGCATCTGACCGATGGTCAATTGGTCTTACCTCACTCGTATCCGGGTAAAGCGAGACCTTGGAGTCAAAATTTTCCCAGAGATCAAATCTTGCGAGGCTCATGATTCACCCCCGACACTCAGCTGGCTTGCTGCTGAAAATGGCACTGATTGATCGCTTTGAACAAGCATGGAACACCCGATTTACAAACTACACTTAACGCGCCCACCACAGGTCTTATTGTGGTCTGCTGGGTTTGGTGTAGGTGCGCAATATGCTCCAATTTAGGCACAATCGCGGCATTTATCGGATGATAGGGCTTTTTAGCGCAACAATGACCACTGGTGGCTTAAGAAAAATTCGGTTTGCGTTTTTGGATATTCGCCATCACCGCTTCGATCTGGTTGGGATAGCCGATGATCTGCGCTTGAATCTCGCCTTCCAGCCGCAATCCTTCGCCGGGGGCTGCGGCCCAGGTTTTTTCGACCAGCCGTTTCGCGCCCTGCACAGCATCTGGCGAGCGCCCGGCCAATTCGGCGGCAAAGGCGCGCGCTTCGGTTAACGGCGCGTCACACAGACGTGTCACCAGACCCATCTTAGCGGTTTCTGCTGCGTCCAGAATGCGTGCGGTCATGATCAGGTCTTTGGCCTGATCGGCCCGCACGAGCTTGAACAGGTTCTGCGTAAAGCCCAGATCAGGCACGATCCCCCATTTGCCTTCCATGATCGAAAACCGGATATCAGACGCGGCAAATCGGAAATCGGCGGCCAGCGCCAGCTGTGCGCCGCCGCCGTAAACCACACCCTGGAGGGCTGCAATAACCGGCACCTGCAGTTCTTGCCAGACATAGCACGGTTTTTGAAAAACATTGGCGGCCTCGCCATCGGGCGGGTTGCGCATATCTTTGCGCACCTTGTCGATGCCGGTGATCATCTGGCTGAAACTGTTGGTATCAAGGCCGGCACAAAAATGATCGCCTTCGCCGTAAAGCACAACTGCGCGAACATCTTTGCGAGCTTTCAGGCTTTCACCAGCCTCGGCCAAAGCTGCGAACATCGCGGGGTCCATCGCGTTCATTTTATCGGCGCGGGTCATTGCCACTTCGGCCACGTAATCCTTGATATCAATGCGCACACGTTCGGTCATTTTGGGTCCTCAAATCTGGTCGGCCAAGTTTGTCGGCTTAGCAGTGCTTTCGCAAGCCTGACGTTAGGTTGTCTTGTAGTAAGGGGCGTGAATGATTAAGTTTGACCATAAGATTTCAACGGTCGGGAGGTGGATTGATGCGGTGGATTTTCCGAATTATTGGCGCAGTGGTGGTGCTGGTCCTGTTGGCGCTGGGCGTGCTTGCCTTTCTGCCCGGTGATAAGATCGCAAGCTTTGCCGCACGTGAAATATCCGCGCGCACTGGCCGCGAAGTTTTGCTTTCCGGCGACGTAAAACCGGTGTTCTATCCGGTGTTAGGTGTCCGAACCGGACCGGTATCGGTTGCAAATGCGGATTGGAGCGACGGTACGCCTCTGCTGAAAGCTGATAGCCTGTTGGTTGGTGTCGAACTGATGCCGTTGCTGTCGGGCAACGTGAAGATCAGGGAACTGCAGGTCGAAAGCCCGGTCATCCGACTGGAACGAGCCAAAGACGGCCGTGGCAATTGGGAACTGGGTGCAACCGCCGCGCAACCTGCGACGGATACAGCCTCTGCAAACAGCAATTTGGCCGGGTTTTCATTGGCTGATGGGCGGATAACGAACGGCACATTTTACTACATTGACCATCAGGCGGGTACGTCAGTCGATCTGAGTAGCGTGGATTTGGCGCTGTCGCTTCCCAATATCCAAAGTCAGATCGGCCTGAAAGGCGGGCTGGATCGCAACGGGCAACATATTGAATTTACGGGGAACATTGAGGAATTCGCAAAGTTTCTGGATGGCGGGCTAAGCGACCTATCGCTTAACGCGTCAGGTGGATTTGGCGAAATCGCCTTCAAAGGCCGCGCCGGGTTTTCGCCCGCAGCGGCAGAGGGCGACATTTCCGTCAATTTGACCAACCCCAAAACCGCAATGCAGTTGGCCGGTCTGGCCGCCGAATTGCCGACCGGAATGGGAAAATCTGCGAGTTTGTCCGGCAAGCTGACGATCACCGACAAAGGTGCGGTATTCTTGCGCGGTATGGCGATTGCCATTGACGGCAACAAGTTGGCCGGAGACGTCGATATCGCGACCGCCGGGCGGGTGATGGTCACAGCAAAACTCAAAGCTGATATACTGGACTTTTCGGCCCTGACAGGGGGTGGCGGCACGCCGGATAACACGGCAAAAAGTGGCTCGTCCGGGTGGTCCAGCGCCAAAATTGACGCAAGCGGGCTGAATGCCGTTGACGCAGATATCGTCTTGCAAGCCACGTCGCTTGATCTGGGGTCAATCCGGTTTGATGCGATCAAAGCCCGTGTGACAATTGATAAGGGTCGCATGGCTATAGATCTGGGACAGGCGCGGGCGTATGAAGGCACGATTGCCGGAAACATTGTTGTGAATGCCCGCAAAGGCCTGTCGTTGGGCGGCGATATAACCGCCAGCAAAGTGCAGTTGCGCCCCTTGCTGAGTGACATGGCCGATTATGACCGGTTGGCTGCGGCGGCTGACATCAAGGTGAAATATCTGGCGTCGGGCAACTCGTTAGAGGCGCTGATGAGTAACCTTTCGGGCAGCGGCAGTGTGAAAACCGGTGCTGGTGAGATTATCGGGTTTGACCTTTTAGGAATGCTGAAAACATTGGACACTTCGTTTCGCGGCTCAAAAAACAAGACGGTTTTCAATTCGATAGCCGGGACGTTTACCATCACAGATGGCGTTCTTGATAATCAGGATATGGTTATGGAAAGCCCGATCGTCGACGCACTGGGGGCAGGCACGGTCAATATAGCGGCGCAAAGCATGAAGTACCGCGCGACCCTTGTTGCGGCTTATGATCCTGCCACAAAAACCACGTCTGGCGCGACCTTGCCAATCAGCATTGAAGGCCCGTGGAACAGCCTGAGCTATAAACCTGATCTGGAAGGCCTTGCCCGTCAAGAGTTTGATAAAAAGGCAGAAGAGGCCAAAGAACGGTTGAAGGCGAATATTGATAAAGCCAAACAAGAGGCCGAGGTCAAGCTGCGTGAAGAGGCTGACAAGGCGCTGAAAGAAGGCGCTGACAAGCTGCTTGGCGATCTGCTCAATAGGGTCAAAAAGCCCTGAGAAATATCCTATTGGGTTTCTGATATGGCTGTGTCACAGTCAAAGCGAACAGGACACCAAAGGGAACAATCGTGGACAAAACCGAAGAACCGGCACAAGCCGGCTTAACCGCTGCAATCATCGCCGGTTGCCTTGTCGCCTTTCTGGGGTTTGGGTTTTCCGCCACGTTCGGGGTTTTCCTGCAACCGATGTCCGCTGACCTTGGTTGGGGTCGCGAGGTTTTCTCATTGTCGATAGCTCTGCAAGCGCTAAGCTGGGGGCTAACGCAGCCTTTGGCGGGGATTGTTGCTGACAGATACGGAACCGCGCGGGTTCTGGCCTTTGGCGCGATTATCGGGGCAACCGGATATTTCCTGCGCGGCTTTGTGACCGATCCAACATTGTTCGCTTTGACCGGAATTGTAACGGGCATTGGCACGGGCGCCTGTTCGTTTCCAATTGTCATCGTCGCTTTGGGCAAGATCGTGACACCGGCGCAAAGGTCCTTTGTGTTAGGTTTAGGCACGGCGGCAGCGTCATTGGGTATGTTTGTGGCGGCCCCGGCATCGTCCCTGATGATTTCGGCATGGGGCTGGAAAACCAGCATTTTCGTCATTGCCGCCAGTTTCCTGTTCATCCTTCCCGGCCTGATTTTCATATCACGTGTATCAAAACCCACGGCGGGCAATCAATCCGCCGGGGCGTTTGGCACCGCGATCACCACGGCCTTTCGCGACCGCAGTTATCTGTGCCTGTTCTTTGGCTTCTTTGTCTGCGGGTTTCATGTTGCTTTTATCGGCACGCATTTACCCGCCTATGTTGTGGATAAGGAATTGCCGCTGGTTGTTGGGGCTTGGTCGCTGGCGCTGATCGGTTTGTTCAACATTGCGGGATCGTTCCTGTCCGGTTGGTCCGGCAATGTAGTGCTGAAGAAAAGCGTGCTCAGCGGTATTTATTTCACCCGGGCGATTGTCATCGCTTTGTTCATTCTGGCGCCGATTTCCCCGATGGGCGTTTACATATTTTCAGCCGCAATGGGGTTGTTGTGGCTGTCCACCGTGCCGCCAACCATGGGATTGGTTGCCCAAACTCAGGGCCTGACGTTTTTGTCAACGCTTGCGGGTCTTGTATTTTTCAGCCACCAAACCGGATCATTCCTTGGCGCATGGCTGGGTGGGCGGATATTTGACCTTACCGGGGATTACACTCTGATGTGGTGGGCAGCGGTTGGCTTAGGGGTGCTGGCAGCGCTGATCCACATGCCGATCCGCGAACCGGCGCTGAAAGCCGCCAATACCTAAGGAATAACGGCAACAAGCACCGCAAAATGTCGCTTTAAGGGCTGACGGCGGATCAGTGGTTGGCTATTGCACCGGCGGACCAGACAAGCAGGGCATAAATTGGCGATACTTTTAGGCGTGGATACCGGCGGCACCTATACCGACGCTGTGTTGCTGCAAGACGAGGACAAGGTTTTGGCCACGGCCAAGGCGCTGACCACGCGGCATGATCTGGCGGTCGGGATCGGTGAGGCGATTGACGCAGTCCTGCGCGATAGCGGTGTTTTGCCGGGGCAAATCGCCATGGCGTCGCTGTCCACCACCTTGGCCACAAATGCATTGGTCGAAGGGCAGGGCGGTCGGGTGGCGCTGGTGTCCATTGGCTTTGACGAGGCTGATCTTAAGCGTCAGGGTCTGGAAGATAGCCTGAAAGGCGATCCGGTCATCAAAATCAAAGGCGGCCATGGTCATGCCGGCCATGAAGCGCATCCGCTTGATCTGGCAGAATTGAAACGCGCCTTGCAGTCGGTTGCTGCCGGGGTTTCGGGCTTTGCAGTCGCCAGCCATTTCGCCACCCGAAATCCTGCCCACGAAATCGCCGCGCGCGATCTTATCATTGCTGAAACCGGTAAGCCGGTCAGTTGCTCGCATGAATTATCCGCCAAGCTTAACGGCCCGAAACGCGCCATGACCGCCGTTTTGAATGCGCGCCTGATCGGCATGATTGACCATCTGATTTCTGCGGCCGAAGGCTTGCTGAAAAACCGCGGTATCGACGCGCCGTTGATGGTGGTGCGGGGCGACGGGGCTTTGGTGTCGTCAGCCATGGCGCGCCTTAAGCCGATTGAGACCATCCTGTCGGGGCCTGCTGCCTCGTTGGTCGGGGCGCGTTGGTTGACCGGTGAAACCGACGCGCTGGTGTCAGATATCGGCGGCACGACGACGGATGTTGCGGTGTTAAGAGATGGCCGTCCCAAGATCGACCCGATGGGCGCGCGGGTTGGGGCGTTTCGCACGATGGTCGAAGCGGTGGCGATGCGCACCACCGGCCTTGGTGGCGATAGTCAGGTGCATATTGCGCGCGAAGGGTTGACGGCAGGTGTGTTCCTTGGGCCAAGGCGTTTAATGCCGATTTCGCTATGTGCAGTGACATGGCCGGATCTGGTCTTGCGCGCGCTGGAGCGGCAAATGGCCCTCGAGCGGATTGGCGACATGGATGGCCAATTCGTGATGCCAGTATTGGGACGGGATCGAACGGCCGAAGGTTTAAGTGATCGCGAACAGCGGATTCTTGAACGCATCGGCGGTCAGGCGCAGGAAATGGGCCTGGTGGTCAGTAACCGCATGGAACTGTCGGCACTTGATCGTCTGGTGTCGCGCGGGTTGGTGATGATGTCAGGTATCACGCCGTCCGATGCCTCGCATGTTTTGGGGACACAGGATGGCTGGAACGCGCAGGCCGCAGATTTGGCGCTGGCGCTGTTTGCACGCAAACGCACTGGGGCTGGCAACCGCTTGGCAGACGGCAGCCAAACCCTGGCAAAAATGATCGTCGACCAGCTGACCCATCAAACTGTCGAAGCCCTGTTAACCGTCGCGTTCAGCGAAGACGGCCATGACTGGGGCGGCCTCGCGCCCGAAGCTTTGGCACGGCATATTTTGGTGCGCGAAGGTCTTGGCCATCATCGCGGTTTGATGTCGATTGATGCAGGCCTGAACCTGCCGGTTGTCGGTCTGGGGGCGTCTGCACCAAACTATTACGTGGCTGTCGGCAAGCGCTTGAACACAAAAATGATCTTGCCGGAACATGCCGGTGTGGCAAACGCGCTGGGCGCTGTGGTCGGGCAGATATCTATGCGTTTATCCGGAACCATTACCAGCCCGTCCGAGGGCCGGTTTCGGGTGCATTTTACCGATGGTCCGCAGGATTATTCCAGTGCTGACGCCGCCCTTGATGCTTTGGAAACTGATCTGAAATCGCGTGCAACCGATCAGGCCCGTCAAGCCGGGGCCGAAGACGTCCGCGTCACAACCGAACGCGACATTCGCCAATCTGATGTCGAAGGTCGTGCGGTTTTTGTCGAGGCTGAAATTCGGGTTGCAGCCTCGGGCCGCCCCCGGATCGCCGAGGGCTAGAGCGATTTGCGACGCGAGACAGCCTTTGCATTTTCACATGCGTTCGCGTCGCAAAATGCCTCAGAATAAGCGCAAAACGCTTTAAGCCTGAGAGCCAAAAATTTAGGCGCCAAGAAAATCCTTTTTGCCAAGGCCAACGCCGTTGTGGCGCAGGATGTTATAGGCGGTTGCCGCGTGGAAATAGAAATTAGGCATCACGAATCCCGAATAATATTGCGCGCCGGAAAACGTGCGCTCGTTCTTGCCGATCTTTAGCGTGATTGTCCGGTCTTCGGCGCCTTCATAAGCTGCGGCTGGGATAGGGGCGATGAAATCCAACGTCTTGGTGATCCGCGCCTGAAGGTCGGCAAAGGTGGTTTCGTCATCGGCAAAGCTTGGAACGTCGAGTTGCGCCAAGCGGGCACAGGCGCCTTTGGCAGTGTCGCTGGCAATGCGAATTTGCGACGTCAGCGGCAGCATGTTGGGGAAAAGTCTTTGGGCCAACATCACAGTGGGATCAATCTTGTGATCGGTGCAATGGGCCTCGGCTGTGGCCAAAATCGCGGATAGCGCTTTTAGTGAATGGGAAAGTGCGGGAACAGGGGATTGCATTGTCAAAGCTCCGGTTATGCCAGGCGATATGCCCAGTCGACGCATAATGACCGAAGGTTTCAGGACTGAAAAGCGGAACCTGGTAACAATGTGCATTACGGAGCGTCAGCTCATACGTCGCCCCAGTGTGCAAGGGCTGCCTTGGCCACCAGGTCGCCGGATTCCTGCACAAAATGACCAGCTTCAGCGATTTCCAAGGGGTCCGGACAGCCACGGATGATCGAGCGCATATAGGCCATGGTTTTTGCCCCCAACACCGGGTCTTGCAGGCCGACGGCCATAAAACTTTCACCACGCCAGTCGTTTTGCCAAAAGGATACAGCGCGCTTTGACAGATCAACGCCTTCCATATCCGGGTCGGTCATGACCATGTCAGGAAACCGCCGAACACCTGCTTTGTAGGTCACATCGGGAAACGGCGCACCATAAGCCGCGGCCTCGGCATCGCTGATGCCCGCGACTGCACGTTTCATCAAACCGGCGATATTCATGTCCGGATTCGCACGGTTAAAGGCGCGCCAGTCATCGAACCCTTTGCCCGCCGACTGGCCAGTTGCCAGAACTGTGTTCATGATCAAGAGGCGCTTAAAGCGTTCAGGCATATCCATCGGCAATGTCAGCCCCAAAAGCCCGCCCCAATCCTGAACCACCAATGTGATGTTCTTCAGATCAAGCCGTTCGATAAGCGCGATCATCATGTCGCGGTGAAAGGTAAACCCATAAACCGCGTCTTGGGTGGGTTTGTCTGAACGCCCGAACCCCAGCCAATCCGGTGCAATCACCCGCGCGCCGGAACCAGCGAAAGCCGGGATCATTTTGCGGTATAGATAGGCCCATGTCGGCTGACCGTGCAGACACAGAAACACACGGTTGGCATCCTTTGCACCCTCATCAACGTAATGCACCCGCAGCCCGTCATAGCCCGGAAATTCGTCAATGTAATTGGGGGTATAAGGCCAGTCCGGCAAGCCAGCAAATGCGGTATCAGGTGTGCGCAAGGCATTGATCATCGCAATTCGTCCTTAAATTTCCAGCGCTTCGGTTTGACTTTCCGCGAAGTCCGTGAAAACCCTAGCCGCGATATTTGTTGCAAGTCAAACCACAATGGAAATCCGATGACAAAAGAGTACCGCCAGCACGTGTTCAGCCCGCCGCCCGGAGCGGTTGATTTATTGTTGATCCGACATGGTGAAAGCGAACCGGCGCGGCCTGGTCAGTCCTTCCCGATGGTTGATGGGCATGGCGACCCGGCTTTGCATGAAAATGGCCATCGGCAAGCGGCAGCGGTTGGTGCGCGATTGCGCAATGAAACTTTGGCGGCGCTCTATGTCACCACACTTCAACGCACGCATCAAACGGCGGCCCCCTTGGCCGGATTTCTGGGTCTGACGCCAATAATCGAGGCGGACCTGCGCGAAGTTTGCCTTGGCGATTGGGATGGCGGACTTTACCGCATCAAGGCCGCCGAAGGCGCGCCGGAATTCCAACGTGCAATCGCCAATCAGGAATGGGGTGAATTGCCGGGGGCTGAAACCACAAAGCAACTGCATGACCGTGTTGCCGCTGGATTGGCGAGGATCGCTGCCCGCCATCCCGATCAACGTGTTGCCGCCGTGGTGCATGGCGGGGTGATTGGGGCGGCACTGGCGATTGCGTCCGGTGGCGAGCCTTTCGCCTTTAACGGTGCTGCCAACGGCTCGATCAGTCGGATCGTGATCACCAAAGACCGGATGATCATTCGCGGGTTTAATGATTGCAGCCATCTTGACGTTGCGTGATTTTAGGCTCAGCGATGCATAGCGGCTTGTCGTATAAAAAATGAAATGGCATTCTGCCACGCGGAACAAGTGGCGTTGGAAGGGCTGGGCATGATTGCGGACCAAAGAGACCCCGAAGCGTTTCGCGCGGCTTTACGCGGCTGGCTGACAGAAAACTGCCCGGCTGAAATGCGCGACGGCGCGCGCGGCGAGGACGGGATTTGCTGGGGCGGAAAGCGCTGGGCGTTCACGTCAGAAGCGCAAAAAACCTGGCTTGACCGTATGGCGGCTGAAGGGCTGACAACACCCACTTGGCCGGTTGAAGTTGGTGGTGCCGGGCTGGACCGCGCCCGTGAAAAGATCTTCCACGAGGAAATGGCGGCCTTGAACGCCCGCAGTCCTTTGCAAAGCTTTGGCATCTGGATGCTTGGCCCGGCTTTGTTGAAATTCGGCAGTGAGGCGCAAAAGCAAACCTATCTGCCGCCAATCACCCGCGGTGAAATCCGCTGGTGCCAAGGCTATTCCGAACCGGGTGCGGGCAGTGATCTGGCTTCGGTTCAGACCAAATGCGAGGACATGGGCGACCATTATCTGGTGAACGGCCAGAAAATCTGGACCAGCTATGCCGACAAAGCCGACTGGATTTTCGCGTTGGTGCGCACGGATCGGGACGCATCAAAGCACAATGGCATTTCGTTCCTTCTGATCGACATGGCGACCGAGGGCGTCACAACCCGCCCGATACGCCTGATTTCCGGCGCGTCGGTGTTTTGTGAAACCTTCTTTGACAACGTCAAAGTGCCAAAAGAAAACGTGGTGGGCGAGGTCAATCGCGGCTGGGACATTGCGAAATATCTATTGACGCATGAACGCGAAATGATCTCGGGCGGGGCGGCTGGCTTAACCGGCGGGCGGGCTTTGGGGGCGGTTCTTGCGCAAGCAACGCCCGACGGCAAGCTGACAGATGCTGTTCTTAGGGCCGAGGCGATGGCGTGTGAAATCGACAGTCTGGCCGTAGGTCTGACGCTAGAGCGTTACAAGGATCAGGCCGAATCCGGGCGCGGGGTTGGCGATGCCTCGGCGATGTTGAAATATACCGGTACGGAACTCAACAAACGGCGGCACGAGTTGTTGATGGCGGTGGCGGGATCAGACGCGCTTGACTGGGACGGAGTGCATCAGGGTCTGCCTGCGGATTGGCTGCGTACCAAAGCGAATTCAATCGAGGGCGGCACGTCCGAGGTGATGCTGTCCATCATCTCGCGCCGCGTTCTTGGGCTGCCGGGGTAAAGCATGGCCAATCTTGTAACAACCGAAGACGAAACCATGCTGGCCGACGCGGTCCGTGGTTTTTTGGATCGGGCCGCGCCGGTTTCAGCGTTTCGCGCTTTGCGGGATGCCGGAAAAACCCACGACACGGCCCTTTGGCTGCAGATGGCCGAAATGGGTTGGGCCGGAGTTTTGGTGCCCGAAGCCGCAGGTGGTGCCGATATGGGCCACGCGGCTGCCGGTATATTGGCGCGCGAAATGGGTAAAACGCTGGTTGTCAGCCCGTTTTTGTCCACCGCAGTGATCGCGGCAACCGCTTTGCGGCAAGTGTCAGACGCCCGCGCGATGGCGGCTTTGGCCGAGATTGCCAAGGGCCAGTTGACCTATGCCTTGGCGCTTGATGAAACTGCCAAGTTTGACCCGGAAGGCACGCAGCTTACCGCCACCAAAGTCGGAAACGGCTATCAGCTGGACGGGCGCAAAGGCTTTGTGGTCGATGGCGGTTCGGCAGATCGCCTGTTGGTTCTGGCGCGCGGCGATCAGGGTTTAACGCTGTTCGATCTGCCTGCTGATCGCGACGGCATCAATCGTACCGCACGCAATATGATCGACAGTCGGGATGCAACCGATATCCGCTTTGACGCGGTTCAGGCCACCGGCGATGATATTTTAGGCGTGGTGGATGACGCAATGACCGTGCTGCGCCCGGCGCTTGAGGCCGGGCAAGCGGCCCTTGCCGCCGAAATGACCGGCACTGCCATCGCGGCCTTTGATATGACGCTCAGCTATCTGAAAGACCGCAAGCAATTTGGCGCTTTGATTGGCAGCTTTCAGGCGCTGCAGCACCGGGCCGCACATTTGTGGTCAGAGATCGAAGTAACATCTTCGGCGATCATCAATGCTGGCCGGATGCTGGATCAGGATCCGGACAATGCCACGCTTGCAGTATCACTCGCGAAAGCGCGGGCCGGCCAAACGGCCAAACTGGCGGTGATCGAAGGCGTTCAGATGCATGGCGGTATCGGCATGACGGATGCTTTTGACATCGGATTTTATATGAAACGTGCGTGGGTTGCAGCGGAATGGCTGGGAGATTACAGCTATCACGCCGAACACGTGGCGCGGCTCAGGGGGTTTTGATGCCCTTTACTGCCCAAACCTAATGATCAACAAAGGAACATCTTATGCGTGAAGCTCTAATCGTCTCGACCGCCCGCACCCCGATTGGCAAGGCCTTTCGCGGGGCATTTAACGCCACAATGCCCCAAGCTTTGGGTGGCCACGCCGTTCAGCACGCGGTGGCACGGGCTGGCGTCGCACCTGACGAAATCGAAGATGTGATCTTTGGCGCGGCCCTGCAACAGGGTGCTACGGCTGGCAATATCGCCCGGCAAGTCGCGCTGCGGGCAGGTCTGCCGGTGACCGTTCCCGGCATGTCGCTGGATCGCCAATGCGCCAGCGGTATGATGGCGATCGGGGCGGCCGCCAAGCAGGTGATCAGCGACGGCATGCAAATCGTCGTCGGTGGTGGCCTTGAAAGTGTTTCGATGGTGCAAACCCCGGAAATGCGGGTCATGGGCGACACCTGGCTGAAAGAGCACAAATCAGCGATTTACATGTCGATGCTGGAAACCGCTGAAACCGTTGCCGCGCGATATGGCATCAGCCGTGAAGCGCAAGACGAATATGCGCTGCAGTCGCAACAACGCACGGCCGCAGCACAGGCAGCTGGCAAGTTTGACGACGAGATCGTGCCGATGACCACGATTATGAAAGTTCAGAACCGCGAGACCGGCGAGATCGGCGACAAGGAAATCACCCTGTCAAAGGATGAAGGCAACCGGCCTTCGACCACGCTGGAAAATCTGCAAGCCTTGCAGCCAGTGTTCAAGGCAGGCCTGGTCATACAGGACGGCGAATATATCACCGCCGGTAACGCCAGTCAGTTGTCTGATGGCTCGTCAGCCGCCGTTTTGATGGAGGCTCGCGAGGCTGAAAAGCGTGGTCTTGCACCCTTGGGGCGTTACGTGGGCGTAATGTCCGCAGGGTGTGAGCCGGACGAAATGGGGATCGGTCCGGTCTTTGCTGTGCCAAAACTGTTGAAGGCGCATGGCCTGAAAATGGACGATATCGGTCTGTGGGAACTGAACGAGGCTTTTGCCGTTCAGGTGCTTTACTGCCGCGATAAACTCGGCATCCCGGACGAGTTGTTAAACGTCAATGGTGGTGCGATTTCCATCGGCCACCCTTATGGCATGTCGGGCGCGCGCATGGTTGGCCACGCGCTGATCGAGGGCAAACGTCGTGGCGCGAAATACGTCGTCTGCACCATGTGCATCGGCGGTGGCCAGGGTGGTGCCGGCTTATTTGAAGTTTTCTGATGAACCGAAAATGCCACGCAGTCCCGGACTTGCTCCGGGACCT
>DJBQ01000056.1:42744-43024 GCA_002430125.1 Rhodobacterales bacterium UBA5972
CCGGAGCAAGTCCGGGACTGCGTCTGCATTCGGGGTCTCGCATGAGCCTGCCAAAACCGCTGCGCGGCTTGCGCATTCCTGCAGTCGCGTCGCCGTTGTTTATCATCTCGGTGCCTGAATTGGTCATTGCGCAATGCAAGGCGGGGATCATTGGATCGTTCCCCGCCCTGAATGCGCGCGAGGCCGAGGGCGAGCCTCCCCTGCTTGAAGCGTGGCTGACGCAAATCAATGAAGAACTGGATCGCTACAATCAGGCAAATCCAGAACAGCCAGCGGCGCC
>DJBQ01000056.1:43229-61489 GCA_002430125.1 Rhodobacterales bacterium UBA5972
CGGCTTGATCGCGATCTTGAAATTTGCGCCCGTCACAAAGTGCCGATCTGGATCACTTCGCTTGGCGCGCGGGTCGAGGTGAACGAGGCGGCGCATTCTTGTGGCGGCATTGTGTTGCACGATATCATCAACAACACGTTCGCACGCAAAGCCATCGACAAAGGCGCCGATGGCCTGATCGCTGTTGCGGCCGGTGCCGGTGGGCATGCAGGTCAACAGTCGCCCCTCGCGCTGATTGGTGAAATCCGCCAATGGTTTGACGGGCCGCTGTTACTGTCAGGCGCGGTATCAACCGGTCAGGCGCTGTTGGCTGCGCGTGCGATGGGGGCCGATCTTGGCTATATCGGCTCGCCGTTTATCGCGACACACGAGGCAAATGCGCAAGCCGGTTATAAAGAGATGATCGCCCGTTCTGGTGCCGAGGATATCATTACCTCATCGTTGTTTACCGGCGTGTCGGGGAACTATCTGAAGCCCTCGGTGGTGGCTGCGGGTATGGACCCTGACAACCTGCCAACGGCGGATGCAAGCTCGATGAATTTCAGCCAAGGGTCATCCAAGCCCAAGGCGTGGAAGGAAATTTGGGGTGCAGGGCAAGGTATTGGGTCGGTTAAGGAAGTGACCAGTGTCGCGGCTTTGGTTGACCGGATCGAAGCAGAATATTTGGCTGCGGGCAAGAAACTAGCTGCGGAGTTTGCAAACTGATCCTTCTGCGCTAAACTGACAGCAAAGTCCGTTTTGTAGACGACAAATGCTGGAGGCCTACATGGCTTATTTCGATCTGGGAACTTATCGCCGTAAGGTGACCACCAAAAAGTCCAAAGCGCAGCGCTGGTTTAATCGTGGCCTTTTATGGGTCTATGCCTATCACCACGAAGAGGCGATTGTCTGTTTTAAGCGCGCTTTGAAACGTGGAATCCGGTCCGGGTTTCACGACATCAGTCGGGCAATTCTATCTGGCGAACCTTTTGCAAAACTACGCGCAGGTGGACGAAAGTCGGGGTCATCCAGTTGCAACGATGTATGCCATGTGATTATCTAAATCAGTTTCACGCTATGTCGCCGTAGGGATTGTCTGGACAGGACGCAATCCGCCAAATACCAATGGTTTCAGAAACCCGCGCCATGGGCTGTCACGTGATTTGGTGCATATATCACAGATGTGGGAAAATTTGATGCTTGACCATCCCGAACAACGCCTTGAAATGACCCTCGCCGACCGCCTGAAACAGGAGGAAGGCTGGGTCTATATGACCGGAATGCAGGCTTTGGTACGCTTGCCGATCCAACAGCGTAAACGCGATATGGCGGCGGGGTTGAATACCGGTGGATATATTTCCGGCTATCGTGGCTCGCCGCTTGGCCGGTACGATATGGATCTTTGGTCAGCCGAGGCTGAACTGAAGGCCCATAACGTCTATTTTCAATCCGGCGTGAACGAGGATATGGCCGCCACAGCTACCTGGGGTTCACAGCAGGTGGGCCTGTTTCCCGGCGCCAAAGTCGAAGGCGTGTTTTCCATCTGGTACGGCAAGGCGCCCGGCATGGACCGATCAATGGACCCGATCCGCCACGCGAATTTGGCCGGAACCAATGAAAAGGGCGGCTCGATCTTGTTGGTCGGCGATGACCACGGTGCGAAATCCTCGACATTGGCGTGCTATTCCGACTTCAACTTTGTCTCGGCGGGGATGCCGCTTTTGGCCCCGGCCAATGCACAGGAGGTGCTGGACTATGGGCTTCATGCTATTGCCCTTAGTCGTTATTCCGGCACGGTCGCGGGACTGAAACTGGTCACAGACGTGGTCGAAGGCGGCGGTTCGGTTTTTGTGGCACCGGATCATCCGAAGATTACCTTGCCGAAAAAATCCGGCGCACATCCCGGCATCAAAATTTACACCCCGATCATGGAGCAGGAGCGCCAGCTTTACGAGGAACGTCTGGGCCTTGTGTTGAAATATGCCCGCGCCAACGATTTGAACCGTATCCAGGGTTCGGCCAAGGCCAAAATCGGGATCGTCGCTGCGGGCAAGGCTTGGCAGGATTTGTCGCAGGCTTTGTCCGGTCTTGGTTTCAAAGACGGCAAAATCGGC
The DNA here is from genome assembly GCA_002430125.1 of Rhodobacterales bacterium UBA5972. GTDB lineage: Bacteria > Pseudomonadota > Alphaproteobacteria > Rhodobacterales > Rhodobacteraceae > UBA5972. The sequence continues at coordinate 45,323 of DJBQ01000056.1, forward strand.
AATATCGAAACCCGTTTGCTGAAGGTCGGCATGGTCTGGCCGCTGGACGATCATATCGTACAGGAATTTGCCCAAGGCCTTGATACAATCGTTGTGGTCGAGGAAAAGCGGCCCCTGTTGGAAGACCAGATAAAGTCACAGCTTTATGGCTCCGGTTTGTCGCCACGCATCATCGGAAAAACCTTTGGCGGGCAGGTCTACGCCGAACAACCCGGCGAATGCGCGTTCCCGAATGCCGGCGAGATTGACCCTCGGATGGTCGCCCGGGTTCTGGCCCGTGCTGCCAATGAAACCGACGTGAATTGCGGTGTGCCGCTGCCAAACGTGCCAGATACACCGCCATCGCTTGGCGCGGGCGGGGCGATACGCGCACCATCGTTCTGTGCGGGCTGCCCCCACGGTCGATCAACCCAAGTCATCGGCGGCAGCCGCGCGCTGGCGGGGATTGGCTGTCACTCCATGGCGATGCTACGTGACCCGATGAACACCAATTCCATGAGCCATATGGGCGGCGAGGGTGTTGGCTGGTTAGGCCAGTTCCCGTTCACCGATGAAAAGCACGTTTTCACCAATATGGGCGACGGCACCTATTTTCATTCGGGTCTGATGGCCATCCGCGCCTCGATCGCCGGTAAAGCCCCGATCACCTATAAACTGTTGCATAACGGCTTTGTCTCGATGACCGGCGGGCAGCCGCATGACGGTGATATCAGTCCGGAACGGATGGTCGCCCAAGTCCGCGCCGAAGGCGTGAACCGGATCGCGCTGGTGTCTGACGAGCCGGAAAAATACCGCGCAATGTCGCTGGGCAAAGGCGTCACGGTGCACGAGCGTACTGAAATGGAAACGGTCCAGCAGGAGTTACGGGAAATCCCCGAAGTGACGGTTCTGATCTATGACCAACCCTGTGCGACCGAACGTCGCCGCTTGCGCAAGCGTGGCAAATGGGTTGATCCTGACAAGCGCGCCTTCATTAATCCGGCGGTTTGCGAAGGCTGCGGCGATTGCTCGACCGTATCGCAATGTATGGCGATTGAGCCGCTGGAAACCGAATTTGGCCGCAAACGCGTCATCAACCAATCTTCATGCAACAAGGATTTTTCCTGTGTCGAAGGGTTCTGCCCGTCATTCGTGACGGTTGCAGGTGCCAAACCACGCCAATCAAAAGTCGGCGAGGTTGCCATTGATATCAGCCATTTACCGACACCCAACCTGCCGGTTGTTGATGGTTCCTGGGCGGTGCTGGTTTCCGGCATCGGCGGGGCGGGGGTTGTGACAGTAGGTCAAACTCTGGCCGTTGCAGCACACGCTGATGGGTATTACAGCTCGAACCTTGATATCACCGGGCTGGCCCAAAAATACGGCGCGGTGCATTCCCACATCAAAATCGCCACCTCGCCTGATGCGATGAGTGCGACTCGCATCGCCACCGGTGAAGCGGATGCGATGATCGGTTGTGACCTTGTGGTTGCCGCCGGGGACGAGGCGATTGGCAAGCTTAACAGTGATCACGCGGTCGCCGTCACGGATGTGACAGTCGTGCCAACCGCCGAGTTTTCCAAGAACCCGGATTGGCAATTGAACGGCGACGAACAATTGCAGCGTTTGGTCAAAACCCTCGGCCCACGGGCGCGCGGGATTACTGCGCAGGTCTTGGCCGAAAAAGTTATGGGCGACCGGGTTTATGCCAATATGTTGCTGGTTGGTGCCGCTTGGCAACAGGGTGGTATTCCCTTGTCACTGGCGGCGATCCACCGCGCGATTGAACTCAACGGGGTGCAGGTTGCCAAGAACATGCAGGCCTTTGATCTTGGCCGCCTTGCCTATGGCGATTGGGATGCGGCGGCGCGGATGATGGGCGAAAATGCTCCGGTCGATTTTGCTGCCAAACGCGCGCAAAGTCTGGATGAAATCATCGCCCTTCGCATAAACGATCTGACAGATTACAAAAACGCCGCCTATGCGCAACGGTTCGCGGATATGATGGGGCGTGTTAAAGGTGCTGGCTTGAACGAGGCAGCACTCAAGGCCGTGGCGCGTGGTTATTACAAGCTTTTGGCGGTGAAAGATGAATGGGAAGTCGCGCGGCTTTATTCAAAGCCGGAATTCAAGGCGGCCCTGAAGGACTCGTTTGAGGGCGATTTGAAGATCACCTTCCATGTCGGCGCCTGGCCGTTCGGCAAAACCGACAAGGTGACAGGCAAGCAAGTCAAAGGTGAAGCTGGCGAATGGATGCTGACGGCGTTTGGCCTGATGAACCGGTTTCGCGGTCTGCGTGGCACCCTGCTTGACCCGTTCCGTAACAGCGCCGAAGCGCGGTTGGCGCGGCAGGTTTTGGCGGATTACGAGTCGGATATCGAATTTGCCCTGACGCATGCCAAACTTGCTGAGGCCAGCAAAATCTCCGAGCTTCTGAACCTGCCCGACCATATTCGCGGTTATGGTCATGTACGCGAGCGCCATGTTGCCGAGGTCACGCAGACACGCCAGAAGCTGCGCGACACGATTACGTCTTCTGCGTCAAAGGCCGCCTAAGACGGTCAGATCAGGGCAAAGTCGTTCAGACCAGCTGGCCGGTGGAAACGTCCAGCAATGTCAGGGTGTCGCCGCCGATGACAATCTTGACGCTGTCGCCGACATCCGTGGCCGCGTCCAGATAACAGTCGAGCTCGCCAATCGTCAGCCGGTCATTTTTATGGGTGCTTGTCAGAACCTACCTTTGACGATGTGCTTTGTGACTGATCGGATGTGTATCGTCCGGGTGTTTTCGCGACGGGCATCAATCAAATTGCTTTTGGCATCAGCACGGTTAATGAATTTACGTTAAACCTGTTATCTTGCAAGCTCTGATCGATGGTAAATCTGAAATCCGGCTTTCCCCTTGCCGGTCTTTGCGTTATTGACCGCGCGACAACATCAGACGAAGGCCGCGCACATGAAATTCACCCTTTCCTGGTTGAAAGATCATCTTGAAACCTCCGCCAGCCTCGAGGACATCCTCTATGCGCTGACCGATCTTGGTTTGGAAGTTGAAGGCGTTGAAAACCCAGCCGACAAATTGGGCGCGTTTCGCATCTGCCGGGTGATCGAAGCGGTGCAGCATCCCAATGCCGACAGGTTGCGCCAATGCCGGGTTGAAACATGGCCAAACGGGCCGGACGCCCCCAGTGAAGAAGTGCAGGTCGTGTGTGGTGCACCGAACGCGCGCACGGGCTTGGTTGGGGTTTTCGCACCAATCGGTACGCATGTGCCGGGCACCGGGGTTGATCTGAAACCTGGCGTGATCCGCGGTGTTGAAAGCAACGGAATGCTATGTTCCGAGCGTGAACTGATGCTGTCAGACGATCATGAAGGCATCATCGATCTGCCAGCCGACGCGCCGATGGGCATGCGGTTCATTGATTATGCACAGAAAAATGATCCGGTAATCGACATCGCAATCACCCCGAACCGCCCGGACGCGCTGGGTGTTGCGGGCATCGCGCGGGATCTTGCGGCGCGTGGTGTTGGCACGTTGAAAACCACGTCTTCGCCGGCGATCAAGGGCGGCTTTCCCAGCTCGATTGCTGTGTCAATTGATGCGGATGTACAGGAAAAAGGCTGCCCATTATTTTGCGGACGCATCGTCAGGGGCGTCAATAACGGTCCCTCGCCGAAATGGTTGCAGGACCGCCTGCGGGCCATCGGCCTGCGTCCGATTTCTACACTGGTCGATATCACCAATTTCCTGACCTATGACCGAAACCGCCCTTTGCACGTGTTTGATGTCGACAAGGTCAACGGCGATTTGCGGGTCCATTGGGCCAAGGGTGGCGAAAGCATCACCGCACTTGATGACAAAACCTATACATTTGAACCCGGTATGATGGCGATCAGCGATGCCAATGGCGTTGAAAGCATCGCGGGCGTTATGGGTGGGTTGGCCACTGGATGCACGGCAGAAACCACGACGGTTTTCGTTGAAAGCGCCTATTGGGATCCGCTGATTATTGCCGCCACGGGGCGCAAGCTAAAGATTAACTCGGACGCGCGATATCGGTTTGAACGCGGTGTTGACCCGGCTTTCACGCCGGTCGGTCTGGATATCGCCGTGCAGCTGATCGTCGAGTTGTGTGGCGGCGAAGCCTCGGACATGGTGGTTGCCGGTGCGGTGCCGGACCACCGGCGCAGCTATAAACTGGACACTGCGCGGGTCAGTTCGTTGGTCGGCATGGACATCCCTGCCGCCACCCAGATCGCTACGCTAACGGCTTTGGGTTTCACGGTTGAGGGCACCGACGTAACCCCCCCAAGTTGGCGACCCGACGTGCAAGGCGGTGCAGATCTGGTCGAAGAAATCGCGCGGATCGCCAGTCTGACCGAGTTGGAAGGCAAACCGATGCCGCGCCTTGGAACCGGTGTGATGCGGCCGGTTCTGACGCAGCTTCAGCGCCACGAGGCGGCAGCGCGACGTGCAATGGCGGTACTTGGCTATAATGAATGCGTAACCTATTCCTTTGTCGATCATGGCGCGGCTGCAATGTTTGGTGGTGGCGGCGATGCCACAATGCTGGCCAATCCGATTTCCAGCGAGATGAGCCATATGCGCCCGTCTTTGTTGCCCGGTCTGTTACAGGCGGCAGCCCGCAATCAGGCTCGCGGGATGAGCGATCTTGCCCTGTTCGAAGTTGGCCCGGTGTTTCACGGTGGCGAGCCTGAGGATCAGGAACTTATGGTCACTGGCATTCTGGTCGGTCAGTCCGGCCCGCGCGACGCGCATGGCACCCGCCGCCCGGTTGATCTTTATGACGCCAAAGCAGATGCCGAGGCGGTTTTGGCCGCGATTGGTGCGCCGGAAAAACTGATGATTATCCGGGGTATGAACAATTGGTGGCATCCGGGACGGTCCGCCAAGCTGTCATTGGGGCCGAAAAACACTTTGGGGGCGTATGGTGAACTGCATCCTAAGGTGATCAAGGCGATGGATGTGAAAGGACCGGTTGTGGCTTTTGCTATTCATATCGCCAATGTGCCGCTGCCCAAGTCCAAATCAAACACAAGGCCAGCCTTGCAGGCCAGCGGGTTTCAGTCGGTCGAACGCGACTTTGCCTTTGTGGTTGACGAAACGGTCGAGGCTTTGAGCCTGCTGAACGCCGCCCGAGGGGCGGATAAAGCGTTGATCGTTGATGCCACAGTGTTTGACCAGTTCACCGGCCCCAAGGCGGCAGCGCAGATGGGCGAAGGCAAAAAATCCATTGCGATTTCCGTGCGCCTGCAATCGTTTGACGCCACGCTGACCGACAAGGAAATCGAAGCGGTCGCCGTAAAAATCGTTGCTGGCGTGCAAAGAGCCACCGGCGGAGTTCTGCGCCAGTAACCTAACGGAGGCGCGTGCCGCGCCACGCCTTTTAAGCCGCTGCGCGGCGAGTTTTGAGTATTTGCAAACCAAAGAAGCCGATTATGGATCATGTGCAGACAGTGGTGGTTGGGGCAGGGGTGATCGGGCTGGCCATTGCCCGGCATCTGGCGGTGCGCGGTCATGATGTGTTGATCCTAGAGGCCGAGGCGGCGATTGGGCAACATACCTCCTCGCGCAATTCGCAAGTCATTCATGCCGGGATTTACTATCCACGCGGCTCGATCCAGCAGGTTTTGTGCCTGAAGGGCAAGGCCATGTTGTATGATTACTGCGCGACGCGCCATGTCGGGCATGCGCGTTGCGGCAAGCTGACGGTTGCGCCAAGTGCAGATCGTGTCGGCGAGTTGCAAGCTTTGGTCGCGCGCGGTGCTGCTAACGGAGTCGATGATCTTTATGTGATTTCTGCGGACGAGATGCGCGCGCTGGAACCCGCTGTGGCCTGCGCTGGCGCGATGGTGTCGCCGTCAAGTGGCATCGTGGACGCGCCGGGGTTGATGCTCGCGCTTTTGGGCGAGGCTGAGGCCGCAGGCGCAATGCTTGCGTTGAACGCGCGGTTTTTGCGCGCTGAAGTCACACCCAACGGTTTTCGGATCGATGTTGCTGACGCGGCCGAAACCCAACTGAGTTGTGCGAACCTGATTAACGCCGCCGCTCTGGGCGCGTGGGATGTGGCCAATGGTATCGCCGGGCTTGATCCCTCCTTGATCCCACCGAAGAATCTGGCCAAGGGGAATTACTTTTCCATCAGCAGTGCGTCGCCTTTTTCCGCTTTGATTTATCCGATGCCGCTGGTCGGCTCGCTTGGTATTCATTCGGTTCAGGATCTTGGCGGCGGCGTCAAGTTCGGCCCGAATATGGAATGGGTCGATCGGGTTGAATATTCCGTCAACCCGGATTTGCGACCGGTGTTTGAGGCCGCAATCCGGGACTATTGGCCGGGCCTGCCGGACGGGGCTTTGCAGCCCGACAGCGCCGGTATCCGCCCTCGCATCTGGGGTGCAGGCCAAGCCAAGCGCGAGTTTGAATTTCAAGGTGCAGCCACGCACGGTCTGCCGGGGCTTGTGCAGATGTTCGGGTTTGAAAGCCCGGGTTTGACATCCTGCTTGGCAATCGCTGAACATGTCGGGGGAATGTTGCTAAACGAAGGGACGTGATATGGTGCTGAAAGTCTATTTATCCGGTGAAATACACACCAATTGGCGTGAAGAAATCTGCACCGGTGCGGCCAATCTGCCGGTGGAGTTTTCCGGCCCGGTGACCGATCATGCGGCGTCAGATGATTGCGGTGCGACGATTCTTGGGGCTGAGGCGGACAAATTCTGAGCACGACCATAAGGGTGCAAAACTGAACGCGATCCGCACCCGCAAAGGGATTTTGGATGCTGACGTGGTGGTTGTGCGCTTTGGCGAGAAATACAAGCAATGGAACGCAGCCTTTGATGCGGGATATGCGGCGGCCCTTGGGAAATCGCTGATCATTCTGCACGCAGCTGAACATCAGCATGCGCTGAAAGAGGTGGATGCAGCAGCTTTGGCAGTGGCTGAACACCCGGCGCAGGTTGTCCGGATGCTGGCCTATATTTTACAAGGGCGGCTTTAAGGCCGCGCTGGATTGACCAAGCCGCGCTGCACCGCCGGGCGCGCCAGACAGCGTTCAAGATAGGCGTCAATATTCGCCAGATCGTCCCAGTCGACCAAGGCACCAGCCTGATAGAAATCGCGCAGCGCCCGCAGCCACGGGAAAATCGCGATATCGGCAATGGAATAGTCGTCCATCACAAATTCGCGCCCCTCAAGGCGTTGATCCAGAACAGCCAGCAGTCGTTCGCTTTCGTCAATATAGCGCTGGCGCGGACGCGGATCTTCGATGTCTTTACCGGCGAACTTGACGAAATAGCCAAGTTGGCCGAACATCGGCCCGACGCCGCCCATTTGCCACATCAACCATTGAAGGGTTTCATAGCGTTTCGCTGGATCAGCCGACAGCAACTTGCCGGTCTTTTCCGCCAGATAAATCAGGATCACGCCGCTTTCAAACAGGGCAAGTGGTTTGCCGCCGGGCCCATCAGGGTCAATGATCGCCGGGATTTTGTTGTTTGGGTTCAGTGACAGGAATTCCGGCGTCATTTGATCGCCGTCACCAAAGTTCACCAGATGCGCGTCATAAGGCAGCCCGATTTCCTCCAGTGCAATCGAGGCTTTGACACCATTTGGTGTGGTAAGCGAGTAAAGCTGGATATGCGAGGGATTGACCGGCGGCCAGCGCTTGGTGATCGGAAAATCTGTGAGGTTTTTCATTATGATAAGACTCATTTTTTGGAAAGTCGGACAGGGATACTGGCTTCAAGGTAATTACGCGTGGATAAATTGCAAAGGGCAACCGGGCGCTCTGTGGATAAGTTTCTTGATTTATTGCAGAACCTGACGCTTTAAGCGCGCATAAACCAGTAGAGGGACTGAAACTATGCTAAAAGAATTCAAGGATTTTATCGCCAAGGGCAATGTCATGGACATGGCTGTTGGTATTATCATCGGCGCGGCGTTTACCGCGATTGTGACGTCATTGGTGGGCGATCTGATCAATCCGATCATTAGTCTGGTTACCGGCGGCGTTGATTTTTCCGGCTTGAAAATCATGTTGGGTGATGGGCCTGATGCGGCCTCGTTCAATTACGGCAGCTTCATTAATGCGGTGATCAACTTTTTGATTATTGCGTTTGTGGTCTTCATGTTGGTGCGTTCTGTGAACAAGATCAAAAACGCAGCAGCGAAAGAAGAAGCAGCGGCGGCACCTGCTGCTCCGGCTGGACCCAGCGAGATTGATCTGCTGACCGAAATTCGCGACGCTTTGAAGAAATAATATTGGCGTAATAAAAAATGGCCCGCCAAACAGCGGGCCATTTTGCGTTGGAAATATCGTTTATTTCTTCAGTGCAGCACTTGGCGCCAGAACATCAATACCCAGTGCTTTACCAACCGCAGCATAGGTCAGATGACCAGCGTGCACGTTCAAGCCATTCAGCAGATGCGCATCATCCTCGCAGGCTTTGCGCCAGCCCTTGTCAGCCAAAGCCAACATGAACGGCATCGTCGCATTCCCCAGCGCAATGGTTGACGTACGTGCAACCGCACCCGGCATATTCGCCACGCAGTAATGCATGATACCGTCAACTTCATAGATCGGATCGTCATGGGTTGTGGCGTGCGAGGTTTCAAAACAACCACCCTGATCGATCGCCACATCGACAATCGCCGCACCCGGACGCATCATGCCAAGATCAGCGCGGCTGACCAGTTTTGGCGCTTCGGCACCCGGCACCAGAACCGCCCCAATTACCAGATCGGCATCCGCAATCAGTTCATGTGTATTACCTTTAGAGGCATAGCGGGTCTTGAACTGATGCCCGAACACATCATCTAGATACCGCATCCGGTTCAGGGACATATCAAGTACCGACACGTCAGCACCCATTCCGGCAGCAACCCGTGCTGCATGCGTACCGACAACACCACCACCGATCACAACGACCCGTGCCGGACCAACACCCGGAACGCCGCCCAACAACACACCGCGACCGCCATTGGCCTTTTGCAGGGTCCAGGCACCGACTTGCGGCGCCAGTTTGCCGGCAACTTCTGACATCGGGGCCAGCAAAGGCAAGCCACCAGCGCGGTCAGTTACGGTTTCATAGGCGATACCGGTCACACCTGAGGCCAGCAAATCGCGGGTTTGGTCTGGGTCCGGGGCCAAATGCAGATAGGTGAACAGGATCTGATTTTCGCGCAGTTGTTTGCGTTCAACCGGCTGTGGTTCCTTAACCTTGACCACCATATCCGCCGTGGCAAAAATTTCGGCGGCGGTATCAACGATTACAGCACCAACAGCGGTATACTGATCATCAGGAAAGCCAGCTCCGACGCCGGCGTTCTTTTCAATGATCACCTTGTGGCCACGCGAAATTGCCTCAAGCGCTGCGGCGGGGGTCATCCCGACGCGATATTCCTGGTTCTTGATCTCTTTTGGACATCCGATAAGCATGGTCTCTCCCCATAAATGCGTTCCTGATTTCGGCCAATCTGCCTGACTCGCTTGCGAATTGCCTTGCTATTTTCGCTTCTAAATCCGGCATTTTGTGATAGAATCCACGAAGAAGTGGCACATTCACGCAAGGATATTGCTCAAAATGGAAATTGACGAAACGGATCGTCGAATCTTGATCGTGCTTCAAAAATACGGCCGGATACCGAATGCCGAACTGGCCGAGCGGATAAATTTGTCAGCATCAGCCTGCCATCGCCGGGTGCAACGGCTTGAGAAAAGCCGGGTGATCACCGGATATGTGGCGCTGCTTGACCCGCGCGAGGTGGACCGCCGGACAACTGTGTTCGTGGAAATAACCCTGTCTGGTCAGGCGGATGAGGTGCTTGAGGCCTTTGAGAAAGAAGTCGCCCGCATCCCGGATGTGCTGGAATGTCACCTGATGGCAGGCACAGCGGATTACCTGCTGAAAGTCGTGGCGCGTGATACCGACGATTTCGCGCGCATCCACCGCCAACATCTGGCCCGCTTGCCGGGGGTGGCGCAAATGCACTCGTCATTTGCGTTACGGACGGTGTCAAAAACCACAGCCCTGCCGCTTTAAGTCAGCAAATATTGCACGGCGTAAAGCGTGATCATCCCGCCAAGCACAGCGCCGACAACGCTTTTGCGCCACATACCAATGGCGAAAGCCGCCACAGCGGCGACCAGACGCGCCGGGTCAGTATGTCCGCCAGTGGCAGATGGCCACATAATCAAAGGGGCAATCAATCCGGGCATTACAGCAACTGCCGTGTACCGCAGATGTCGCAGCACCCATTCCGGCAATTCACGTCCTCCGATCAGGCCTAAAAACGATAAGCGTATCAGATAGGTGCCGATCCCAAGCCCGACAATCACGATCCAAAGCGTGGTCTTATCAATCATGCGCCGCCCGCCGTTTCAGCCACAGTTCAACTTGTGCACCGGCAATCATCGCCAGAATGGCCGCAATTATCAGGCCCAGATTATAAGGCACCCATATCAGGGCCAGGGTCGCTGCAACTGAAACCAGTGCTGCCACAAAATGCGGCAAGCTGCGCATCATCGGTGCGGTCAGCGCAATAAAACAAATCGGAATCGCAAAATCGAGCGAGAGTTCCGCTGGGATTTTCTGCCCGGCCACCGCGCCAACATAGGAAAACACATACCAAAGCGGCACAATCGGCGTAAGGCAGCCAAAGTAATAGGCGATTTTGTGTGCCTGGCTCATCGCTGGCTGCTCTTCAAATTTCTTGAAGGCCACCGCAAAGGCTTGATCTACCATGAAATACGCCATCAACGCGCGCAGCCAAAACGGAGTTTTACCCAGATGCGGCACCAAAGCCGCCGAATACATCGCCAACCGCAGATTGACCGCCAGCGCCGTCAGCAACACAATAAAGGTCGGCGCATGGTCCAGCATCAGCGAAATCGCCGTAAACTGCGCTGCTCCGGCCACCACCAGCGCCGACATGGTCATGGTTTCAACCAGATCAAGCCCGGCATCAATTGAAATCACCCCGAACAGCAATGCGAAAGGGACAGCGACCAGAATAAACGGACTGCCGTCGCGAAAACCGGACCAGAAGACGGATTTTAGGGTGTTGCTTGTCATTCCAGCCCATTAGATTGAATCCGTACTGCCTAGGCTGAAACCCCCGCGAGGTTCAATTGCCAAAACGTTCTGACGTGAAAGAATTCATAATCGCCCCCGATCCGGGCGCAACCCGGTTGACCCGGCAGGTCAGCGGGTTTGACCAGTTCGGGGTCAAGGTCGATCTGTCGGTGGTCGAAGAACGACCCTTGACGATTTACCTCAACCGGCAGGAAATCGTCACAGCGATGACAATCGGCGATTACCCCGAATACCTGGCGCTCGGGTTCCTGCGCAACCAGCGCATGCTTTCTGATGACGACCAGATCCTGCGCGTTGATTATGACGAGGAACTGGAAACCGTTGTGGTGCGCACCGCGGTTGAAACCAATTTTGAAGACAAGCTGAAAAAGAAAACCCGCACGTCGGGCTGTGCTGTCGGCACGGTGTTTGGTGATATGATGGAGGGGCTTGATAGTATCCAACTGCCGCAAACCCCGGTCAAAACCTCGTGGCTTTACGCGCTTGCTGCCAAGATCAACACCACTCCCAGCCTTTATCTTTCGGCAGGCGCAATCCACGGCACGGTTCTGTGCCACCAAGATCAGCCGCTGGTCTATATGGAGGATGTCGGCCGCCACAACGCCGTTGATAAAATCGCGGGCTGGATGCTGTCAGAAAACGTACCGGCAGGCGACAAGATCCTTTACACCACCGGTCGGCTGACCTCGGAAATGGTGATCAAAACCACGATGATGGGCATTCCCGTTCTGGCCTCACGATCAGGCTTCACCGCTTGGGGCGTGGAAATTGCCCGCCAGGTCGGCCTGACCCTGATCGGCCGGATGCGCGGTCAACGGTTCGTTTGCCTGTCTGGTGAAGACCGCCTGATCCGCGACGCCGATCCCGGCGCAGTCTCTGACGAGGGCCGCAAGTCTGCCCGCAAGGGGGGCGGCGATGATTAAACCTCTCGGCATCATCCTTGCCGGTGGCCAGTCAACCCGCATGGGCGGCGGTGACAAAGGGCTGCTTGACCTCGCTGGTAAACCGCTGCTGGCGCATGTGATCGACCGTCTGGCACCACAAGCTTCAGCCATTGCCCTAAACGCCAATGGCGACGCCAGCCGTTTTGCGGCCTACAACCTGCCGGTGATCGCCGACAGTATCGATGGTTTTGCTGGTCCTTTGGCTGGCGTTCTCGCAGGCCTTGACTGGGCCTCCGAACATGGTGCCAGCCATATCGTTACCGCCGCTGCCGACACACCGTTTTTCCCCACCGATCTGGTCGCGCGCCTAATGACCGCCCTTTCTGCGCAAACACCTATATCCATGGCCACAACCCCCGATCCCGAACGCAGCAACAACCGGCATCCGACCTTCGCCATCTGGCCGGTTGCCCTGCGGAACGATTTGCGGGCGGCGCTGACGGCTGGGTTGCGCAAAGTTATCCTGTGGACGGATCAGCATGGCTGTGCCGAAGTGGAATTCGCAGCGACCCCCTTTGATCCGTTTTTCAACGTCAACACGCCTGCCGATATAGCCCGCGCCAGGATGTTGCTGGCCGAGGGGCAATCATGAAAGTCTTTGGCGTCGTCGGCTGGAAAAACAACGGCAAAACCGGCCTGATGGAACGCTTGGTGCGCGAAATCACCAGCCGGGGCTTTACAGTGTCCAGCATCAAGCACGCACATCACAGCTTTGACATCGACCATGAAGGCAAAGACAGCTTTCGCCACCGCGAGGCGGGTGCGCAAGAGGTGCTGTTATCTTCACGCTCGCGATGGGCATTGATGCACGAAATGCGCAATGAACCCGAAATGACGCTTACAGCCCTGATGCAGCGCTTGCGCCCGGTCGATCTGGTTCTGGTTGAAGGTTACAAACGCGACAATCACGCCAAGATCGAGGCCCACCGGGTTTCAACCGGACAAAAACCGATTGCCTTTGACGACGATACTGTCGTGGCGCTGGCCAGCGACGTTGACCTTAAAGGCCTGAAACAACCGGTGTTTTCGCTGGACGATACGAACGCAATCGCGGATTTTATTCTGGCGCATGTGGGGCTGACCTGATGGATGTACCCAAGCTGAAAGACGACTGTTTCGCGCTGCCGCCCGGCATTGACTGGACACCGGTCGACACCGCCCTTGGCATGTTGCGCGAACGTCTTTCGGCGGTTGTCGGGCAGGAAACCGTGCCGGTAGCCATGGCTGATGGCCGCATTCTGGCAACCACAATTGACGCCAAACGCGCCAATCCACCAACCGCCAATTCCGCAGTTGACGGCTTTGGTTTTGCCCATGCCAGCCTTGGCACCGGTGTGCAAATCCTGCCTTTGGTCAATGGCCGGTCCGCTGCGGGGCAGCCTTTTAATGGCAAAGTTCCCCTCGGGCATGCGCTGCGCATCCTGACCGGGGCCGAAGTTCCGCCCGATATCGACACGGTGATCCTTCAGGAAGATGTCGCCGCCAGCGACACCTCGATCAGCTTTCAGCCGGGCTTGCGCAAAGGCGCCAACACCCGCCGCGCGGGCGAAGATGTTGCGGCGGGCGCAACCCTGTTCACCGCAGGCCATCGCCTGACCCCACAGGATATCGCCTTGCTTAGCGCCGTAGGTGTTGCCGATTGCGCCGTTCATAAACGTCTGCGGGTCGGCGTTCTGTCTACTGGCGACGAGTTGAAACAACCCGGCCAAACCGCCACGCTTGCCCAAATTTATGATGCCAATCGCCCGATGCTGTTGGCCATGTTGGCCCGCTGGGGGTGCCAGCCGGTTGATCTGGGCCATGTCGGGGATAACCGCGATGCGCTGCGTACGCGCCTGAACCAAGCTGCGACAACAACCGATGCAATCCTGACCTCGGGCGGTGCATCGGCAGGCGACGAAGACCACGTATCTGCCCTGCTTGGCAGCGAGGGCAGCTTGTTCACCTGGCGGATCGCTTTGAAACCGGGCCGTCCTTTGGTGCTTGGGCAATGGTTAAACGTGCCGGTCTTTGGGTTGCCCGGTAACCCTGTCGCCGCCTTTGTTTGTGCTCTGATCTTCGCCCATCCGGCGCTGGGCCTGCTGGGCGGAGGGGACTGGAGCACACCGCAAGGTTTCGCAGTCCCGGCCACCTTCGCCAAATCCAAGAAACCCGGCCGCCGCGAATATCTCAGGGCGCGTTTAACGCCAAACGGATCGGCGGAAACCTTTACCTCGGAAGGCTCGGGGCGGATTTCAGGCCTAAGTTGGGCGGATGGGTTGGTTGAATTGCCGGATCAGGCACAGGACATCAAGCCGGGTGATCCGGTTCGGTATTATCCTTATGCAAGTTTTGGGCTGTGACAGCGGCCTACACTTGAGCGACGTGAAAATCAGTCAAACGTTCCAGCCGAGCGCCCCAGCAACATAAACGCCCGCGCGGTGCGGGTTTCGCCCATTTCCACCAATTCAGCATCTGTGGCGTTGGACTCGAATTCTGACAGAACGTTATCAAACTGCCGCAAGAAATGATGCGCGGCGTCCCGGAAAACCGGGTCTTTCTTCATCCGCCCACTGGTCAAAGCCAGACACGAGCGGTCGCGAATTCCGCCAAGCCCGGAAACCGCCGGACCGCGTTCGCCATTGGCAAACTTGCGCCATGTTTCTGCCCTTGGGCGGTCTGGGCGTAAATCATCCATGTAAATGCCGTCCTGCGACATCAATGTCAGTACGTCCTGTGACGCGCGGATCATCTTGGCGACATCCCGATCCTGCAAAGCCCGGCGCAGGGTGCGGAACCCTTCGGCGTCATCCTCGTTTTCAGGGAAATTCATCGCGCCGATAAATTCGGCAATCGAAATCGGATCCTTCTGGCCAACGTCATCTGACCCCAATTCCATCCGAATTTGATCATCCGCCTCGACCTCGGGCTTTTTGCCCAAAGCGGCCTTGGTGCTTGATGACTTTTCGTCCCCCGGGTCGCGCCGCGAGGTGAACGTCGCAAGGGCCGTCTGCGTCTGCTTTTGCGCCGCACGGATATCGCCAAGCTGCTTTTCCAGCGACGGCTTTACCACTTGACCGGCCTGTTGTTGCTGGCTGACATAGGCATGTCGCATTGCGTCAATTGATGCTTGCAGCCGCCCACTTTCCTCGCGCATCACCCGCGCGGTTTTAGCCCCTGCACTGGCCACCCAGATCAAACCGACCGGCAGCAGGATCGACACCATGGTCATTACAAAGGTCAGCGGGTTAAAGCCCGGCGTGTTGCCATCCGACGAAATGCCGATGAAAAACCAGAACCCGGCGACGATAGCGACCCAAATCAAGCTTAGAACCGCCGCGACAATGTCGGAAAATTCCACTTTCCGGCGGACTGGCCGGCCATAAATGCCAAGATCAAGCGGAGTCTGTGGTTTGCCCGAGTCCATGAATTCGCCGTCCTGCATTTTGTCGCCTCAGATGTATTTTACGCTGAGGATTTCATAACTTTTCACCCCACCGGGCGTTGTGACTTCAACACTGTCACCTTCCTCTTTCCCGATCAAGGCCCGCGCGATAGGGGAACGGATGTTCAGCAGGCCTTTTTCGATATCTGCCTCTGGTTCGCCCACGATCTGATAGGTCCGCTCCTGATCGGTATCTTCATCCACCAGCTTGACGGTTGCCCCAAATTTGATTGAACCGCTAAGCTTGGTCACGTCAATGACATCGGCAAAACTGATCAGACTTTCCAGTTCTTTGACGCGCCCTTCAATATGGCTCTGTTGTTCACGCGCCGCATGATATTCGGCGTTTTCCGACAGATCTCCATGTTCGCGGGCTTCGGCTATCGCGCGAATGACTGCAGGCCGCTTTACCGACTTCAGAATCTTTAGTTCCTCGTCCATAGCTTTATAGCCGCGTGGGGTTATCGGGATTTTTTCCATTTTGCCTGTCGTCCAACCAGTTTTTCGAGAGCAAACAATAGGATTTGCCGCGCCCCAGAGCAAGGGAATCTGACGCGGCTTTCGGTCAAGTGCCGCTTGCAGAGGCCAAAAGCTTGAAAAAACTGGTTTACCAAGGGTGTCTGCGGTACCTTCAGGGGTATATTACCAAAGAATCGAGACTGACATGGCCCTTTTCCCGTCCCTTCCACCCGACGCGCATTTGGC
>DJBQ01000031.1 GCA_002430125.1 Rhodobacterales bacterium UBA5972
ATAAAAACAATGCGAAAGCACGGATCACCCAAGATCACCGCAACAGACAAGCTGGCGTCCTATGGTGCGGCTTTTCGTGAGATTGGCGTTCTAGATCGTCAATTATGTGGCGGCTGGGCAAACTATCGGTGTGAAAATACGCACCTGCCATTTCGACGACAAGAAAGGGCGATGCAGAAGTTTAAAAGTTGTGCGATGCTCCAGAAATTTACCAGGTATCACGCCCAGATATACAACCAATTCAATCATGAAAGACATCTTCAAAACAGACAGACTTATAAGCAAAAACGCAGTGCCGCTCTAATTGAGTGGTTTCAAATCTGCACTTCACAGATTTGTGTGATAGTGGTAATTTGAGACCTGTTAGACTTTGTCTGACAACACCCAACGGCTGGCGTAAATCTGCTTTGGCGTCTTATAGTGTGAGAATTAGACAATTTGGCCACCACCCCAAAAGAAGGAAACCCAATGGCGATGATTAGCACGGACGTTTTAATTATTGGCACCGGGCCTGCGGGGTCTTCTGCGGCGGCGCTTTTGTCGACCTATGGAATCGAAAATATGGTGATCAACCGGTATCGCTGGCTCGCCGCTACGCCGCGTGCCCATATCACCAACCAACGGACAATGGAGGTGCTGCGTGATCTTGGCCAAACGGTTGAGGCAGATGCCTATTTGCACGCAACGCCACAGGACCTGATGGGCGAAAACGTGTTTTGCGAAAGCCTTGCAGGTGAAGAAATCGGGCGGATGAAATCATGGGGCACCCATCCGCTATCTAAGGCGGAACATTTGCTATCGTCGCCGACTTTCATGAATGATCTGCCGCAGACCTTTATGGAACCGCTGTTATTCTCAACGGCCTGTCGTCGCGGCACGCAAGCCCGGATGAGCACGGAATATCTGCGCCATGAACAGGATGCGGATGGTGTCACAACTGTCTGTCTTGATCGGTTGTCTGGTGAGGAAATCACCATCCGATCGAAATATCTGCTCGGTGCGGATGGTGGCAATTCGCTGGTGGCGCAGAATGAAAATCTGCCGATTGAAGGGAAAATGGGCGTTGGCGGGTCGATGAACATTCTGTTTCGGGCCGATCTTTCGCGGTTTGTCGCACATCGGCCAAGCGTGCTATATTGGGTGATGCAACCGGGTGCTGATGTTGGCGGGATCGGTATGGGGCTGGTGCGGATGATCCGGCCTTGGAATGAATGGTTGATCGTTTGGGGCTATGACATCAGCCAACCGGTGCCAAAGGTCGATGCTGTGATGGCAACGGACGTGGCACGGCAGTTGGTCGGTGATCCAACGCTTGAGATTGAATTGCTGAGCGCCAGTACATGGACGGTCAATGATGCCTTTGCCACGCAATTGTCGAAGGGCCGCGTATTCATTATGGGCGATGCTGCGCATAGGCATCCACCATCGAATGGGCTTGGGTCGAATACATCAATTCAGGATGCGTTTAACCTTTGTTGGAAGTTGTCCCATGTTCTGAAAGGGCAGGCGGGTCCCGGGTTGCTGGACAGCTACACTGCCGAACGCGCGCCGATTGCAAAACAGATCGTGACGCGTGCGAACCAGTCTATTGGGGAATTTGGCCCAATTTTTGAGGCACTTGGCATGACAGGTGGCGACGACATTGACGTGATCAAGGCGAATATGGATGCGCGCTGCGGCACCGGGCCAGAGGCTGCAAAACAGCGGGCCGCCTTGGACGCTGCGATTGCGTTTAAGAAATACGAATTTGACGCGCACGGTATTGAGATGAACCAACGGTATCAGTCCGCTGCTGTCATGACCGATGGACAGGTGGAACCCGCGTTTACCCGCGACGCTGATCTGCATTATCAGCCAACGACATGGCCCGGTGCGCGTCTGCCACATGTCTGGCTTTATGACGCGCAGGGCGGCAAACATTCGACGCTGGATATCGTTGGGGGCGGGGCGTTTACGGCCCTCACCGGGCTGGGCGGTAAAGCTTGGGTCGCAGTGGCAAAGACGGTGGGTGCGGAATTTGGGCTGGATGTTGCCGCCCATGTGATCGGGCCGCGTCAGCGCTATATTGACCACACCGGCGACTGGGCGCGGATACGCGACGTGTCAGATGCGGGTTGTCTGCTTGTGCGACCTGATCAGCATGTGTGCTGGCGCATTGACGGTCTGGCGACGGACCCGACCGCCGAATTGCGCCGCGTCTTTGCAGCAATCCTCGCGCGTTAGGTGCGCATCAGTTTGTCGAGCTGGCCCGCTGTTTTGCGCAGCGCCGTTTCCACGATGGCGCGTTTTTCGGCAAAGCGCGTTGATGGCATTGGCACTGAAATCGCCAGAACGTCATGGACCAGATCGGTAAAGGCAAACCCGATGGCCGAAATCCCTTTCGTATGGGCGTCTTGGTCGTAGGCAAGGCGGTCGCGGCGGATCGTTGCCAATTGTGATTGGATTGCCGAAAGATTGCCGGACATCCCCCGCCTGTCCCATTCGCTCAGTATGAGGTTTTGAGCTTTGTCTTCTGCGATATGTGACAGGCAGGCCATGCCATTTGCAGTCGCAGTGAGTGGGAATACATCGCCCACTGCTGATACGGTACGCAGGCGGTGGGTGCCGGGCACCTGATCCAGAAAGATCATGCCAGCGCCGCGCATCACCGATAAATCTGCGGTTTCCCCAGTGGCTTGGGCCAGTTCCGTCAGGAACAGTCGGCAGGTTTCGACGATATTGTATCTGGTGGCCTGCGCCAGTGCGTTTACCTCTGGGCCTAGTCGCAAACCGCCGCCTGACGCATTCGCGATCACCAGCTGTTCTGTCATCAGGGCGGCAACGATTCTTTGCACGGTTGACCGGGGCAGGGCCACGGCGTCAGCGATCTGGCCAAGGCTCCTCCCGGTTTGGTCCGCTTTGAGGGCGCGCAGAATATCGGCTGCGCGGGCGATAACCTGAATGCCATTGCGGCCTTGTTTTTCAGTAGGTTCCTTCATGGCCGTCCCAACGTTGTCGTGGTTTTGCGTATGAGATCATAAATCCAATGGACCCGCAATGCAATACAGTTATACTACTTGATGGTTTTTTCTTGACGTAAGGGCATGGCAGGTGCACTCATAGTGTCATTGGGGGGAAGTGAGCCTTCCGGTAAATTTTGATGTCATAATGCTTGCATTGCGGCGCTGATCTGGAGATATGAACTATGGTTGAAATTCGGGGAATTAAGTTTCAGGGAAACCTAGACAATGACATGGGGCTCGAGTTTGTGAATCTGAGCCACAGGTTTGGTTTTCAATGTCCGAATTGGCCATATTTCCGGGACGTTGCGATTGAGAGGAAACATTACATGGCGAAATCTGGCGTATTGAGCCAGACAATCACCACCACGATGCACGTGACTACCCACATCGATGCCCCGGCCCATGTGGTGCAGGGTACGCCATTTATCGACGAGGTGCCTTTGCCGCACTTCTTTGGTTCTGGCCTTGTCGTGTCGATCCCCAAGAAGAAATGGGAAAGCATCACCGGCGATGATCTGGAAAAGGCCTGTGGCCATGCGATCCGCAAGGGCGATGTGCTGATCATCAACACAGGCTGGCACAAACAGTATGAAGATGGCGATTATTTTGCATATTGCCCCGGTCTGGTGCCATCTGCGGCCGATTGGATGGTGGAAAAGGGGATCAAGGTCGTGGGCCATGATACCCAAGCCAAT
Source organism: Rhodobacterales bacterium UBA5972 (assembly GCA_002430125.1). GTDB lineage: Bacteria > Pseudomonadota > Alphaproteobacteria > Rhodobacterales > Rhodobacteraceae > UBA5972. The sequence goes on from DJBQ01000031.1 coordinate 3,698, forward strand.
GATCACCCTCTGGCAACTGCGATCGGTCCACAGCGGAACGGACCGATCCTGCCGCATCTGGAAAAGGAATATCTTGAATGGTCCGGTGGCACCCCTTGGGAGGTTGATTTCCCCGAATGGGAGCCGGTCCATCAGAAGCTTTTCAAGAACGGGATCCTAGGGATTGAAAACGTTGGCGGAGATTTGGATTCTGTCACTGGTAAGCGTGTGACATTTGCCTTCTTCCCTTGGAACTGGGACCGGGGTGATGGCTGCATCATTCGTCTGGTCGCAATTACTGATAAAAAGCAGGCCTACCGGATTGAGGCAGGGGAAGCGTTTTGATGCAGGTCAAACGCTTTGCTGATGCAACGCCCTACGAGGCACCCAACCACTTTGGTGTGGTTGGGCTGCGGCTTCAGGGTTTTGAGGTTGGTGGTCCAACCAATCAATGGATGGGGCTTAGTCAGTTCTTGCCCGGCGGCGGGGCCGGGCCCGACGCGTCATCCATCGAAAAAGTTTATTTTATCGTCGAAGGCGAAATGACTGTGATCATTGACGGCGTGGAAACAACGCTGGTTAAGTTTGACAGTTGCACGATCCCCGCAGGCGAAGTGCGCAAGATAGAAAACCGCAGCAATCATACCTGCACCATGCTGGTTGTGATGCCATACCCACCAAAGGCCGCGTCATGAATCCTATGCAGATGTTTGATGTCAAAGGTCAAACCGCGCTGATCACCGGCGCCTCTGGCGCGTTTGGGATGGTCGCAGCGCGGGTGCTGGCGGGTGCGGGTTGCAAGCTGGTGCTGGCTGCTGGCAAACAGGATGCGCTGGATGCGATTGCGACGGAGTGCGAAGGTTTGGGCGCCGAGGTGACGAAGGTCAACGCGCGGCCCCATGATGAGGCCGCGTGCAAAGCGATGGTTGACGCTGCCGTTGTTGCGACCGGATCGCTGGATATTCTGGTCGTTGCATCCGGAATGAACAAAGTCGCGCTGATCAATGACATGGAACCTGCGACGTTTACCACTGTGATGGATGCCAATGTCACGCAGACATGGCTGCTTGCGCGCGCTGCTGCGGGGCAGATGAAGGCGCAGGGCAAGGGTGGAAAAATTGTGCTGGTGTCATCGGCGCGCGGGCTCTTGGGCCATCCAGCAGGTTATACCGCATATTGCGCATCGAAAGCGGCTGTTGATGGCCTGACCAAAGCGCTTGGTTGCGAACTGGGGTCGACAGGAATTACGGTAAATGCCATTGCACCCACGGTGTTCCGGTCGCCGCTGACGGCGTGGATGTTCGAAGATACCGAAAAAGCAAAGGTGGTCCGTGCCGGGTTCCTGGCCCGCGTCCCCAAGGGCCGGTTGGGCGAACCCGAAGACCTTGCCGGGCCGTTGCTTTTCCTCGCGTCGAAAGCGTCTGATTTTTACACTGGGCACATTCTTTATGCCGATGGCGGATACACTGCGGGATGAAAAAGAACCTTCAAACTGCGGTGATTGGTAGCGGTTTGATGGGGCACGGCATTGCGCTGGTGCTTGCTCGGGCTGGGCAATACGTGCGCGTGACCGACCCATCCAACACCGCGCGGGCAACATTGCCAAAGCGGGTTGCCGATAGTCTGACGGCCCTTGGTGTTTCGGCCCCTGATGCTGCGCGGATTTTGAAAAAGATCGAGGTGAGCGCAACTGTTTCGGCAGCCGTGCATGATGCGGCGTTTGTGATCGAAGCGGGGCCAGAAAACCTAAGCGTCAAACATAAAATTTTCGCAGAGATTGAATCCCATGCGCCCGATGATGCGATCCTTGCGTCGAATACTTCTGTCATTCAGATCACCAAGATCATGCAACATCTGAACAATAAGCAGCGCGCCCTTGGCACCCATTGGTGGAACCCGCCGCATATGATTCCGCTGGTTGAAGTGATCAAGACCGAATGGACCACCCCGCAAGTGGCGCAGGATATGTTTGATCTGCTGGCCGACGCGGGCAAGACGCCGGTGATGGTCGAAAAGGACGTCCCGGGCTTTATTGGCAACCGCCTGCAACATGCGCTTTGGCGCGAAGCGATCAGTTTGGTTGAAAACGGAATTTGTGATGCGCAGGCGGTGGATACTGTGATCAAGGCCAGCTTTGGCAGGCGGCTGGCGGTTCTGGGGCCGTTGGAAAATGCTGACCTTGTTGGAACTGATCTGACCTTGGATATTCACGAAAATGTTCTGTTTGATCTCGAAGGCAGGAAGGGCCCTTCGCCCTATTTGCAAAAGCTGGTGGCAGAGGGCCGATTAGGCATGAAATCAGGGCAAGGGTTTCGCACATGGACCGATGAAGAGGCGTCCGCGACACGCGCGAGGGTGGGAACGCATCTGCAAAGACTCGAAGGCATCCTAAAAGACTAGACAAAAAAACTGACCCATGCCGGGTCAATTATGGGAGGAATGTGATGACACGCAAGACATATAAACCACCAACGCGGCGCAAGTTTCTGGCGGGATCGACCGCACTTATTGCAGCGCCTGCGATCCTGACAAGTACCCGCGCCTATGCACAAGAAAAAACCCTGCGGGTTGGATTTGTCAGTCCAAAGACCGGCCCATTGGCAGGGTTTGCTGAGGCCGATGATTACATCGTCGAAGGGATCAATCAGACCTTTGCAGGCGGTATCGAAAATAACGGCAGTTCCTGGGCGATTGAGATCATCTCGCGCGATAGCCAGTCGAACCCGAACCGTGCCGCAGAGGTTGCGGCGGATCTGATCCTTGGAGAAGAGGTGGATATCATTGTCGCCGCAGCGACGCCGGACACGACCAACCCTGTCGCCGATCAGGCTGAAATCAATGAGGTTCCCTGCATCACCACCGACGCACCCTGGCAGCCCTATTTCTTTGGTCGTGGCGGCAACCCAGCAGAGGGTTTTCGCAGCACCTACCACTTTTTCTGGGGGCTAGAGGACGTGATCGGCGTGTTCCTTGATATATGGGGACAAAGTGGTGCCGCCAAGAAAGTCGGCGGTTTGTTCCCAAATGATGCCGATGGCAATGCTTGGGGCGATGCAGGTCTTGGGCTTCCGCCTGCGCTTGCCGCTGTTGGGTTTGAACTGACAGACCCGGGTCGTTACCAGCCGCTTTCGGATGACTTTTCCAACCAGATTGCGGTGTTCCGTGATGCGGGCTGTGAAATTGTCACTGGTGTTATGATCCCGCCGGATTTTGCGACGTTCTGGGCGCAGGCGGCCCAGCAAGGTTTCAACCCAAAAGTCGCGACCATCGGCAAAGCGATCCTGTTCCCATCGGTCGTGGAATCGTTGGGTGGGCGTGGTGATGGTCTGACCTCCGAAGTGTGGTGGTCCCCGAACCATCCGTTCAATTCATCCCTGACCGGGGCGTCGGCCAAGGAACTGGCCGATGGGTTTACCGCAGCAACAGGTCGGCCATGGACGCAGCCAATTGGGTTCAAACATGCGCTGTTTGAAGTCGTCGCAGATGTCGTGAAACGCGCCCAAGATCTTGATGATCCAGAAGCAATTACCGCCGCTGTTGCTGCCACGCAGCTTGATACCATTGTAGGCCGTGTGGACTGGTCAAACGGTCCGGTAAAGAACGTGTCGAAAACGCCATTGGTTGGCGGACAGTGGCAACGCGATGGTGACACGCTGGACCTGAAAATCATCGCAAACGCGGATCAGCCGAGTATCCCAAAAACAGGCGAGCTGCGGGTGCTTTAACGCTTTACCGGGTCGCGCCGGACGAATTGCGGCGCGGCCCGTCATGAACGGATGTCTATGCCTTCTATTTTGCAACTCAATGGCCTTACCAAATCCTTCGGCGCTGTGACGGTTGCCGACGACCTGAGCTGTGATCTGGAACAGGGTGAGGCATTGGGCATTATCGGCCCAAATGGCGCAGGCAAAACGACGATGTTTAACCTGATCACCGGTACTTTGGCACCCAATGCGGGATCAATCCGGTTTCAGGGCCAAGATGTGACAAGCCTCAGCGCGGCAAGGCGGTGCCGTGCGGGTATGGCGCGCAGTTTTCAGGTGCCACAGCCGTTTTCGGGCATGACCGTGTTTGAAAACGCTATGATCGCCGCGACGCAGGCCGCAGGTCTGTCGGGTCGGGCGGCGGAAACACTATGTCTTGATGTATTGGAACAAACTGAGCTGATGAATAAGGCCAACACGCTCGCGGGGGGTCTGACGCTTTTGAACCGCAAGCGGCTGGAGCTGACCCGCGCGCTTTGCGCAAAGCCAAAACTGCTTATGCTAGATGAAATTGCAGGTGGCCTGACCGAAAATGAATGTGTGAGCCTTGTGCGGACGATCAAGGAAATTCATGCAAGCGGTGTGTCGATTATCTGGATCGAACATGTGGTGCATGCGCTGATTTCGGTCGTGGACCGGCTGATCGTAATCGACTTTGGCCGCAAGATTGCTGATGGCGAACCAAAGGCCATTATGAAAAGCGCTGAAGTCCAGGAAATTTATCTTGGGATTGCCATTGATGACTGATCCGATCCTCCAGATCGCGGGACTGAACGCATATTATAAGGACTTTCAGGCGCTTTACAGCCTTGAAATGCATCTGATGCAGGGTGAGGTTCTGGCGATAATCGGGGCCAATGGTGCGGGCAAAACGACGCTGATGCGGGCAATCTCGGGCTTAATGGCAAATGGTGCAGATCAGGTGCGCTACCGTGGGCAGCCAATTGGCGCTTTGCGGGCAGATCAGGTAGCGATGTTGGGCATAGCGGTTGTCCCTGAAGGGCGGCAGTTGTTTCCATCCTTATCGGTAGAAGAAAACCTGCTGATCGGTGGGCGCATGGGGCGCAAGGGGCCGTGGTCCCTCAATTCGGTTTTCGACTTGTTTCCGATTTTGAAAGAATGCCGCGCAGTGCCGTCAACGTCGCTATCAGGTGGGCAACAACAGATGGTGGCGATTGGCAGGGCTTTAATGTCCAACCCTGATTTGATTTTGTTTGACGAAATTAGCCTTGGCCTCGCCCCAGTCATTATCAAGTCAATCTATGACGCGTTGCCCGTCATCGTTAGCGAAGGCATGTCAGCGATGATTGTTGAACAAGATATCAGCAAGGCATTGTCCGTTTCTGACCGGGCCTATTGCCTGCAAGAAGGCCGGGTATCATTGGAATCCACCTCGGCGGATGTATCACGCGCGGCGATTAGCCAAGCATATTTTGGGATCGCTTAGATGGATTGGGTCAATGCAATCGTGCAAGGAACGTTGCTGGGCGGGCTATATGCGCTGTTTGCGGCGGGTCTGTCGCTTATTTTTGGTGTCATGCGGCTGGTCAATATTGCGCATGGCGATTTGATCGTGCTGGCGGCTTATCTGGGACTTACGGTTGTGATGGCCACGGGGCTGCATCCTTTATTGGCGCTGGTGTTTGTGGTGCCGACGATGGCAACGATTGGCTACATCCTCCAGCGCGGCATCCTGAATTTTACGCTTGGCGATGATCTGCTGCCGCCGCTTTTGGTGACATTCGGTCTGTCGGTGATCATTCAAAACGGGTTGCTTGAGATGTATTCAGCCGATCCGCAAAAGATGAACGCCGGCGCGCTGGAAACCGCAAGCTTTGCCATGGGCAGCCTGTCATTGGGCGTGCTGCCGGTGCTGACATTTGCGATTGCAGTGGTGGTCATCGCGGGGCTGCAATGGATGTTTTACCACACAGCCATCGGGCGTGCGTTTCGGGCGGTTTCGGACAATCAAGACATCGCGCAGCTAATGGGTTTGAACAAACGGCACATCTTTGGTCTTGCTATGGCGCTTGCCCTTGGGGTGACGGCGATAGCAGGTATTCTGCTTGGCATCAGGACAAGCTTTGATCCGTCAGTTGGCGGTGGGCGGCTGATTTTTGGGTTTGAGGCGGTGATTATCGGCGGGCTTGGCAATCTGTGGGGCACACTGGCAGGCGGCGTGATCTTGGGCGTTGCACAAACCATCGGGGCAAAGATTGACCCCGGCTGGCAAATCCTTGCAGGGCATATCGCGTTTCTGATCGTGCTGGCCGTGCGCCCGCAGGGCCTGTTTCCGAGGGTCAGCGGATGAGGGTCACACGCACATCCAGCGCGGCCAGTATTGCGGTGATTGTAGGAACAATTATCCTTATTGCGTTGATCGCCGCACCGTGGTGGGCGGGGCGCGCGGATATGCGCCTTTTGGGCGAGATTTTTCTTTATCTTGCCTTGGCCAGTCTTTGGAATTTGATGGCGGGATATGCCGGGCTCGTGTCGGTGGGGCAGCAGGCATATGTGGGTTTTGGTGGCTATATGCTGTTTGCCCTGACGATTTTCGGCGGCTTGCCACCATTGGTCGCGATTGCGGGGGCGGGCGTCTTGGGTGCGTTGATCGCAGTGCCGGTGGCCTTGTTGATCTTTCGTCTGCGCGGCGCCTATTTCGCAATCGGCACATGGGTTATGGCCGAAGTTTTTCGTCTGATCTTTGCGCAAGTGTCGGCCTTGGGCGGCGGATCTGGATCGTCATTGCCGGTGGATATCGTGCGATCGATGGCAGAAGGGCGCGATGCGCGTGAGGCACTTAGCTATTGGCTGGCGCTTGGGATTGCCGTGGTGGTGATAGCGGCGGTTTACCTGTACTTGCGGTCGCGTCAGGGGCTGGCGCTGACGGCAATCCGGGACAATGAACTGGCCGCCGCGTCGTTGGGTATCGATATCTGGCGCACAAAATTCGTGGTCTATGTCGTGACAGGCGCATTGACGGCGATGGTCGGCGCATTAATATTTCTGCAAAAGCTGCGGATTTCGCCAGACGCGGCATTTTCGGTGAACGACTGGACGGCGTTTGTCATCTTTATCGTGGTGATCGGCGGTATTGGCACTATCGAAGGCCCGATTATTGGCACGCTGGTGTTCTTTGCGCTGCGCGAAACGCTTTCCGATCTGGGCACAGTTTATTTGATGGTGCTGGGGCTTGTCGCGATCATTGTCATGCTCAAAGCCCCGAAAGGCATTTGGGGGCTAGTCCGCGCGCGTTTCGATCTGCAACTTTTCCCGCTTGGATACCGCGTCATTCAAAACAAAACTGATAAGGACTGATCATGGCAAAGCAACGTAAGACGATTATCACATGTGCCATCACAGGTGCGATCCATACGCCTACAATGTCGGATGCCTTGCCCTATACGCCCGAAGATATCGCAGCCCAAGCGGTTGCCGCAGCAGAGGCGGGGGCCGCAATTCTACACCTGCATGCGCGGCGCGCGCATGACGGCGGTGTATCGGTCAATACCGATGATTTTGCAGCCTTCCTGCCAAGGATCAAACAGGCGACAGATGCGGTGGTGAATATTTCAACCGGGGGCAGCCTTACGCTGTCGATTGCCGACCGCGTTAAACCTGCGACTACGTTTTCGCCTGAAATGTGCAGCCTGAATATGGGGTCGATGAATTTTTCGTTTCATCCACTTGTTAAACGGTATGACAATTGGAAATTCGACTGGGAAAAGGACTATGTCGAAAGCTCTGAAGGGAATATCTTCCGCAACACCTTCCGCGATATTCGTGAGGCGGCTGAAACACTGGCCCCCCATGACATTAAGTTTGAACATGAATGTTACGACGTCGGCCATTTGTACAATCTGAAATTCTGCTTGGATACAGGGCTGTTTAAGGCGCCGATTTTTATCCAGTTCATTTTCGGAATCCTTGGGGGGATCGGCCCCGAGGTGGACAACCTAATATTTATGAAACGCACGGCGGACCGGCTTTTTGGCGATGGATATCGGTGGTCGGTGCTGGGGGCAGGTGGCGCGCAAATGCCGCTTGCCACGACGGCGAGTCAAATGGGGGGCAATGTGCGTGTGGGGCTTGAGGACAGTTTGCTGATCGCACGTGGGAAACTGGCCGAAAGCAACGCGCAGCAGGTCGCTAAAATTAGGCGCATCGTCGAAGATCTGGGCTGTGAAGTTGCCACACCTGATGAGGCCCGCGAGATCCTCGCGCTCAAGGGTGGCGACCGGGTGAATTTCTAGCTTTGCACTAGACCAGAGGAAGTGACGTAATCACTGACATGCTGTTTGAAGGCAGACAAAAGCGCGCTTTGTGGTCGTTCTTTCAGCGTCACCATCCCGACAGTCAGGGTGGCAGTATCAAATTTAATCGGTAGAACCGATAAGCCATTGTCAGTCTGTATGCGGCTAAGGGCGTATCGCGGCAGCACCGTCAGAAAGTCCGTTTTGCGCAACATTTCGAAATTGGCGCCGGCAGACACGCTATGAAATCCAAATTTCAGGTTTGTCACGCCAATTGACGCGAGCGCCGTTGCCATATCGGTATGCAACATACTGTGTTGGGCATGGCCAATCCACGCAGCATTTTCCAGGTCTTCGGTCGTGATTGTAGCCTTTTTGGCGAGCGCGTGATCCTTGCGGGCCACGATGACATGTTCGTCCTTGAACAGTGGTTCGACACCAAGCTCTGCCTTTGATGCGACGACGAGCTTGATCGGGCAGACGATGATGTCGATTTGGTTCAGAAGGATCGCGCGTTCAAGCGTTGGAAAATAGTCAGATGTCAGGTGTATTTCGACATCCTTGCGGGTTTTAAAGAAGGTCGCAATCGCGTCACCAACCAGACGTTCACACAAGAACGGCGGTGCGCCAATTTTTAGCATCCCGCTCATCCCGCGGGTGTTGAGCGTGATGTCTTCGGCGGCGCGGGTGCGTGCTGCTTTGATCGCGCGGCCTTGATCTGATAGCTTACGACCGATTTCTGTGACCACCAGTGGTCGGCTGCCGCGTTCAAACAGGGGCATCCCGATCCGGTCTTCAATCTGGCGCAACATCCGGCTGAGCGCTGGTTGTGAGGTGCCCAGATAGTTTGCGGCATTTTGCAAGGTGCTGTGGTCAACAATTGCGGCAAGATGTTCAAGTTGGCGGGCGTCAAGCAACATATCAAATCCGTATATTATATTACCAAAAGAGTATTAGACAGATATAATAATTTGGTCAAGACTTGTTAAGAAGATACACGGGAGGAGTGCGTAAAATGGGAGAAAAACATGAATAAATCTCTATTCGGGACGGTTGCTGCCTTAGGTATCATGGCCGCGAATACAGCCCTTGCTGACACGCGGTTGGTGGTGAATTGTTTTTGGCCGCCGCAGCATAACGTCTGCACCAAAATCCTGCCCGGTTGGTTGGCAGATGTGGAACGCGTGACCGAAGGCCGTGTGAAGGGCAATATTCCACCGCGCAGCGTCGCACCGCCGTCTGAACAACTGGCATCGGTTGAAAAAGGTATTGTGGACGCAGCGGTGCAGTTCAACGGCCTGATCGGCAACCGTGTCAACGGCGCGCTGGTCGCAATGCAGCCCTTCGCCGGTGGTGAAAACGCCGAAGCGATGAGCCAAGCGCTTTGGGAAACGAACCGGGCGTTTTTCCCTGACGAATTTGATACCGTTGAATTATTGGCGCAATGGGTTGTGACGCCCGGCCAATTGTTCAGCATGACCGATAAACCCATCACGACAGTTGCCGATATGGACGCGCTGAAAATATGGACCTTGCCAGGGCCAATTACGGCGATGGCCAGCGCTTTGGGTGCCGGTGCGGTTGCGACGCCAGCAGTGCAATCAAACGAAGTGATTTCACGTGGCGTTGTTGACGCGCATTTTGGTTTGGGTGGTGACGCTGTGAAGGCGTTTCAGGTTATCCCTTACACAAAATCGATGACAGTCTTTACACAGCCCGTCTATTCGACATCGTTTTCTTTTGTCATCAACAAAGACAAATGGGCCGAAATATCACCCGAGGATCAAGAAGCAATCCGCGGTATCAGCGGTGTGGTCCTTAGCATGACGGGAGGGCGCACTTGGGATGAAGAAAGCGCCGAAGTCTTTGCGACATTCCCCGATGTCGGGATCGCGATGGTCAATGCCGATCCGGCGCTAGAACAGGCGCTAAAAGACGCAGCCAAGCCAATCACAGCCAAGTGGATCGAAGATGCAACTGCTGCGAAAATTGACGCACAGGGTGCGCTTGATTTCTATATGAACCGGGTGGCGGAACTCACGAAGTGAACGCGCCGCCAAAGCAAAGCGCCCTGCGATTTGCACTGAACGGTCTGATTGTCGTGCTCGAATGGTTTTCGAGCGCGGCAATCATGATAATGATGCTGCTGACATTTGCGGATGTCATCGGGCGCTACCTGTTTTCACAGCCTATTTTTGGTGCAAGTGAAGTTATCTCTGCGCTGCTTGCGGCGACGATTTTTGCAGGCCTCGGGATCACCAATGCGCGGGACGAACATATCGTGGTTGAATTGATTGATCACAGGTTTCGTGGGATCAGTCCGCGTGCTTATGACGTGATTATCCAGTTGTTTTCGATTTTTGCGATGGGGCTTGTGGCATTTGTCATGGCCGAAGCGGCACTTGAATTCTATCACCAGAATGCACGGACCTTTGTCCTGGAAATTCCAACGTTTTTCATCACGTCAATCGTATCGTCCTTGGCCGTTATCAGCCTGATTTCGCAGGTCATGGGTGTTTACCTGATTCTTTCAGGGCGCCGCGGCTATCAAAGTTTGGCAGATTAGATGGTCACAGCACTTATTGGATTCGTAGCCCTATTGGCGCTGTGTTTCATCGGGTTCCGCGTCGGTTTCGCAACCCTGATCGTTGGTTTTGTGGGGTTTGGTCTGGAACGCGGCTGGCATGCCTCGCTTGGCATGGTTGGGCAGCAGATCATGGAAGATTCCATGAACTACAACCTGTCGGTTATTCCGCTGTTCATTTTGATGGGCGTATTCGTTTACCGTTCCGACGTGAGTAGCGATCTATATGATGCGGCTTATGCGGCATTGGGGCGGTTCAAAGGCGGTTTGGCCCTTGCCACTGTCCTTGCTTGTGGCGGATTTTCTGCTGTCTGTGGCAGCACGCTCGCGACGGCGGCCACGATGTCAAAGGTCGCGATGCCGCAAATGAAAGCCTTTAATTATAGCGATAAACTTGCCGCTGGAACGATCGCTGCGGGTGGCACATTGGGCATCATGATCCCGCCGTCAGTGCCGCTGGTGATTTACGGGATAATCGCGGAACAGGATATCGGGCTTTTGTTCATGGCTGGCGTTCTACCGGGTCTACTGTTGGTGGTGCTTTTCTTGCTCGCGGTGTCGGCCGTTGTCTACCGCGACCCGTCAGCAGCACCACCGTCAGATCCGTTACCACCCTCACGGCGTAAGGCCGCGATCCGGGGGACGTTGCCTGTGCTGATCTTGTTCCTTGTGGTGTTGGGCGGGATATATGGCGGTGTTTTCACCGCGACCGAAGCATCTGGTATCGGTGCGTTTGGGGCTGCGGTCATTGCCTTGTCACGTGGGTATCTGCGCAAGCTGTACGAATGGAAAATCTGTCTGGTAGAAACAGCGATTACTACATCAAAGATTTTCATCGTGCTGTTTGGCGCGGTTGTCTTTGCCCAGTTCATCAACCTGTCTGGCCTTCCCTATGACATTCTGGATTTTGTCGAACATCACGAAATGACTGCGTTGCAACTGGTTGGGTTCATTATCGCCATTGCCATCGTCATGGGCATGGTTTTTGAATCTATCGGTATCCTTGTCTTGCTTGTTCCGGTGTTTCTGCCCACCCTTTTTGCCGCGCAGGTCGATATGATCTGGTTCGGCATCATCGTGGTGCTGGTCACTGAAATTGGCCTGATTACGCCGCCGATTGGGATGAATGCCTTTGTCGTGAAATCGGTCCTGCCCGAAGTAAAGCTGGGCGATATTTTTTGCGGTGTAACGCCCTATCTGGTGGCGCTTGTGATCGGGCTTACACTGGTGTTCTTTTTGCCCGGCATCGCGACATTCCTTCCCGACCTGATGAGGTAACCTATGACCGCTGCCCCCAAAAACGTCTTGTTTATTATGGCCGATCAGCTGCGCTGGGACTATCTGTCGTGTTATGGGCATCCGCATTTGCATACGCCCAACATCGACAGGATCGCAGCAATGGGCGTGCGATTTACCAATGCCTATGTGCAATCGCCATTCTGCGGCCCCAGCCGGATGAGCACCTATACAGGCCGCTATTGCCGCAGCCATGGGGCGACGTGGAACGGATTTCCGCTTCGGGTGGGTGAACGCACAATTGGCGATCATCTGCGCAAGATTGGTGTGAAACCTGTAATCGTGGGCAAAACCCATATGTCCCCCGATGTGGAAGGTATGGAATGGCTGGGCATTGATCCCGAAAGCAACACGGGCATTCATCTGTCTGAATGTGGCTTTGAACCCTATGAACGTGATGACGGGCTGCATCCCAATTCAGGCTATGATCCCGATCCGGCGTACAATGCCTATCTTGCAAAAAATGGGTTCAATTCGCCGAATCCGTGGGATGATCACGCGAACTCCGGTCTCGATGAAGACGGAAAACGGTTGTCTGGATGGCTTTTGAAGTATTCAAATCTGCCCGCTGATGTGCCCGAAGAAATGTCGGAAACGCCATACATGACCCGCCGCGCGATTGATTTCATGGAAGAGGCGGGCGACCAGCCGTGGCTTTGCCATTTGTCATTCATTAAGCCGCATTGGCCCTACATCGTGCCCGCACCCTACCACACTATGTATGGCCCCGAACATGTGATCCCGGCTGTACGCAGCGACGCCGAAAAGGCGACCGATCACCCCGTGTTCAAGGCCTTTGTCGAAAGCCGGATTTGCCGCACGTTTGCCCGCGATGAAGTCCGTGAACGGGTGATCCCGGCCTATATGGGGTTGATCAAACAAATCGATGATCAAATGGGTAAGCTGCTGGAATATATGGAAAACAAGGGTCTGCTGGAAAACACGATGATAGTCGTAACCTCCGACCATGGGGACTACCTTGGCGATCATTGGATGGGGGAAAAAGATTTATTCCATGACCAGTCCGTCAAGGTGCCGATGATCGTCTACGATCCGCGCCGCGCGGCCGACGCGACACGTGGGCTGGTGCGCAATGAACTGGTAGAAGCGATTGACCTCGCGCCCACGTTCCTCAGTTATTTTGGTGGTGGGGCAAAGCCACATATCCTTGAGGGCCGCAATCTAGATACTTTGCTGCACGATCCCGGCAAGCCTGCAAAGTGGCGTGAATTTGCGATATCAGAATATGATTACGCGACCAGAGAAGCGCGTGAGACATTGGGCATCGCACAAGACAAGGCTCAATTGTTCATGATCCGCGATGCGAGTTGGAAGATGATCTATGCCGAAGGGTTCCGCCCGATGCTGTTTGACCTGGAAACTGACCCGCAGGAATTGGTCGATTTGGGAACAAGCGAAGATGACCAAATCGCACGTCTAAAAGACGCGTTGTTTGCATGGGCGCGACAACATCATAACCGGATTACGGTCACGCCTGAACGGGTTAACCACATGCTGGCCAACCGCGAACCGCCGGGCATTGTGATAGGTTTCTGGGACGAAGCGGAATATGAGGCTGAACTCGGCCGTAAATATGGTGACTGGTCCAAAGGCTATCGTCTTTAGCCTTTGCTGCGCCTTGTCCAGACTTTCAGGTCCAAGATCGTCTTGGCAGTGGCCCCAAAAACAAAGAGGCACAAAACAACCTTTGAGACTGTTTCCATCGTGCCCTCAATCAGCAACGCGTGACTTATGCTGCCCGCCATAATGACCGCTGCAAGCCCAATATGGGCCATGCGCCAAAGACGCCTGTGAAGGTGTCTGCGCCGTATGACCAGTGCTGCGGATGCAAAAACAGCCCCCGGTTAAACCAACTGTGCAAAAGATGCACAAAATCCTGATTCGTGCGGGCAAGCTCCGGGTTGTCTTTGAGGGCTGCCAAAAAATCGACGGCATCGCCACCAGATCAGCCGTCGCACCAACCGGTTGGTTTAATCGACGCAGGAATTCTTGTCTTTTGGGTTCAGACGCGATGCAAAGATCACTGAAAACACGTGGCGTCGGTGTGGCTGCGTGTTGGCGCGCGAGGGCCGCAACCGCACTGGCATCAATATCAAGGTCTGTATTCAAATACTGAAAGAACGCGGCTTTTTCTGTCGCATTAAAAGCGGCGTAGCGCGCGAGGATGGTAGAGGCCAGTTGCAGACCAGACACTTCGCCTTCGGCAGATAACAAGGCCGTGCAAAGTTCGTATATGTCACGTTTGTCATCCTTGCCGCGCACAACACAGCGGCGATCAAAAAGTTGGGAGAGCAAATCCCCAAGGAATCGATTGCGCTGCATTTCGGCCTCCAAACCAGACTTTCGGCTGCAATAATATCGATATTTTATCGCTTGGTTTAATCAAATCACTGAAATCCCGCTTAAATCTGCATGCCCCGCGTCAGGTATTCACCTGTTAGGCGGTAATGACGAAGCAGGTTTGAACAGGCGTGGTCAGCATCACGGTTGACGGCTGCTTCGAGGATCGCGTCGTGTTCGGCGGCAATATCGCGGTGTGGGTATGTTTTGCTGTGGGCAGCAAGATTGCGATAACGAATGTTGAGATCATAAAGCTGAGCGCAAAAACGCTCTAACATGGGTGATCCGCTATTGGCCAAAAGCGCCATATGAAATCTTTTATGCGCTTCTTCGAATACGGCGGTATCCTTGCCCGTGGCTTTCTTCATATTATGATGCGCAATGACGAGGTGTTCTTCCCATGCGGATTTCGCGTTTGCGATGGATTGGCGCAGTGCAAGATCTTCTAAGGTGCAGCGCAGCGCCAGAATTTCATCAAAGTTTGCTTTGTTGGCGGCCGCAGCGCGAAAACCGCGCTGATCGATCCGTTCCACCAACATGTCGGAGGTCAGCAAACTTAGGGCCTCGCGAACCGGTGACGCCCCGGTATCAAGCATGTTACGCAGTTGTTCGATCTTCAGCTTTTGACCCGCTGGCAATGCACCGGCTAAGATCATATTGCGCAGCGTCAAATAAGCACTGCGCGTCGCAGAGGCTTCTTTGCCGCCCGTGTCATCGATCATATTCATGGTCTATGCCCTTGTTTTGGTCACGTGAGGCTTACAACCTTCGTTGAAAGTCCAACAGATAAAGTCAACGATCCTTCGTTTATCATCCAACGACGCAGGGTGAAATGCCGCGCGCCGCTTTTGTGCATCGGATCATTCTGTGCGAGCAGGCGCGCTGCCTCAAGGCTATCGGCGCGATAGATAATCAACCCCATGCCTTGCATGTGTTCGCCGGTTTCATCCGACATCGGCCCGGCAAAGGCCAACTGGCCTGCCGCTTCTAACTGCGCTTGATAGGCCAGGTGGTCGGGCAAGTTTGCCTTCACATCTTCTGGGGCCCCGGCTGGCGTGCTTTGCGCAACATAAAGCTCCAGCGCCATCGCACCACGTGACTTTGCATCTGACTTGTAGTCGGTCCAAGCAACCATCGACCCCTCCAGAAAATATCGATATTTATTGACATAGAGCGTAATAGTAGGCAGATATTCTCCGAATTGGCAAGGATAGCAAACATGAAATATCTGGTAGGAACGACAACGGACGGCACGGCAGTGTTTGCAGTGCAGGGTGAAAAGGCCATTAATTTAACGGCTCTGAACCCGGCAATCGGACATGATTTGATGGGACTGATCCAAACGCCAGACCTGATCGAATCGCTTACAAGTCAGATCGCTGATGCACCGCGCGTCGATGTCGCATCCATCACACCCGCTTTGCCCGTCGCGAACCCCGTCACCATCATTTGCCTTGGTTTGAACTATACCGACCACATCAAAGAAGGTGGCTATGACATTCCCGACTATCCTGCCTTGTTCATGCGCGGCACGAATTCGATCATGGCAGCGGGTGCGCCGCTGGTACGGCCGACGTGTTCTGACAAACTCGACTACGAAGCAGAGCTGATGTTCATCGTGGGTAAGGGCGGGCGGCACATTTCCGAAGCTGACGCATTGGACCATGTTTTTGGCTATACTGTTTTTAATGACGGGTCTGTGCGCGACTACCAACGCAAAACGCACCAATGGACGCCGGGCAAGAATTTCGACAACACCGGCGCAATCGGGCCTTATGTCGTGACACCTGACGAAATCTCGGCGGGTGCTGCGGGCCTCAAAATCGAAAGCCGCGTTGGCACAGAGATTTTGCAATCCTCTAACACGGCCAACATGATTTGGTCCGTTGCCCAGACCATTGCGACGATTTCCGAATATACTACGCTGGAACCGGGCGATCTGATTGCGATGGGTACACCCCCTGGTGTTGGTCACGCGAAGAAGCCGAATCCGCGCTGGTTGGTCCCCGGCGAGGTGATTCAGATCGAAATCGAAAATATCGGCATTTGCGCCAATCCCGTTGTTGATGAAATGGACCACGCCATGCCGAGGGCGGCGGAATGAACGCGCCAACAGGTCCAGAATTGAGTGCATTGCGCAAAAAAGCGCAGAACGATCACCGCGCTTTGCGAGGTCGGATCAGCCGCCTGTCGGATGACGCAATTGATTTGATCTTACGTGATGCACGGTCACATTATGCTTGGCAGGACAAACCCATTCCCGACGGGCCTGCTTAGAAGAAATCTACGACATTTCCATAAACGGTCCGACGTCGACGAACACGTTGCCTGCGCGCTTTATCTTTCGTGAAATCACCCGAAGGAAAAGCCCGCCTCGCAAAATCGTTGAAACCTCAAAACATTCTCAAAATGATGGGTGCGCCTGTGACGGCGATTATCGCACAGGATCTGAATTTCTGGCATGAATTGCCGTTTCTTTTCCCGCACGAAGATCGCCGCAAGCTTTTTGATGGCAACGACGCATTTTGTCAGGATACGGCCTACCGCAACGCGACCCTTCAGGGGGCGTATTTCATGATTGCGGCGCGCGCTGTTGGTCTTGATGTCGGGGCGATGTCGGGCTTTTCAAATGCTGTGGTGGACGAAGAGTTCTTTGCAGGCACGTCGGTCAAATCGAATTTCTTGTGCAACATCGGCTACGGCGACGAAACCGCATTGTTCCAAAAACTGCCGCGCTTTGCTTTCGACCAGGTGTGCGACACCGTCTGAGAGGTGAAAATCCGATATGGCCGTTAAAATGAAAACCGTCGTGACCTACTGTGCAAAAGCAAGTTGCCCGACACACGCGCGCACCGAAATCCCGGTGCGCGATCTAAATGTTGTGATTGATGAACCTTTTGAACGGGGCGGCACAAACCTTGGCCCCACACCAACCGAAACAGCGATGACCGCGTTGATCGCCTGCACAAACGTGATCGGCCACAAGAACGCGCATCGGCTTGGGGTCGATCTGGGAGAGATCACAATCGACGCAGACTGTAAATTCGATCGGCGCGGTGTCCTCATGGAGGAGGAGATCAACGTACCGTTTCCTGAAATCACACTGACAGTCAATTGCACCACCCCCGCCACCCAAGAGGAGTTGGAACTGGTCGGGATTGAGACTGCAAAATACTGCGCTATTGCAAAGCTTTTTGAAGCCGCAGGTACGGACCTAAAGGTGAATTGGGTGAAAGTAGGATAATTTCAACAGGGCGATAACGCCCATTTTCTGGGAGGAAAAAGACATGATGAACTGGACCCGACGCAGTCTGATGGGGGCTGCCCTCGCAACGATGACGGCATTACCTGTTATTGCACAAGAAACCATTTCGGCCGTCGTCATTGATGGCTACCCCGACCGGTCGCTCTGGATTAAGGAGTTTACGAACTTCTTCATTCCAGAAGTTGATCGTCGCCTTGCCGAAAACGGCAACTATGTCATGGATTGGCAGGAAAACTATGGTGGATCCATCGTCAAGCCGCGCGGCGTTCTGGAAGGTATCCAACTGGGCCTTGGCGACATCGGTATTGTCACAACGATTTTTCATTCGTCCAAATTACCCAGCCAGGGTATTTCGGCTGTCACGCCGTTCGTATCGTCAGATGCGCGCGCCGTCGCAAAAGCGGTTGACGAAATTGCCCGCGAATTCCCGGCAATGCAGAATGAATTTGCAGCCCAGAACCAAGTATATCTGGCGACCGGTGTCGTGCTTGACAGCTATCAGGTGTTTTCAACACGCGAAGTGTCGGGGATTGCTGACCTTGTCGGCTTTAAGGTGGCGGGCGCAGGCCTGAACCTACGCTACCTTGAAGGAATCCAAGACGCTGCTGGGGTTCGCGGCGGCCTGACAGATTTCTACAATATGATGCAAACCGGACTGGTCGACGGCGCCATGACATGGCCCGAAGCAGCAGCAACGTTCAAGTTCGCAGAAGTCGCACCATATATGTTGCGCGTCGACTTGGGTGCCGTGAATTCCAAAACCATCACCGTCAATCAGGACTATTGGAACGGACTACCTGACGAAGTGAAAGAGGTCTTGCAGGCTGTGGCCATTGACTACCGTGATCACCTTGCGGGCGTCGCAATGGACATCGCAGCAGAATCTGAGGCGGCCTATGTCGCGGCCGGCGGCACAATCGTCGAAGTGTCCCTGGAAGATCGCACCGCCTGGGCCAATGCCATGCCAAATATCGCACAGGAATGGGCTACAACATTGAATGACAGCGGCGAAGACGGCTCAGGCATGCTTGCTGCCTACCTTGCTAAGCTCGAAGCTGACGGTTTTGTTGGTGTCCGCGACTGGACCCAGCCCTAAACGCTGACGACCCGAGAAGGGGCCAAGATTATGCTGAGATCTGCACTGGCTGGCCTTTCTCGGGTCGCCGACACACTTGCGATTGCCGCCAACGTCGTCGGGACGCTGACCGTTCTTGGGTTGGTGGTGATCCTCAACGTTGATGTAGTTGCCCGCAGCGTTTTCAACGCGCCGCTTAAGGGCACTTACGAAATTGTCCAACTGGCCGTTGTGTTTATTGTCTTTTTGCAACTCGCTGACGTGGTGCGTGTTGACAGGCTGACGCGGTCAGACGGGTTTTTGAACCTCCTGCATAGCCGACGCCCCGGTCTGACAGCGACCCTGCGGCGGATAATCAATGCAATTTCTGCGATTTTTATGGGCCTGATTGCCTATATTATGTTCCCCGAATTCATCAAAATGTGGGGGACACAGGACTTCTTTGGCGTGCCGGGCGTCTTTACTGTGCCGTGGTGGCCCATCAAATTGGCCATCGCGGGCGGAAGCGCATTGGCCAGCATTATCTTCATTATCAAAGTCATCTCTGCGCAGGATCGCCCGCAATTAATCCGTGCCCCTGAACATGACGACCCTAAATCAAGCGGGCCCAAATCATGACACCCATTGAAATCGGCCTGATTTCGGTCGTTGCTATCGTCTTTCTGATCTATGCAGGCGTTTATATCCCGGTCGCTTTGGGGACGGTATCGCTCATCTCGATCTGGCTGATGCGCGACAACTTTACGCTGGCGCTGAACCTGCTGAAGGTCGCCGTCGGCGATAGCGCGATGGTTTATAGTTTTGCCACCATTCCGCTTTTCACCTTTATGGGGCTCATCGTCTCAAAGGCCGGCTTAGGCCGCGATATTTACGAAGTGATGACGATGCGGTTCCGCAAAGTGAAGGGCGGGATCGGCATGGCGACGGTCGGTGCAAACGCTGTCTTTGCGGCTGTGACCGGATCGTCGATTGCCTCTGCGTCTGTGTTCACAAAAGTATCTGTGCCGCAGATGATCGCACAGGAATATAACCCACGCTTTGCGGTGGGGGTGGTTGCGGGGTCGTCCGTTCTGGGCATGATTATTCCGCCATCCGCGATGCTGATCATCTACAGTTTTGTGGCGGAACAATCTGTGGGTGACATGTTTCTTGCCGGCGTTATCCCCGGCATCTTGCTCGCGATCGCTTACGTTGCGGCGATCTGGTTCATGGGGCGTTTCACCCCCGATTTCGTTGGCGGCCGTGTGGTTGCCGATACGGAATGGATGTCAAAGCGTGAAATTGCGTCCAAAACCCTACCGACATTGGGACTTATCACCATTGTCTTGGGCGGTATCTATACAGGCTGGATGACCGCCGTTGAGGCAGGTGCCACAGGGTCCTTCGTGGCGTTGATCATTGCATTGGTGCGCCGGTCCATGTCACTAAGAGGGTTTTGGGAGGCTTTGCTGGAAACCGGACATATCACAGCGGCGATCTTGTTCCTGATCACGGCCGCGTCGATCTATTCGCGTATGCTGGGCCTTGCCGGATTGCCCAATCAGTTGCAGGATTTGCTGGCCGGCAACGCCGCGTCGTTCTGGACGGTCATGCTGTTGTATGTGCTGCTGATGATCTTTCTTGGCACAATTCTGGACACGGCATCGATTATCCTGATCGTGGTTCCGCTTTTCCTGCCGCTTGTCGAAGCGATGGATATGTCGCTGATCTGGTTTGGCATTATCACTGTAGTCGGCGCCGAAATCGGGCTTTTGACCCCACCGCTTGGCATTTCATGTTTCGTGATCAAATCTACCTTGAACGATGATACTATCACATTGAAGGACGTGTTCATGGGCGCACTGCCCTTCGCCTTCGTGATGCTGATCGTCCTGTTTATCCTGATCGAATTCCCGATCCTCAGTCTTGCACTTCTCTAAGGATTTTCACCATGCGCAATGTGACCAAAGACAACATCACCGACGTTTTCAAAGGCTATATGGCCGCTGATATGGACCCACGGATGCGAGAGGTGATGGGCTCTCTCGTTCAGCACTTGCATGACTTCGCGCGCGAAGTGCACCTGACACATGATGAATGGCGCACCGGCATTGCCTTTCT
>DJBQ01000177.1:0-24141 GCA_002430125.1 Rhodobacterales bacterium UBA5972
TGGTGGGCGAAAAAGCCGCCGATCTGATATTAGAGGATCACGCATGAAACTGAAGAGCATTGAAACCTTCACAACGCCCGATGTCGGGTTTGTGCGGGTCACATCCGAGGATGGCGCGCAGGGCTGGGGGCAGGTTTCGACCTATCATTCAGACATTACCTGTCAGGTTTTGCACCGACAGGTGGCCCCCTGGATGTTGGGCAAAGACACGACCGATCTGGATGATCTGCTGGATCTGGTCACGGAACGCGAACACAAGTTTCCCGGCTCGTATCTGCGCCGCGCGATGGCGGGGGTTGATACTGCTATCTGGGATATGCGTGGCAAGGTCGCAGGCAAACCAGTGGCCGAATTGCTGGGTGGTTCAGCCGGGACATTGCGGGCTTACGCCAGTTCAATGAAGCGCGACATCACCCCAAAGGACGAGGCGGCGCGGCTTGTTGCGTTGCGCGACCGCGACGGGTTTGACGCGTTCAAAGTCCGTGCCGGGGCAGAAGTCGGGCGCGATCAGGATGAATGGCCAGGGCGGACCGAAGATATTATCCCGACGATGCGCCGCGCAATGGGCGATGACGTGGCTTTGCTGATTGACGCCAACTCCTGCTATTCACCCAAGCGCGCCATCGAAGTCGGGAGGATTCTGGAGGCTAACGGGTTCAGCCATTACGAAGAACCCTGCCCATATTGGGAGCTTGAGCAGACTAAAGAAGTCACCGACGCGCTTGATATTGACGTAACCGGTGGCGAACAGGATTGCGATCTGCCGACATGGAAGCGGATGATCGACATGCGGGCGGTGGATATCGTGCAGCCGGATATCCTGTATTTGGGGGGCATTAGTCGGACGTTGCGGGTGGTCAAAATGGCCGAAACGGCAGGTTTGCCGGTCACGCCGCATTGCGCCAACCTGTCGATGGTGACCTTGTTCACGATGCACCTGATGCGGGCCATACACGGCGCCGGAAAATATCTGGAATTCTCGATCGAGGGGGCAGATTACTACCCATGGCAAGTCGGCCTGTTCACACATGATCCTTACGGCATCAAAGACGGCAAAGCGACCGTGACGAATGAACCGGGTTGGGGGGTTGATATCCAGCCGGAATGGTTGGCGAAATCCAAATACCAATGTTCGGGGTTAAAATGAATGGTAACGTTTGAAATCTAAGTGATTTGGCTCGCACCTAAATTCGGTTTGCTGTAACAAGAGTCTCAAAATAATGAAGGCGAGACTTTATGCAACGCCCTGCGATCCGCATGGTGGCCACACTCCGGTTGATTCGCCCAAACGGGTGCAAACCATGACCACTTTGGTTTTTCTGATAAATTTGGGTGGGGCGACGTTCCTGCTTCTTTATGCTGTGCGTATGGTTCAAACCGGCATCGAGCGCGCCATGGGGCCAAGTTTCCGGCGGATCGTGACGGCACACAGCGACAGTCATCTGCGCACAGCCTTGGCTGGCGTCCTGTTGGCGATCATCCTGCAAAGTTCAACGGCTGCGGGTTTGTTGGCATCGGGTTTTGCTGCCACGTCGCTTTTGACGTTTTCCGGCGGTTTGGCCGTTGTATTAGGGGCCGATTTTGGCTCGGCACTTGTGATCCAGATTTTGTCGTTCCGGCCTGATTGGTTGATCCCAATTCTGCTGGTTGCCGGTGGGTATCTTTTTCTGAAGGTAGAGGCCCGAACCCTGCGCCAGTGGGGCCGAATCCTGCTTGGGATCGCATTTATTTTGCTGGCATTGCGATTTATCGGCGATGCGGTTCACCCGATCCGTGACAGTCCCTTTATGCCGGCAATCGCCGGATATCTAAAAAGCGATTTCATAACGGCGTTTCTGGTTGGCGCCGCTGTGACGTTCATTATGCATTCCAGCGTTGCCGCGATTCTGATGACCGTCACCTTCGTCGTGCTGGGCGTCCTGTCGCCGAACGCGGGCGTATCTGTTGTGTTAGGTGCAAATCTGGGTGCGGCCACGCTATTGATCTGGCTTTCCCGGGATATGGTAACAAAAGCCCGGCGCATTCCGATTGCCAATTTGGTGTTGCGCGGAACGGGTGCTGTTCTGGCGCTGTTCTTGGTGAACCTGACGCCGGTGCTTTCTTGGCTGGAAGGTGTCGCGCCCGGCCAGCGGTTGGTTTTGGCGCATATGGGTTTCAATGCGCTTGTCTTGCTTTTGTCCTTTCCGCTGCTCAAACTTATCGAACGCCCCCTCGTTGCCTGCTTTCCAGGGCGATCCGAGGTCGCGCCGGTGGACGGCTTTCGAACGCTTTCGGCCCTTGACCGAAGTGTGGTTGATCGACCCAGCCTGGCGCTTGCCAGTCTGACGCGCGAATTGCTGCGGATGACCCAGATCGTTGAAGTGATGGCAGGGCCGGTCATGGACTATTATGAATCCGGTGATGAAGTGGCCATTAAGGCGACCAAGGCGCTGGATTTTGACCTCAATCGTGCCTTGGATGACGTGCGCCGATATGTGGCGCTGGTGCCCCGTGAGGGGCAGACCAAAGAACAATATCGGCGGGTGCGCGAATTGGTCGAATACGCGATCAGCCTGGAAACTGCCGGTGATATCATCGCCAAGGGCTTGCTTAGTCTTGCGGTCGAGAAAAATCGCAACCGCCTGAAATTCTCACAGGAGGGCCATCAGGAACTGGCCTTGCTACACGAACGTGTCATGGCAAATATGAAACTTGCCTTCAATGTTCTGTTGTCAGAAGACATCGAAAGTGCGCGTTTGTTGTTGGAAGAAAAGTCCGAGATGGCGACTCAGGAACGCAAAAGCCGCAAACGGCATCTGAAAAGATTGCGTGAAGGGGCCGAGGAAAGTCTGGAAAGCAGCGATATCCATCTGGAAACCCTGCGGGCGCTAAAAGACCTCAATTCACAAATTGCCGCGATCGCCTATCCGATCCTTGTCCGCGGCGGCCAATTGTTGGAAACTCGGTTGGTTGACAACGTGAATGAAAGCGATATCGAGTCAAATGACACATGACTCTTGCTTAGAAACCCGCCAGACTTACGGCTGAACGAACAAAAACAGGACGGTATGAATGCCCGGAAATTTAACATTCGACGAATTGAAAAAGCTGGTACACGGCGGGTCAATTGACACGGTTTTGGTTTGTCTGGTCGATATGCAGGGCCGTTTGATGGGGAAACGGTTTCACGCAGCTTTCTTTTTGGAAAGCGGCCACAAGGAAACGCACAGCTGCAACTATTTGCTGGCCACCGATCTTGAGATGCACACCGTTGCCGGATACGCTTCGGCAAATTGGGCCAGAGGTTATGGCGATTACGTCATGCGGCCAGATATGTTGACGTTGCGGCTTGTGCCGTGGCTTGAAGGCACGGCGATGGTGCTGTGTGACGTTCTGGATCATCACACACAAAAAGAAGTGCCACATTCCCCGCGCGCGCTTTTGAAACGGCAAATTGCGCGGCTGGCGGATATGGGTCTGAAGCCCATGATGGCAACCGAGCTTGAGTTTTTTCTGTTTCGCGAGAGTTTTGAGGAAATCCGCCAAAACGGCGCGCATTCGATGACCACACTTAGCGCCTATAACGAAGATTACGCGATCTTTCAGACAACCAAGGAAGAAAACGTCATGCGGTCTATCCGCAACGGTCTTTATGGTGCCGGAATTCCGGTTGAATGCTCGAAAGGCGAGGCCGATGCCGGGCAGGAAGAGATCAATATCAAGTATTCCGACGCGCTTGATACGGCCGACAATCACGCCATAACCAAGAATGGCTGCAAGGAAATCGCCTGGCAACAAGGCCGCGCCCTGACATTTTTGGCGAAATGGCATCACGAGGCGGCTGGGTCTTCCAGCCATGTCCATCAATCCTTGTGGACGCTGGATGGCAAACCAGCATTTCTTGATCCAGCGGGTCAATATGGGATGTCCGATCTGATGCGCCACTACATGGCTGGTCTGCTGGCGCATGCCTCTGAGATCACCTATTTTCTGGCGCCATACGTCAATTCCTACAAGCGCTTCGCAGCCGGGACATTCGCGCCAACCAAGGCGATCTGGTCACTGGATAACCGCACGGCTGGGTACCGGTTGGTGGGTGAAGGCAGCAGTTCCATTCGGGTTGAATGCCGTGTTGGCGGATCGGACCTGAACCCTTATCTTGCGATGGCGGCGCTGATTGCGGCCGGGATTGACGGTATCGAAAACAAGCTGGCGCTGGAAGCCGAGTTCAAGGGCGATGCCTATGAAGCAGACCGTCTTCGCGGCATTCCGGACAATTTGCGTGACGCTGCAACGGCGTTGAGTGGCTCAAACATGCTGCGCGCGGCCTTTGGTGACGCCGTGATCGACCACTACGTGCATGCTGCCAACTGGGAACAACAGGACTTTGGCCGCGTCGTTACGGATTACGAGGTGAAACGTGGGTTTGAAAAGGCCTAGTTTTGTAGCTTTTTGTCTGTTCAAACTGTTTCTCTTTTCAACCGCTTAATGTAAAAACTCGATGGCAAGAATAACTCTATGAAAGTCGCACAATGAAACTCGCAGGCAACTGGTCTTATCCGACATCAATCAAATTTGGCGCGGGCCGCATCGCGGAACTTCCTGCTGCTTGTGCGCAGGCTGGGATAAAAAACCCACTTTTGGTGACCGATAAGGGGCTCGCCAACTTGCCGATCACGGTGGCGGCGCTGGACCTTTTGGAAAATGCTGGCCTTGGACGCGCGATGTTTTCCGAGGTTGATCCTAACCCGAACGAAAAGAACCTTTCGGCTGGTTTGGCGGTCTATAAAGCTGGCGGACATGACGGCGTGATTGCTTTTGGTGGCGGTTCGGGGCTCGATTTGGGCAAGATGGTTGCCTTCATGTCGGGCCAAACCCGGCCCTTGTGGGATTTTGAGGATGTCGGCGATTGGTGGACTCGGGCGGACGCCGCAGGAATCGCACCGATTGTGGCGGTGCCAACGACCGCAGGCACCGGGTCAGAAGTTGGGCGGGCCAGTGTCATTACCAATTCCGCAACCCATGTGAAAAAGATCATTTACCACCCGAAAGTCTTGCCCGCAGTGGTGATTTGCGATCCAGAACTGACAGTTGGTATGCCCAGGATTATCACCGCAGGCACCGGAATGGACGCGTTTGCCCATTGTTTAGAAGCATTCAGTTCGCCGCATTATCATCCGATGAGCCAAGGCATCGCGCTGGAAGGTTTGCGGCTGGTCAAAGACTATCTGCCGCGCGCATTTGCTGACGGTACTGATCTTGAGGCGCGGGCGCATATGATGTCTGCGGCCATGATGGGGGCAACGGCGTTTCAAAAAGGGCTGGGTGCCGTGCATGCCATCAGCCACCCGATTGGCGCGGTTTACGGCACGCATCACGGTATGACCAATGCCGTGGTCATTCCACCGGTTTTGAAACTCAACCGCAACGCAATTGAAGGGCGTATTGGTCAAGCGGCGGATTATCTGGGCATCAAGGGCGGGTTTGACGGGTTCTTTAGCTATTTGCTTGAATTAAGGGCCGGTTTGGGGGTGCCTGACAATCTGGGTGAAATGGGGATCGGTACTGACCGGGTCGAGGAATTAACGGCAATGGCGTTGCAAGACCCAAGTTGTGGCGGCAATCCGATTGAACTGACCTTTGAGAATACCCGTCAGTTGCTGCTGGATTCCATCCTTTTGAAAAATTCCTGAGCCGATGAAGGCGTTATTCGTCGCCGCGCGTGACGCCGCCTATCAATTGATAAGATAACAAATCGTGCATCTCGCGCGGGTCGCGGATCAGCGGATGAATGTGGCGTCTAACCTCGCGATAGGTTTCATCGGGCGTGCGGTAGGTGGTCAGGCCTTCGTCTAATGTCACAAAGCGAAACTGAAGTCTGCTGCCGGGGCTGGCTTGCGCCACCAGCGGCAGGTCATCTGGCAAGACGGTGCCAATTCTGGGATAGCCGCCTGTTGTCTGACATTCTGGCAATAAAACAAACGGCGCGCCGCTACCGGTCATCTGGATATCGCCCGGAACGATGATTTGCGACAAAATACTGAGCTGATCCTCGGTGGCGAAAGGTGCTCCTTCAAAGGCTAGCTCTGCGCCTTGCCGGTTTGCATGCGTGGTTTTCTCAAACACGGTTTCTGTGAAACGTTTCTGTTGCGCCTCTGAGAACATGTGGGTTTGCGCGCTTTGAATGATCCGAACAACGCCACCGGAGCACCGATTGCGCGGTGTGAAATGTAAACCCGTAGCTTGCGTTGCGTCCGGAGCTAGCGGCAGGCGGTCCCCGGCCTTTAACGCAGGGCCCAAGCCTGCGGTTAGATGGCTGGCGCGGCTGCCGAGTACCATGTCTGTGGCGATCCCGCCGCCGAAATGCAAATAGCCGTAAACACCATTTTGTGCCGCGCCTATACGCAAGATTTGCCCCGGTTTCATCAGGTGACTTGCGTTCCACACCAACATTTGATCATCAAGCTGGGCCAGCATCGGGGCGCCTGTCAGGGCAATCCTGACTGACGCGGTTACGGTAAATTCACCACCATATCCGGCCATTTCAAGGGCGGCATGGTCGGTGGTTTGACCAAGCAATGCCACCCCTTCGACAAGAGCCAGCCGATCCGCCGCACCACCGCGCGACAGGCCTTGCGACAGATATCCCAGGCGACCAAAATCTTGCACGGTCAAGCTGGGGCCCGCGCGCTGAATGATAAGCTCAGCGGTCATGCAATTTCTCGCCATGTTGTGCCACCCGCGCCGGAGGCATCGTTTGTTTGGAAATTGGCCATTTCTTCGGCTGTGACCTGTTGAAATACTACCTCGTCGCCAAGGCTAAGCATGAAGGGTGATTTGCTTTCCGGCTGAAAACCGCGAAACGCGGTTTGGCCAATATGGCGCCAGCCCGTGGGGGTTGCTGCAGTAAACAGCACGAATTGTCGAACCGCAATCGTCAGCGCACCGACTGGAACCTGCTTTGTCAGTTCGGTTTGCCGAGGAATGTTCCACTGTTGCGGCAAAATCCCCAAATAGGGCTGACCGGGCGCGTAACCAATAGTCAAGACCCGGACCTGTTGCGTGGATAGTTGCGCAATGGCCTCGGCTGCGGAAAGTCCGGCAAGTGAGGCGGCCTGGTCGAGTTGCGGCGCACTTGGCCCGCCAAATACCGTTGGAATATGCCACAATCGGCGATTGCGGGGCAGGGGCGAGGCGTACCAATCCTGTTGGTTGAGTGCGTCCTCTAAACGAGTGCGCAGTGTTGCGTGATCGATTCCGCGCGGATCAAAACCGACATATACAGAAGTCAGCGCAGTGGTGGTTTCTTCAACCCCAGGCCAATTTTCTGTCTCAAGCCATGCACGAAAAGCCAAAGCCGCGCGATTGGCGGGCTCGTTTAACGCGTCAGAGAACGTCACCAACAGTCCTGTCAGGCCGATTGTCGCAAGTTGCGGAAATCGGCGCTTTTCAGATGTGGGGTAATCTGTCCCAAAGTCCAATGGCTGGGCCTTTCATGGGTTGCGCTGATATTGATTTCAAATTCGTACTGGATTGTCAACGGACCCAGCCAAGAACAGTTCTTGACGCAATCAACTGGCGCATGGTCAGATCAGCGACCGGATATGCAAGGAAGTTTTATGACAAAATCCCTGATTCAAAGGCGCGACGAATTTGCGGCTGCGTATCCTGAAAAACGGCGGATTGTTAACGGTCGGGAATGGGGCGCGATCCAGTTGGGCGAGGACGGACCAGCTTTGATATTGATCCCCGGCACATTGGGGCGCGCTGACATTTTCTTTCAACAGATTTTGGCCCTAAAAAGCCAGACGCGCCTGCTGGCATTGACGTACCCGTCAAGCGGCGGTGTAGCTGAGTGGGCGGACGATATCATCGGCTTAGTCCGTGCCGAAGGTCTGGAGAGCGCGGTCGTTCTGGGGTCGTCATTGGGCGGATATCTGGCGCAATATCTGACCGCTGCTTACCCCGCTGAAATCGGAGGGTTGGTTGCAGCGAATACTTTGGCGTCAGTCGACGGGATTGATCGCTCAATGCCGTATTCGCTTGATCTGATCCAAGCGCCGATCGCGCCGCTGCGCCAAGGCTTTACCGACGGATTGATGGGCTGGACGGGACCGGATCACCCCTATGCCGAACTGGCGGCGTTGCTGTTGTCCGAGGTCAACGGGCGTATTCCCGAGGCTGAATTAAGGGCGCGGTTGAACGCTTTGAAAACGGCGCCGGTCCTGCCGCCGCAAAGTTTGGCAAAGAGCGCGATCTCAATCGTTGAAAGCGGCGATGATCACTTGATCCATCCTGCGGTGCAGGCGGCACTGAAAACCGCCTTACCACACGGGCGCTGTTTTACTTTTGAGTGGGGCAGCCACTTTCCCTATGTTACCCGCCCGGATGATTACACAGCGATGTTGTCCGAAGTTTTGGGCCTGTCCAAGCCGGGCGATCACTGGCCTAAGGGCGCGGTATCCCAGTTTTAGCACAAGACATAGTCGTTACACCGCTGGCTTGGCTGCAAGCAAACCGAACAAACGCCGCTTGGGTTCGCTGCTTTTTACGCCGCTTGGTGACACGATCATCAGCAGGGATGGCGTGACAATCAAGGTCAGGACTGTGGCGAATGCCAAGCCATAAACGATCGCGCTGGAAAGCGAGATCCACCACTGAGTTGACGGTGCGCCATATGTGGTTTCGTGGCCCATCAGTTCCAGATTAAGACCAAAGGCAATCGGCAGAACCCCAAGGATCGCGGTTACGGCAGTCAAAACAACCGGACGCGCCCGCTCGCGGCAGGTTTTCAGGATCGCTTCGACCTTTTCAACGCCGTCTTCGCGCAATTGGTCATAGGTATCAATCAGCACAATGTTGTTGTTCACCACGACCCCGGCCAAGGCAATGATGCCGATGCCGGTCATCACAACCCCAAACGGCTGCCCCATAATCAGCAGCCCAAGGAATACCCCGATGGTTGACATCACCACGGCGGACAACACCAATCCGACCGAGATGAAGTTGTTGAACTGCGCCAGCAGCACCACAAAGATCAGGAACATTGCAGCGCCAAAGGCTTTGCCAAGAAAAGCCCCGGCGGCCTTTTGTTCTTCGTCTTCGCCTGCCATTGAAAAGCGAATTCCCGCCTCCTCCAGGCCCGACGCCGCCAAGCCCTTAATAATAGCGTCGCGGATTGGCGCGGCCTGAACACCTTCGCGGATGCCCGCTTGGACGGTCACGGTTCGTTGACTGTTGATGCGTGTTAATGTGCCAACAGTCGCAGCTGGCTTTCGTTTGACCAGATTGCTGATCGGAATCGCACCGGCAGGCGTTTCAATGCGCAGTTGATCCAGAGCGGAAATCGTCCGTTGGTCTGGCGGCAGCCGAAGGCGAATGTCGACCGACGTATCTGATCCGGCAGGCCGGTAATCTGAAAGTTTCAGGCCGTTTGTCACCAATTGCACGACAGCCCCGACAGCGCCGGAAGATATGCCATAGCGCGCAGCAGCAGTCAGATCGACCTGTAATTCCCAGTCGATACCCGGAGGCGGTAACCCGTCGGCCACATCTATCACATCTGGAATTTTCGCGATTTCAGCTGCAACAGCCCGGGCGGCATCGTTCAAGCCATCAGGAATCGCGGCAGACAGACGAATTTGGATCGCTTTACCGGTTGGCGGTCCAGCCTGAGGAACTGAAACCTCGATATCAGCACCCGGAATGCCCTTCATTTCTTCGCGGAGCTGATCCAGAATGGCATTGGCACTTTTACGTTCGCGCCAGTCGACAAACTCATATTGAATCACGCCAACCACATCCGCGGCAACCGCAGCGCCGGGGCCGCTGGCTTTGCCGGAACGGGTATAGACCGTTTTGATGCCCGGCCAGCCAAGGATGCGGTTTTCGGCTTGCCTGACCAAATTGTCTTTTTCTTCAATCGACAAATTACCACGTGCATGGACGTAAAGCAGGCCATAATCCGGTTCAACTTTTGGAAAAAACTCGACCCCATTGCCATATTTGACGTACCCTGCCGGAACCGCGACCAACAACCCGATGGTGATCGCAACTACGGTCCAGGGATGTCGGATCGCCTGCCCAACGAGGCGCATATAAAGGCTGTCCTTTTTCGCCTTTTCTTCTTTCATTGGCCGCGCGATCATAGCGCCCAGTACCGGCGTGAAAATCAGCGCATAAAGCATTGAGGCTGACAATGTTGCGATCAGGGTGATCGGCATGTATTTCATGAATTCGCCAACCATACCGGGCCAGAACAACAGGGGCGAAAAGGCTGCAACACGCGTTAACGTTGCCGCGACCACGGGGCCAGTCATACGATGAGAGGCCAAGGCAAACGCTTGACGCTTTTCCATGCCTTCGGACATCCGGCGTTCGGCAAATTCAGTCACAATAATAGCGTCATCCACCAGCATACCGACAGCAAGGATCAAGCTGAACAACACCACTATATTTACGGTCATTCCGGCAAGTGACAGGCCCAGAATGCCCATCAGAAAGGACGCTGGAATTGCCAGACCGATCAAGATCGAGGCGCGGCCTGACAGGGCATAAAGGATAACAATAAAGACCAGAATAAC
Source organism: Rhodobacterales bacterium UBA5972 (assembly GCA_002430125.1). Lineage (GTDB taxonomy): Bacteria > Pseudomonadota > Alphaproteobacteria > Rhodobacterales > Rhodobacteraceae > UBA5972. Next base: position 10,563 of record DJBQ01000177.1, read on the forward strand.
TGCGGTCAGAACTGAATTTTCAAGATCCGAGAGCAACTGGCGGATATTTGTTGACTTATCCTGACTGAAATTCACGTGTACGCCCTTGGGCAGCAGCTCGGCGAATTTTTCGGTAATGACTTTTACCCGATCCACGGTTTCGATCAGGTTTGAACCAGCGCGTTTTGAAACCTCGATTGCGACCGCTGGTTTACCATTCAAGCGCGTGATGGTTTCCGGGTCTTTTCGCGCCGAACGAATGGTCGCCAGATCGCGCGCGCGCACAACTGCTGTGCCGTCAGAAACGATTGGCAGGTTGGCCACGTCTTCCAGTGTTTCAATCAGCGACGGAACTTTGATGGCATACCGCCCGGATGCACCTTCCAGCGCACCGGCGGCAACCAATTGGTTGTTGGCATTCACACCCGCAATCAGGATATCCGGCCTGAGGTGATAGGACGACAGTTTGGCCGGATCAATCACGACCTCGACCAAATCCTCGCGCACACCTTGTAACGCAGCGTCCAGAACACCGGGAACTTCTTCAATCCGGTCGCGCAACTCGCGGGCTGCACGCGTCAGAACACGTTCAGGCAATTCACCGGAAAGGGTGACAACCAGAACCGGAAATTCCGAGATATTAACCTCGTTCACAGAGGGCTCATCTGCGCCTTGCGGCAAATCGCGTTTTGCGTCCGACACCTTGTTGCGAACATCGGTCAATGCTTTGTCAAGATTGGCACCCGCTTGGAACTCCAGCAGGACGTTGCCACCGCCCTGATAGGCTGTTGCCGTCATTTGTTTGATGCCGGTAATGGTTTTCAGCCGTGTTTCCATCGGTCGCAGCAGCAGTCGTTCGCTGTCTTCTGGCGAGATTCCCTGATAGCCAAGGCTGACATAAATAATCGGAATCTTGACATCAGGCTCAGCTTCTTTCGGGATCGAAAGATAGGCCAACGTCCCGGCGACCATAAGGAACGCCAAGATTGACAGGGTCAATCTTGTGTTGCGGATCGCCGTTTCGACGAGGTTCATTGGGAAATCTCGCCGATCAATCCGCTGGTTGCGTCGGTTACCATAACTTTGTCGCCATCTTTGACCAAGTCTTGGCCGGAGACGATGATCCGCATACCCTCGGGCACGCCAGCAAGAACAAGCCCTGCAGGCGTGTCATCAATTAATTCAACCATGGCAAAAGATGCAATGTTGTCAGCGTTAACCACACGCAGGCCCAGATCGCCCGCGTCCGATAATGTGATGATTGACCGCGGCACTGTGACCGAGCGAACTTTGGCGGCGGAAAGCCTGACTTCGGCGGTCATGCCTGACGGGATCAACCGGTCGGGGTTTGGCAGCGCCACTTCGACGCGAAATGTTCGGGTTGAGGGCGAGGCGTCTAAGGCCACAAAGCGCACGGTACCTTCCAGTCTGCGGCCATTTACCAGCCGAACTTCGGCTTTATCGCCAACTTTCAGATATCCGATATCTAGCTCGCTGACATCCGCCTTAACCACGATTGGATCTAAGGCCAAAATTGATGCGACTGGCTTACCTGATTGAATCCATTCGCCTTTTTCGACGTTAACCTGATCAACGAAACCAGTAAACGGAACGGTCAATTGCAGTTTATCTGCCGCCGCAATCGTCTGGCTGAGGGCGGCTTTGGCATTTGCCACGGCGCCGCGCCCAGCGATCAGTTTCGTCTCGCTGGTATTGCCGTTTTCATAAAGTTGCTCGGTTACATTCAGATTACGTTCCGCTTGGGACAGCATGATTTCCGCGTTGGAAATCGCGGCACCCAGCTCAGGACCTTCAAGCGTCATCATCACGGTCTCGGCTTGAATGATCTGACCCTTTTCGATGTTCAGGCTGGAAATAATCCCACTTGCCCGGGCGGCCAGAACAGCTTTTTTGTCAGGCTCAGTCGATCCGGAAACCCGAATTTCACGGGCATGGTCGCTGTATTTTGGCGTGATTGCCGCAACGGTTCGCAGAAAGGATTCCTCGACTTCGGGTTTGGATGCGACGGGCGCGGTTTCTTTGGCATCTGCCTGTTCGGAACTGCCAACAAACGAGATTTCGCCGGTGCCGACCCACAGGGTGGCGGCGATCAGGACCACGAATGCAGCAAAACGATGAGCGCGAAATGGACGGGACATGACTAGGTTTTCCTTCGGCACGATTTATAACGGCCCGGTGTGTCGACCAAGCCAAAACTCGCTGCACAAATATTCACTCAGCGGGAAACATCAAGGCACAGTTTGCCTTTAGACGCATTTCCCTAACGTCTGTTGCAGTCTGCGCGCTTGCACCTTTGGGTGTATCGCACACGATGCCAATGCCCAATTCGTTTGTAAGCGGCGCCAAAGACACCTACTTTGCCTGCAAAGTGGGACAGTTGTCGCGCGCTGACAGGTACCGAAGGAATAACATTTTGTCTTTAACACCCACGGATCTCGAGATTTTTGCGATCAACGGCTATGGTCCAGAAGACGTTCTGGTCCTTGCAAATGGCAATGTCCTTACCGGGTTGCAGGATGGACGGCTGATAGAAATCAATGCGGACTTTACCAATGTCGTGATACGGGGCCAAACTGGCGGCCGCCCTTTGGGTCTGGAGCACTTACCAGACGGCCGGATCGCCGTTTGCGACGCACTTAAAGGCCTTCTTGCAGTTGACCTTGCAACCGGGGCCGTCGACGTTCTGGCCGACACTGAAGGCAGCGAAGCGGTTAAATTTTGTAATAACGCGGCGGTTGCGGCAGATGGCACCGTGTATTTTTCGACATCGACACAACGATACCAAATCGACGATGCCAGCCGGGACGTAATCGAAGCGTTACCAACTGGGCGTTTGATGCGACGATTGCCCGACGGCAGGGTCGAACAATTGTTGGATGGTCTTTATTTCGCCAATGGCGTGATAATTTCCCCGGATCAGGAATTTGTACTGGTCGCTGAGACCGGCAAAGCGCGCATTCAGCGTTATTGGTTGACCGGCACCAAACGAGGCCATGCCGAGATTTTTGTCGATGATCTGCCAGGCTTGCCCGACAACCTGAGCCTTGGCAGCGACGGTAATGTTTGGGTGGCTTTGGTGACACCTGCCTCCGACATGTTTCGCAAAATCACAGCATTGCCTTTTGCGCTTCGATGGGTGGTGGCGCGTTTGCCGGAATTCCTGAAACCAAAACAGTTCGAGCGGTTGCATGTCGTTGCATTTGGTTTGGACGGAAGTCAAATACATGATTTTGTAATGGAAAATGGGCCATATCAGTTTGTAACTGGTGTGCGCGAACAGGACGGAGTTGTTTATCTGGGCAGTCTGAACCAGCCCTCGGTCGCTAAGTTTACGATAGCGGGATGTGCATGAGATAGGTTGACGCCGCCCATGGTTGCCTTGCAAAAGGTTGCAACCCGTATTCAATCCAAGGAACTCTGCCATGTCCGCCGATACTTCCCCCATTCGTTTTGACGACCGCGTTGCAATTGTAACTGGCGCAGGCACCGGGCTTGGCCGCAGTCATGCGCTGGAACTTGCGCGCCGCGGGGCCAGGGTTGTGGTCAACGATCTGGGCGGGGCTGACAACGTGGTTGCCGAGATCGTGGCCGCTGGCGGGCAGGCAATGGCGCATGGGGCCAGTGTCACAGACGAAGCTGCGGTTCAGGATATGGTGGACCAGACGATCGCCAAATGGGGCCGCATCGACATTCTGATCAATAATGCCGGTATTCTGCGCGACAAGACATTTTCCAAAATGACACTGGAGGAGTTTCGCGCGGTGATCGACGTCCATACCTGGGGTACGGTTGTTTGCACCAAGGCGGTTTGGGATCACATGAAGAACGCCGGTTACGGACGCATCGTTATGACCGCGTCCTCATCCGGCATTTACGGGAATTTCGGCCAAGCGAATTACGGCATGGCCAAAACCAGCATGATCGGCTTCATGAATGTGCTGCATTTAGAAGGGCAGAAATACGGGATCAACGTGAATACTCTGTCGCCCACAGCGCACACCCAGATGACTGAAGGCTTGTTGCCGCAAGCGGCACTGGACCTGATGACTCCTCAGTCCGTCACCGCAGGAGTTATGTATCTGGTCAGCGAAAACGGCCCGTCGCGGTTGATTTTATGTGCGGGCGCTGGCGGTTATGCTGCCGCAAGAATTTACGAAACCGACGGCATTTATCTGCCGCCCGAACAGCAAACGCCGGAAAATGTTGCCGTCAATATTGAGGCGATCAAAGACGGCGGGGCGCAGGAAGAGTTTCAGTCGGGCGGTCAGCAGACAATGAAATTTGTCGGCAAAGCAGCGGCACATTTCGGGGTAAAGATCGGCGGCTAAAGGTCAGCCTTTTCCGGCCAACATGCCTTCGATCAGGATTTGCACCCGTAACGCCTCGGCTGGTGTGGCAAGTCGGTTGGGCTGTCCGTTCATCAATTTTATAAGGTCGCCCAATTGCGCCTGAAGGTTGACGCTGCGCGGATCGCCCTTTGGCGGTACGGGATTGAAGTCGCTGCCATCCGAAATGGAATCCTGATAGAAATTGCTAATACGGCGACTGGTCTTGGTGCCCATTATCGTAAGTTCTTGCCGGTCAGGCTGCACGCCGCCAACAGACGCCATTACATTAACTACAGATCCACTCGCGCCCACTAGTCGTGCCAGCATACCCGTCTCGCATAATGCTGGATCAGCCGGGTAATCCGGGCGTGCCCAGACCAATTCAAGTGGTCCAAGAATGCGTTCGGAAAAGAACAGGAAGTGCGAGATCACTTCGCGGGTCATCCCGCCTTCGGCACGAAACCGCAACCAATCCGCCGCTTTTTGCCATTCCCGCGGCCATGCCCCATAGGTCACAACAATGTCAGCCCCGACAAGTTTCCCAAGGTCGCCCTTTACTGCGGCAGCGGCAACATCTGTCAAAGCAGGCCCAGCCGCCTGGGTGAAATTCACTGCGGCAGGCACGCCAAAACCTGTTAGTTGCGCAACCAGATCGCGGCTTGATTCAATATCAATTCCCAGCGGTTTTTCCAGAAACACCGCCTTGCCTGCCTTGGCCGCCATCAAAGCAAACGCCTTGCGTGGGGCGGGCGGGCAGGCCAGATAAACTAAATCGCAGGCCGTAATCGCCGCCTCAGCGGTTTGTGTAATCAAGGCATCCGGAGCTTCGTCCAGTGCTGCTTGACAGGCAGTTGCATTCGGATCCCACAAAAATTGCGGCGCAAAGCCCGTATGCGCCTGCATCTGCGCAAGCATCCGCCGTCCCATGATCCCAAGCCCGATTATCGCCGTTTTGATCGCCATACTGCATCCTCCGTTACGGCAATTTGATATACTGCCCGGTTGCGGATTGCCACTGTCGGTTTGCATTGTTAGCGTCGTTGAAAATATCTGTCCGGAGCGACCATGACTTTGATCCCACATCTGTTTCAACCGATTACCCTGCGTAGCATCACCAGCCGAAACCGCATCGTGATTTCCCCGATGTGCCAGTATTCCGCCCACGACGGGCATCTGGACGATTGGCATCTGGTCAATCTGGGTCGATTTGCGGTCGGGGGCGCAGGGATCGTTTTTACCGAGGCAACGGCGGTGCAGAAATCTGGACGCATCACCCATGGATGCCCGGGCCTGTGGTGCGATAGTCAAATACCGGGGCACGCCCGCATTGCGCAATTCGCTTTGCAAAATGGGGCGATTCCGGCGATCCAATTGGGTCACGCGGGGCGCAAATCTGGTATGCAACGGCCATGGTTTGGCAACGGGCCGCTGAATGACCAAGATTTCGCGCGCGGCGATATGCCTTGGCCACCGGTTGGCCCTTCTGCCATTCCGGTTGATGCTGGATGGACGGTTCCGCATGCGCTGTCGGTGGAAGACATTGAGCAACTGAAACAGGATTTTGCCGCCGCCACCCGTCGCGCTTTGGCGGCTGGCTATAAGATTGTGGAACTGCACGGCGCGCATGGCTATCTGCTGCACAGCTTTTTGTCGCCTTTGTCGAATAAACGCGATGACATATATGGCGGCGATCTGGCTGGGCGTATGCGTTTGGTTCTGGAACTTGCCGAAGTGGTAAGGGCAGTTTGGCCCGCCGACTTGCCGATGTTTTATCGAACATCTGCTGTTGACGGAACGCCAGACGGTTGGTTGCTTGAAGATACGGTCGCATTGGCAAAGGAACTGAAAGCACGCGGAGTTGACGTCGTCGACTGCTCGTCCGGCGGCATTGCAGGGCCTGCAACCAGTGCAGCGGGCGGCAAGCGCCAGCCCGGATTTCAAGTGCCCTTCGCTGAACGTGTTCGCACCGAGACCGGGCTGGCCAGCATGGCCGTTGGTCTGATTACCCATCCCGAACAGGCCGAACTGATCCTTGCCGAAGGCCGCGCCGACCTTATCGCCATAGGTCGCGAAGCGCTGGTCGACCCGTCATGGCCGCTGCATGCCGCGACCGCGCTCGGGTATGATTCTGATTTCAGCACTTGGCCGATTCAGTCCGGCTGGTGGCTGGTGCGCCGTCAGGCAACCAGCGAATTTTACGAGCCCAAGGGCATGAAATGACCACCGCCGCACCAATCACGGCAATTGATTTCCGGCAAGACGGCCAGCAGTTTCATGCTTTGGTTTCTGGCAATCCAGTAAACCCCGCCTTGCTGTTTTTGCACGGTTTCCCTGAATATTCGGGCGCATGGACCGAAGTGATCTCGCTTTTATCCGAACGCTGGTTTTGCGTGGCCCCGGATCAGCGCGGCTATGGGCAGTCATGGCGTCCGGAAGGGGTGGAAAATTATGCCACAAAGCATCTGGTCAAAGATGTCTCGGGCTTTATCGATCACTTTGGGCAGGGGCGGGTGGCGGCCTTGATTGGCCATGACTGGGGTGCGTCGGTTGCCTATGCGACGGCAATGCGGTGGCCTGCCAAAATCGGAAAACTGATCGTTGTCAACGGGGTTCACCCAGCGCCGTTTCAGGCGGCCTTGGCCGCAGGTGGCGCGCAATCCGCGGCCAGCCAGTATATCACGTGGTTGCGCCAAGATGGGGCCGAGGTTATTCTGGCCGCTGATGATTTCGCGCGAATGTTTTCGTTATTCAGTGCCAAGATGGATTGGTCTTGGATGACCGAAGCGCGACGTGCCGATTATAAAGCGGCGTGGCGTGATGCGGCTGGTTTGCGGGCGATGATCAATTGGTATCGCGCAACACCGCTGAAAGTTGCCGAACCGGGCGTTCCGATTTCCGCCGATGATCTGCCACAATGGGATGCTGATGCCTTGCGGATTTCCATGCCGCATTTATTGATCTGGGGGCAGGCGGATACGGCTTTACTGGCCGAAGCCCGCGCCGGGTTGCAAGACTTTTGCGCTTCGCTGACGATTTGCGAAACGGCTGAGGCAGATCATTGGATACTCCATCAGAAACCGGAATTTGTGGCGACTGCGATTGCTGATTTTCTGACCCGCATGGCGGCGTAAATGGCTGAACTGATAATCATTCGGCACGCACAAGCCTCGTACGGGGCGGCGGATTATGATCAACTGTCCGAGTTGGGCCAAAAACAGGCGGCGCTTGTTGGTGCGGCCCTGAAAGAACGTGGCTGGCATCCGGATCGGGTGATCACCGGCACTTTGAAACGGCAGATTGACACATTGGCTGCAATGGAAACCGATATCGCCCCCGAAACACATCCGGGCCTCAACGAATACGATTTTCAGGATTTGCTGACGGCGAGGTTTCCGACAGGCATGCCGGAAGTTTCCACCGAAGATCGCCGCGCGCATTTCCGCATTTTGCGTGAAACCGTACTGGCGTGGCAACTAGACGCGTTCAAAGCCAAAACAGAAAGCTGGCAGGACTTCACCGACAGGGTCGAGGCGGCGCGAATGTTTGCCACTGATACGCCTGCGAAAAAGGTTCTGATTGTTAGTTCAGGTGGTGTGATCGGCCAAATGGTAGCAGCCTCGCTTGGCGCACCAGCCGCCCAAATGATGCATCTGAACCTTCAAATCAAAAACACCGCGATAACCCGCTTTGTGTTTTCGCAATCTGCCTTTAGCCTGCATGAATTCAACGCAACCGCGCATCTGGATCATCCTGATCGCGCAAATTTCCTGACCTATAGTTGAGCGATATGGACACAGACACCCAAACCCTTGATCTAAAAGCCGTTGACGCCTATCTGGCCGCGAATTTGCAGGGCTTTAAAGGCCCGCTGACGGCAAGTAAATTCCAGCGCGGGCAATCCAATCCGACCTTTCTGCTGGAAACCCCCGAAAAGCGGTACGTTTTACGGCGCAAACCGCCGGGGGTGTTGTTGAAATCTGCACATGCAGTTGACCGCGAGTTTCGGGTGCAATCGGCGCTTGCGGGATCGGCCGTGCCGGTCGCCAAAATGCATCTTTTGTGCATGGATGGCGACGTTATCGGATCGGCATTTTACGTGATGGATCACGTTGTCGGGCGGAATTTCAATGATCCGACGATGCCCGACCAGACGCCCAGCCAACGCGCGGCGGTGATTGGCGATATGAACCGGGTTCTGGCGGCGTTGCACTCGGTTGACATCGACGCGGTTGGCCTGTCGGATTTTGGCCCGCCGGGAAATTATTATGAACGCCAGATCGGGCGTTGGACCAAGCAATACCGCGCCTCGGAAACCAAACCGGTCGCTGCGATGGATCGGCTGATGGCAGCACTTGGCGAACACATGCCAGCCGAGGACGGGCAGCGCACGTTAGTGCACGGCGATTACCGCATCGACAATATGATGTTCGAGGCGGACGGCACCAAATGCCTTGCCGTTCTGGATTGGGAGCTGTCAACGATTGGCCATCCATTCGCCGATCTAGCCTCGATCATTATGCAGTGGCAAATGCCTGCGGGTGCCGAGGGCCGGGGGTTGGCAGGGATCGACCGCGCTGCCTTGGGGTTGCCGGGCGATCAGGAATTCATCGACCAATATTGTGCCCATCGCGGGCTGGCGGGGATCGACAATTTCGGATTTTATCTGGCGTTCTGCTTTTTCCGGATGGCCGGCATTATCCAAGGTGTTTACAAGCGCGCCTTGGACGGAAATGCCTCAAACCCGGAACGCGCTTTGAAAACAGGTGCTTACGTACCGGTTTTCGCAGAAAACGGCCTCAAAGCCTTGGGCGAACGGGTCTGATACCTTCCAGAACTTGCGAAAGAATTCTATGCCAATTCCTGCCGATATACTTGAAGATCCTTACGAGTTTCAAAAGCTTCTGGGGTTTACCATTACCGAATGGACGCACGATTTGTGTGAACTGCATCAACCGATGCACAAGGGACTGGGCAACCGTTACGGCATCCCGCATGGCGGGGTTTACGCAAGTTTACTGGATACCGTGATGGGGTATTGTGGGTGTTTTACCGGGTCGAAAGACAACCTCAAACAGGCGATGACGCTGTCGTTGAATGTCAGCTATTTGTCCCGGCCAAAAGGTAAAATTTTGATCGCCACGGGCCAGCGGATCGGTGGTGGCGCAAGGACATTTTTCGCCGAGGCAAAGCTTTGTGATGAAACCGGCGAATTTATTGCGTCAGCAAGTGGTACGTTTCGCTATAGGTCGAATTGACGTCGCGAGATTTGGCGGGTGAATGGCCGATGGATGAAACAAGGGAAAATCAGATGCTGAAAAATTGGTTGATCCGAAGCGGTCTGGAAAATGGGATAACCCGCGTGGTTCTGAACAACGCGCCGGTAAATGCATTGACACCGGAATTCCTGATGGATTTTGCGGATCTGCTGGATGAGGTGCGCCAGGACACTTCCGTAAAAGCCATAATCCTTGCCAGCCCGTTCAAAGTGTTCTCGGCCGGGCTTGATCTGAAAGCCGCGCAACGATTTGATTTGGCAGATCAGCAGGCAATCGTCGCTGGTCTGAACATCGCATTCACAAAACTATTCGCATTTCCAAAGCCGGTTATCGCGGCAGTTGACGGTGCAGCAATTGCCGGTGGGTTGTTCTTTGTCCTTGGGGCTGACTATCGACTGGCCACTGAGCGTTCCAGTTTCGGTCTTGCCGAAGTCAGGGTTGGGGCCGACTTTCCGATCGGCCCGCTGGAAATCGCGCGCACTATGCTTTCAGCCAATGACGCGCGGCGTCTCATGCAACGGGGCCGGCCTTACACAGCCGAGGCCGCGTTGGCGGCTGGCATCGTTGATCAGATCGTCGCCGGTGATGACCTGGCGAAAAAGGCCGAAATACTGGCACTTGAATATGCGGATATTCCGCCAAAGACCTTTGCAAAGGTTAAACAACAACTTCGCGGTGCGACGATTGATCTGATCGAAAAGGCGATGGCCGACGGCGCGAACCAGCCAACGCAAGGGTGGTTCAATGAGGAAACCAAGGCGGCGATGAGGGCGATGATCGGCTAAGGTGGGATATACTTACCATGCGTCAACAAAGCTGTGTTTCTTGCCGGCGCGCGGTTCTGGCAATGGCGCTGCCTCTAGTGCGGCAACGATCCAAGCACGGGTTTCAGCCGGATCGATCACCGTATCAATCTCCAGAACAGCAGCGGCGTTCAGGGCTTTGCCACGCTCATAAGCCGCGGCCACCATGTTTTCGTACAAGGCGTGCCGTTCTGCAGGGTCGGCAACAGCCTCTAATTCGCGGCGATAACCAAGCCTGACGGCACCCTCAAGCCCCATCCCGCCAAATTCGCCGCTGGGCCAGCTGGCGATGAACAGGGGCGTTCGAAACGATCCACCCGCCATAACCATCGCGCCCAAGCCGTAACCTTTGCGCAAAACGATCGACATAAAGGGTGTCGTCACGTTACCCGCCGCCAGAAACAGCCGCGCGCAGTGGCGCACCAGTGCGGTCTTTTCAACCTCGGGGCCGACCATCATGCCGGGGGTGTCGATCAGGCTGATGATCGGTATGTCAAACGCGTCACACAGGCGGACAAACCGGGTGGCCTTGTCGGCACATGGGCTGTCGATAGCGCCTGCCAGATGCAAGGGATTGTTGGCCAATATTCCAACGGGCCGCCCTTCGACCCGGGCGAATATTGTGACCATTCCCGGGGCAAATTGCGCCCTGAGTTCCAGAGACGAGCCTTCGTCGGCGATCCCGTCAATTGCCTTGTGAACATCGTAAACTTCAAGCCGGTTTTCAGGGACGACATGGCGCAAGGCATGCGGGTCAGGCGCTTGCCATTCTAACATACTGCCCTGAAAATAGCCCAGATATTTCTTGGCAACCTTTGTTGCTTCAACCTCGTCTTCCACCAAAATATCAATCACACCGTTTGGCGCCTGCACGTTGCTTGGCCCTACTTCGTCTGGAGTGAAAACCCCAAGACCGCCGCCTTCTATCATCGCCGGGCCGCCCATTCCGATGGTGCTGTCGCGGGTTGCGATCACCACGTCACAGCAACCAAGTAACGCGGCATTACCGGCAAAAACCCTGCCCGAGCCGATGCCGATAACCGGCACAAGGCCAGACAGCCGTGCATGATGCCAGAACGTGGTCAGGTGCAATCCGGCAATCGAGGTCGCCTCGGCATCAACGTCACCCGGTCGTCCACCGCCACCTTCACAGTAAAAGATCAACGGGGTTTTCTGGCGATACGCCAGATCGAGTATGCGGTCTTTCTTGGCGTGGTTCATCACGCCCTGGGTGCCTGCCAAAACCGTGTAATCATAGGCCATTACCGCACAGCGCGCCTTTTCCGGACCGAAGTCCGTGCCATTTATGCGGCCAAAACCGGTCACCAGACCATCGGCAGGCGTGTTTTTGATCAGGTCATCCACCGTTCGGCGCGCGCGCTGGGCCGCGAAAGTCATGTCGCCGAATTCCACGAACGTGTCAGGGTCGCAAAGGTCCGCTATGTTTTCACGCGCCATGCGTTTGCCCAAAGCGTGCCGTTTCTTAACCGCGTCAGGGCGTGCGGCATCTTTGGTCAGGTCACGACGGGCTTGCAATTCTGCCAGATCAGACCTGATGAAATTTGGATCGGCATTTTTTTCACGCGGCGCAATCCCCGCGTCATCCGGCAATTCTTCCAGCATAAACAACGGTGCTCCCTCAGGCACGGTCGCCGGTGTTGTGACCGAAACTGCCAGCACCCGCGCTGCATAAGGCGCCACAATTGCGTGTTGCATCTTCATAGCTTCTAACGTGGCCATACGTGCGCCTTTGGCCACCACTTCGCCTACTGTAACCGACAGCGACAAAACCGTTCCTTGCATCGGAGCGCTTATTGCGCCTTTGGATACGGGTGCTAAGTCAACGACGGCATTCTGAGCCAACACAAGCGTTTGCAGCCGGGCCGCTATCAGCCCCGTATCGCTTTGACCCAAGCCCAGTTCCGGCCAGTCGAGTAACGCCGCCAAAACCGGTTTGTTGGTTTCCACGCCCTCGAACTTGAAGTCGCCCAAGGCGCGTTTCGCCCGCCGCAACGCTGGTTCAATGCCTTGCGCTGAATGCACGATCAGTTTGGCCAGCAACCCGTCATAGGCTGGATTGGTTTTCATGCCCACAAAACCAGCGCCGTCAACCCTGATCCCGGGCCCACCCGGCGGCACATAGGCTCTCAGAACCCCGCCGGTCGGTTTGACTGAACCATTTTCAAGCAACCGCTCGCAACTGATGCGCATTTGAATGGCGGTCCCGATGGGCGCTGGAATCTGATCCTGATGTAAACCCAGACCTTTTAGACTGGCGCCATCGGCCAACTTGATCTGCGCCTGAACCAGATCAATACCGGTGATCATTTCGGTGATAGTGTGTTCAACCTGCAAACGCGGGTTGGCTTCGATGAAATAGTAGTTTCCGGTTTGGTCGAGCAGAAACTCAATCGTTGCAAGGCCGCGCAAACCGATGGCTTGTGCAATTTTGCAGGCCGCCGACAGCATGGATTGCCTTATCGCACTGTCAAGTTTCGGGGCTGGTGCGATCTCAATTACTTTTTGGTGACGCCGTTGCAAAGAACAATCGCGTTCCCATAAATGGCAAACCGAAGTGCTGTCGCCCAAAACCTGCACTTCGATATGACGGGCATTTGTTACCAGTTGTTCCACAAAAATTGTGCCATCACCAAACGCCGCCAAGGCCTCGGCACTGACTTCGGCAATGGCTTTGGTGACGCCATTTGGATCTTGGACCACGCGCATGCCACGTCCACCACCGCCATTTGCAGCTTTAAGGATGATGCCGTCAGGACAGGTGGTCAAGAATGCTGTGGCCTGATCCGCTGTGAAACCGCCAGTTAGGCCTGCAATAACCGGGACATTCAACGATTTTGCCAGTTCAATGGCGGCGACTTTATCGCCCAATTGGGCCAATGCGGCAGGATCAGGGCCGATGAAAACAAGCCCGGCCTTTGCGCAAGCGCTTGCAAAGTCGACGTTTTCGCTGAGGAAACCATATCCCGGATGCACGGCATCGCACCCTGTGGCAATAGCGGCGGAAACCACGGCGTCTAGGTCCAAATAAGCTGCGGGGCCGCGACCCGGCAGGGCCACCGCGTTTTCAGCTGCCCCAACATGAAGGCTGTCTGCATCGTCAGTGGCAAAGAGCATGACCGCACGCAACTCCATATCCCTAACTGCATGGGCA
>DJBQ01000177.1:24213-27665 GCA_002430125.1 Rhodobacterales bacterium UBA5972
CGCAACTCCATATCCGTAACTGCATGGGCAATTCGGATCGCGATTTCACCGCGATTGGCAATCAGAATGGATTTCATGGCTGGGCCCCGTGGTTTGCTTTGCAAAACTCTAGCGGCATATGCCGCCCGCAACCAGCGCGACAGACGCCGCCCAGCGTGATTGTCGTCAACGATGATTTTTGGCCACAAATTGCGGGTTGGGCTTGACGTTGTTTTGGCCAGCGCATCACTATGGGGCAGCAAAATAATACGGATTTGACAACAACATGAAAACCGGAAAACCACAGAAACATGGGTTAGACCCCGATCGGTTGCAGCGGATTGCGCCTTGGATGGATAGTTATGTCGCGGCGCGAAAGTTCCCGGGCAGTTCGATGTTACTTGCACGCGGCGGGCGCGAGGTTTTTCATTATACGACCGGCCATAGGGACGTTGAAAACCAACTGCCATTTACGCGTGATACGATTGCGCGGATTTATTCGATGACAAAGCCGATCACCTCGGTCGCTGTTATGATGCTCGCAGAACGTGGTTTGTTTCACTTGGATGCGCCGGTTTCCGAGTTTATTCCGGCTTTTGCGGCGATGCGTGCTTTGGTTCCCGGGGCTGCGAATATCGACCAGACCGAACCCTGTGCTACCCCGACATTGCACCAATTGTTAACACATACCGCCGGGCTGAGTTATATGTTCAACCCTGGCCTTTTGGGGCAGGCGATGACAGAACAAAAGGCCGAATTCCGGCCTGACCGCGGCCCGCTTGAAGGAATGGCCGACCTTGTCGCATCGCTTCCGTTGGCGTTTCATCCGGGCTCGCGATGGGAGTATTCCGTGGCGATCGATATTTTGGGCAGGGTGGTCGAAGTTGTTTCGGGACAAACGCTGGCGGAATTTTTTCAGGAAAATATCTTTGATCCGCTGGGCATGAAAGAAACCGGGTTTTCGGTTCCAAAAAGGGCAATAGACCGGTTCGCATCGCTTTATACACCACTTGCCGGCAACGAAATGGCGATCAACAGTCAGGAAAAATCTGATGAAACGCTGCGCTTGGCCGATCAGGCCGCAGGGTCAGCGTATCTGAATGCCAGCACATATTCAGGTGGCAGCGGACTGGTCGGTTCAATTGATGATTACATGCGATTTATCGAAATGTTGCGGTGTGGTGGGGCGCGAAAAGGCCACCGTTTGCTGTCGCCCAAGACGCTGGATTTCATGATGCGCAATCATTTGCCCGGCGACATAGCCTCGATGGGGCCGACCAGTTTTGCGGAACAGCCTATGACCGGCATGGGGTTTGGACTTGGCGGATCGGTTATTCTGGATCCGGCACGCACGCGTGCTGCGGGCAGTGTCGGCGATTTCAGTTGGGGCGGTATGGGATCAACGTATTTCTGGATCGACCGCAAACATGATCTTTCGGCGGTGTTTTTCACGCAATTGTCCCCCAGCAGCAGCTACCCTGCACGACCGCAGTTAAAGGCGCTGGTTCACGGAGCCCTGATCAAATGACCACCGAACGACCGATCCTTTGGACCCCGTCGACTGAACGCGCAAACGGCACAAGTCTTGCGCAGTATATTGAATGGCTGCGCGAAAACCGTGGTCTGACATTCGCCGATTATCCTGCGATGTGGGAGTGGAGCGTTTCTGATCTTTCCGGGTTTTGGTCGTCCGTCATCGAGTTTTTCGATATCAGGCTGACAGCGCCTTATTCCGAGGTTATTTCAGACCGGGCAATGCCCGGAACCGTGTGGTTCAAAGGTGCTACGCTTAATTTTGCCGATCAAATGCTGCGGTTTGCAAAAACCCAGCCAGAACAGCTTGCGATTATTCTGCAATCAGAAACCTTTGGCCGTAGCACGCTGACCTGGCGTGAGCTAGCTGCGCAGGTGGCAAGTGTGGCTGCCAGGTTCAAGGCGATGGGCGTAACCAAAGGCGACCGCGTGGTGGCAATATTGCCCAATACAGAACCGGCGCTGATTGCATGCCTTGCCACGGTAAGTTTGGGCGCAATCTGGTCGCTTTGTTCGCCTGATATGGGGCATGTCGCGATTTTGGACCGCTTTCGGCAGATCGAGCCGAAAATTCTGATCGCGCAGGATGGTTACGTTCACGCCGGCAAAATGATTGATCGGAGCGAGGCGATTGAAACCATTTCGCAAGGTCTGCCCAGCGTCACCCATCAAATACGCGTTCCGGTCGTGGGCGACGCGCCAAGTGACGCGATTTTGTGGGACGATTTGTTGGGCGAAAAAGCTGACCTTGTCACCACGCAGGTCGAGTTCGATCACCCTTTGTGGATCGTCTATTCGTCAGGCACAACCGGCAATCCCAAACCGATCGTGAGCGGCCATGGTGGTGTTCTGCTTGAGGGGGCAAAGCAATCGCTTCATATGGACCTGAGCACGAAGGATCGTTATTCTTGGATGACGTCATCCGGTTGGATCATGTGGAATTCGCAGTTTACGGCACTGGGCCAGGGATCGACCGTTGCGATGTTCGATGGCGCTGTCAATCATCCTGACTTGCTTGAGTTATGGCGCTTTGTAGCGCGTGAGAAGCTCACGTTTTTCGGGGCGGGGGCGGCGTTTTACATGACGTGCATGAAAGCAGGTTTGCGACCCGCCGATTTGTTGGACCTGAACGCGCTGCGATCACTTGGATCGACCGGCTCGCCTTTGACGTCGGACGGTTATGAATGGGTCTATTCAGCCGTCAAACCGGATGTCTGGCTGGCCCCTATTTCAGGCGGAACCGATTTGTGCGGTGCGTTCGTTTTGGGCAATCCAATGGCCCCTGTGCGGGCCGGTGAAATGCAATGCCGCGCATTAGGCAACGCTGTGCGCGCGTATGACGAAGCAGGCGAGGAAGTTTTTGATCAGGTCGGGGAACTGGTTTGCACGGAACCATTGCCGTCAATGCCGTTGTTCTTTTGGAATGATCCCGGCAAAGAGCGCCTGATCGCCAGCTATTTCGACACCTATCCCGGCATTTGGCGGCATGGTGACTGGATCGAAATCACCCCTGACGGGCGCTCGGTGATTTACGGCCGTTCAGATGCGACCATCAACCGGCGAGGTCTGCGCATGGGCTCGGCTGAAATTTATCAGGCGGTTGAAGGCGTGCCCGAGGTTCTGGACAGTCTGGTGGTTGATCTTGAATTTCTGGGACGCGAAAGTTTCATGCCGCTTTTCGTGGTTCTTGCGCCCGGTCTTGCACTGAATGACCCGCTGAAGGCAAAGATAAACAACGCCATCAAAACCGGCGTTTCAGCGCGTTTCCAGCCCTCCGAGATCGTTCAGATCACCGAGGTTCCGCGCACACTTTCAGGCAAAAAGCTTGAGGTTCCGGTCAAGAAACTGTTATTGGGTGGCGACCCTGACAAAGTGGTTAACCGCGATTCAATGGCCAATCCCGATAGTTTCGATACCTTTATCGACTATGCCAATTCACG
>DJBQ01000004.1:0-2360 GCA_002430125.1 Rhodobacterales bacterium UBA5972
CTCGACATATCATCTCGTTCCGTCCATTCCACAAGGTTCTGTTAGCAATTGCAGATAGGCGTTTTTGCTGTGCCGTGAAAGTATTTAACCGGTGCCTAAAGTGCCGCTGCGAAAATAGTTGCAATAAATCTTAACTATCCTCTGGAAATATTCGAAACTACGAATATATTGGCGGTAACAGACTCACACCTTCCCGCAACACGCGGGTCTTACCAAGGAAATCCAAAATGAATCTTGCTTTTACAAACCCGTTCCGCGCCACACAGCCAGTCGCCAAATCCATCTCGGTGCATGAGGCTGTGAAACTGGCCGAGGCCGGCGAAATCATCCTTTTGGACGTGCGTGACCATAACGAAGTGGCCTCTAGTGGTCGGGCCAAAGGGGCGGTTCATATCCCTCTGTTTCAACTGCAACAGCAGGCTGATCCCCGCCATCCGGAATTTCATGCATCCCTTGATGCTGCCAAGCCAGTCGCGGTTTATTGTGCGTCTGGTGCGCGGTCTGAAATGGCGCGGCGTACGCTTGTGGGGTTTGGGTTTACCGAAGTTCACAACATTGGCGGGCTTTACCATTGGCAGGCAGCCGGCGGTGTCTGCGAGGCGTAATTAGTTGCCTAACACCACCCGAACGTAGTTCTGGGTTTCCGTGTAGGGCGGTACGTCGCCATAGTTTTCCACTGCCTCGGGGCCTGCATTATAGGCAGCAATAGCCAGTTTCCAACTGCGAAACCGCATATATTGTTGCTTAAGATACAGCGCCCCACCTTCAAGGTTGGCTTTGGGATCATAAGGATCAACGCCCAGCTTACGCGCGGTATCAGGCATCAATTGCGCAAGTCCGATGGCGCCAGCCGGCGAAAGAGCCCTTGGATTCCAGTTGCTTTCCTGATGCACCAGACGCGCAAACAAATCCTTCGGCACACCAAATAATGCTGCGGCTTCGTCTGCCATGGCGCGAAACTCGCCAGTGTACCCGCCTGAATACCGTGGCAAATGCGTGTCAGTTGGCAACAGGCGTTTTGAATCCTCGTATTGTTTGGCAAGCCGACCGTCGAGCAGTTTTATCTGCGATTTCGGCAGTCCGGTTTTTGAATTCCCTTTGCTTGAAAACAACTCGGCACTGCATAGATCTGTGCCAAAGGCCAAAGCCACTGCCATCACAATTGTACCGAATACAGGCTGCAATTCAGGACCCCGCCCCAAAACTCTGTCGACGCTATACCTAATTTTGTTTGCAAAGTGTAGTCATAGAATAATTGTGACCCGAAATGTCACGCAGCACTGACGCTTCACCGCGCGGCAACCTTGGAGGCCAGCAGCGGCGAGCCCATCAAATCTTCGATCAGGATGCTGACCAGTTGATTGCGTCCGGTCACCCCGGCCTTGCGAAAGACCGCGTTCAGATGCGCCTTGATGGTACCTTCGCTTGAATTTCGCAGTCCGGCGATTTCGGCATTGGTCATACCTTTGATCGCAAATAATGCCACATCGCTTTCCGAGGGCGTAAGGCCCCAGTTTAGAAAGTATTCGTCAATCACGTCACTTAACGCGCCAGATGCGATTCTGATATTCTGTTCCGCCAGTTGGTTGCGACGCAACAGATCGCGCAGGTATTTGGCTTCAAAGAAAATGCCGCAGATCAGACCAACGGTTGCAACCGCTTCAAATATCAAGTGCCGGCTGAACGAAAATGTTCCATCAATGTTGATCCCGTCTGTAACCACGTCGCTCAGGAAAAACAGCGCGCAGGCGCTTTGGACAAGAATTAGGAGAATCAAAAGCGATGTACGGCCGGGCGTTTGCACAATATGTTCCTGATCAGAATGATTTTTAACTTAAGCGAAAGTAATACGCGCAACACAAAATGCAAAGGGTGCACGCGCCCGCAATACAATTAGACGCAGTTGATATGCCACGAGGTTACTTTCAGGGACGTTTACGAAATGTACATCAACCTGCCCGTCCGGGAAATTTTGCGGAAATTAAACCTTTCTTCACGGGTTCAGGATGGTCTAACACTCGACGTTAACCAAGACAGATTCGAAAGGAGCACATCATGGCGGGATCGGTCAACAAAGTGATACTGGTCGGCAATCTGGGTCGCGACCCGGAAGTGCGGACTTTTCAGAACGGCGGCAAAGTCTGCAATCTGCGCATCGCGACATCCGAGCGGTGGCGCGATAAAGCCACCGGCGAGAACCGTGAACGTACGGAATGGCATTCTGTTGCGATTTTTCAGGAAGGGCTGGTCCGTGTGGCCGAACAATACCTGAAAAAAGGCTCGACAGTCTATATTGAAGGCAAGCTGCAGACCCGCAAATGGCAGGATCAGTCCGGTGCTGACAAATATTCGACCGAAGT
>DJBQ01000004.1:2597-8111 GCA_002430125.1 Rhodobacterales bacterium UBA5972
GGCGGCGGCAATGACGGCGGCCCATCGGGCGGTTATGACAGTGGGCCAAGTGGTGCAATGGACGACGAAATTCCGTTCTAGACTCGCCAGAAAAAACCGGAATTGCCCTGATGGGGCGACGGCAAAGGGGGGCTGCATGCCCCTCTTTGAACCCTGCAGGGAAATTTCTAAAAGAAAGAATTTTAGGACATTTGCAACCCCTTGTTAACACAGGGTTTTCCACAGCGCACCGAATGCATTTCAGACGACCAGAGATTGCGTTTTTTTAGCCGCGATGCTAAGTTTAGCCACAAAATGTAGTGAACAGGCAACACGGGCGATCCATTGAACGACGATATCGACAAGCCGGACGAAGATCCGAAGCCAAGGCATATATTTGACGGCCCTTCGATTACCATCGAAGAAGAGATGAAAACCTCGTATCTGGATTACGCGATGAGCGTGATCGTCAGTCGTGCCATACCGGATCTGCGCGATGGTCTGAAACCGGTTCACCGCCGTATTCTTTTTGCGATGCACGAAACCGGCAATACCCATGACAAATCATACCGCAAATCGGCGCGTGCAGTTGGCGACACGATGGGTAAATACCACCCGCATGGTGACAGCGCGATTTATGATGCTTTGGTTCGCATGGCGCAGCCCTTTTCGATGTCTCTCCCGTTACTTGATGGCCAAGGCAATTTTGGCTCGATGGACGGCGATAACCCGGCCGCGATGCGCTATACCGAAGTCAGAATGGACAAGCCTGCTGCGTTTCTTTTGGCGGATATCGAAAAAGAGACCGTTGATTTTCAGGACAATTATGATGGCAAAGACCGCGAACCGTCGGTTTTACCGGCCCGGTTTCCCAATATGTTGGTCAATGGTGCCGGTGGTATTGCGGTCGGGATGGCCACAAATATCCCGCCCCATAACCTTGGCGAGGTTATCGACGCGACCTTGGCACTGATAGAAAACCCGGATTTAGATTCGCTTGAGTTGATGGAATACATCCCTGCCCCGGATTTCCCGACAGGTGGATTGATCCTTGGACGCACCGGCGCGCGCAAAGCCTATACCGAGGGGCGGGGCAGCGTCATTATCCGTTCAAAAACCCGGGTCGAGGAAATCCGCAAGGATCGTTTCGCGATCATTATCGACGAGATTCCCTACCAGGTAAACAAAGCCACAATGATCGAAAAGATCGCCGAAGTGGCACGCGATAAAAAGATTGAAGGCATCGCGCATGTACAAGACGAAAGCGACAGGATCGGCGTTCGGGTGGTTATCGAGCTAAAGCGCGACGCAACGCCAGAAGTGGTTCTGAACCAGTTGTTCCGCTTCACGCCGATGCAAACCTATTTCGGCTGCAACATGCTGGCGCTGAACGGCGGACGGCCCGAGCAGCTTGAACTGCGTAAGTTTTTGACGGCATTCATTGATTTTCGTGAAGAAGTTGTGGCGCGCCGTACAGCGTTCGAGTTGCGCAAAGCGCGGGATCGCAGCCATATTTTGTGCGGTTTGGCTGTGGCCGTCAGCAATGTCGATGAAATCGTCGCCACCATTCGCGGCTCGGTTGATCCGGCTTCGGCCCGCGAAAGTCTGATGACCCGCGCTTGGCCGGCACATGACATTGTCGATTATATCAAGCTGATTGACGATCCAAGCCACACGGTCAATGACGATGGCACCTATCATCTGTCAGAAACGCAAGCCCGCGCCATTCTTGAATTGCGGCTGGCGCGCCTGACCGCGTTGGGCGTCAAAGAAGTGACAGATGAGTTGCAGGATTTGGCCGGGAAAATCACCGAATATCTGGCAATCCTCAGGTCACGTGACCGGATCATGGAAATTATCGCTGATGAATTGCGCGAAGTGCGTGATCTGTTTGCAGTGCCGCGCCGGTCAGAAATTGTCGAACATGTCGGAGATATGGAAGACGAAGACCTGATTGAACGCGAAGATATGGTCGTGACCATCACCAATTCCGGCTATATCAAACGCACCCAGCTTGATGAATACCGATCGCAAAAACGCGGCGGCAAGGGCACGCAGGGCATGAACACCAAGGACGAGGATTTCGTCACCAACCTGTTCGTGGCCAACACCCACACGCCGCTGTTGTTCTTCACGACGGACGGCATGGTCTACAAATTGAAAACCTGGCGTTTGCCGCCGGGTGGGCGAAATGCGCGTGGCAAGGCAATCGTAAACATTCTGCCGATCCCGGTTGGTGTTTCGATTGCTGCAATTATGCCCGTTGATGCGCCGGAAGAAGACTGGAACGATCTGCAAATCCTGTTTGCAACATCAACCGGCGATGTTCGCCGCAATGCGCTGAGCGACTTCACCAATGTGATGCGCAACGGCAAGATTGCGATGAAACTGCCGGAAGGCACCTCGATCGTTAACGTGCGGATTTGCAACCAAATGGACGATTGCCTGCTGACGACAGCCCAAGGCAAAGCGATCCGTTTTGCGGCAACTGATGTCCGGGTTTTCAAAGGGCGCGATTCAACAGGTGTTCGCGGCATAAGGCTTGCTGACAGTGATATGGTCGTCTCGATGGCTGTTGTGCGGCATGTCGATGCATCCTCGGACGAACGCGCCGCCTATTTCAAGCGCCTGCGGGCAACAACTGGTGATGAGACCGGCGAAATCGAAGGCGGCAGTGCGGATACCGAACTGACGGATGAGCGTTATGCCGAGTTAGGTGCGCTGGAACAATGGATTTTGGCTATCACCAGCGGCGGCTATGGCAAGCGTTCGTCAGCGCATGAATATCGCGTGACGGGTCGCGGCGGCCAAGGGATTACCGCCGCCAATCTTGGGCGACGCGGCGACAGTATCGTTGCGGCGTTCACGGTGGAAGATGACGACCAGATCATGTTGGCAACCTCGACCGGGCAATCGATCCGCTGCCCGGTAAACGGCATTTCGCGACAGGGCAGAACCTCGTCGGGCGTCAAGGTATTTGACACAACCAAAGGCGAAAAAGTTGTTTCCGTTGCGTGGATCGCTGAACAAGGCGAAAGCGAAAATGACACTGACGCAGAAGCAACCGACGCGGAATAAGCATGATTTGACCTAAATTTGGCCCATTTTTCTCGGCAATCTTTAGCTGAGTTCGGAATTAGAGAAGCGCCGAGAGGCGCAACCGGCCGAAATAGAAAAGTGGGACAGACCATGCACAGCACAGCAGTAAGCCAACCGCCGGTTTCCGGATTGATCCATACTGCCGCCCGAATTGTTATCGGGTCTTTTTTCATCGGCAAAGCTGTCGGTCTAGTCGCTGACCCAAATGGTATGGGGCAATATTTGATTTTGGGCGTCACACCGCCCTATCTGTTGTGGTCGAACATCGCTTTTGAATGCGTGGCTGCAATTTCGATCATGATTGGCCTGCAAACACGCTTATCGGCAGGCCTGCTGGCGCTTTATCTGTTCTGGTCCAGTTACATTCTGAATTATACACCAGGCAACATAGACGCGATCAGTGCGTTTTGGCGTGACCTTGCATTGAATGGCGGTCTGTTACTGCTTATTTCGCACGGGCGCGGCGGGTATTCGGTCGATAATGTTTTGAATGAGCGCGACCTTGCAGCAAAGCACCTTGTGGTTCCGGTTCTGCAAGGCGAAGTCATCGAATACGCCACATTCGAGCCATACCCGGCGCAATAGCGGAACGCTGTGAGTTATTTGCTAGGTTAATTACCGGATCGGCAATTAGTGAATCAGCAACGATCACACGCCTCTGCGTTGAATTGGCTGTCAACTTATCCCAAAAGCCACAATTTGGTCAACATTTAGTGCGATCCTTTCGTAATATAAGCGAGCAGTTGCATTCTGTATCGTTCGCGCCGTTCCTCTTAACCAAGGGTGTGGATTGATGAAAAATGAAGCCGCGCGGCAGCGAACATCCCACGACGTGACACATGCCGTCGCCAGGGTGATTATCGCATCCTATTTCTTAGCAAACTCCTTAGGTCTGATCACAGATCCTCATAGCATGACGTATTTCCTTAGCAACAGTTCGATACCCGACTTTTTTGCGCTGGCCCAGTATTGCGTTTGAATGCCTTGCGGCCATTTCCATTCTGATCGGCTTTCAGGCGCGGCAAACATCGGTAATGCTGGCGCTTTATATTTTCTGGTCCAGTTTCATCCTGAACTACACGCCCGGCGATCCTGTTGCAATCAGCGCGTTCTGGCGCGATCTTGCGTCAATTGGCGGTTTGGTTTTGCTGTATTCCAACGGTCGTGGCCGTTATGCTTTGGATAGTTATCTGCAAAAGCGTGAGCTGGCGCTGGCCCGTTCTGAAGCAGTCATTGTGCAGGCCAGTGATAACGTGATCAATCTGACCGACGATGTTCCCGGAATGCAATCAGCTGGCTAAGTGCGGTCAATAGCCGATCAAAACCCCCGCTTTGGGGGCTTTTCTTTTAGCACCATCTGCCGTATGCCCCGTGCAAATGGACAAAAAATTACACATCATTGGCGGCGGAATGGCCGGTTCCGAGGCCGCGTGGCAAGCGGTGAACCTTGGTGTTCCGGTTGTGCTGCACGAAATGCGCCCAAAAGTGAAAACATTCGCGCATCATACTGAAAACCTTGCCGAAATGGTTTGTTCAAATTCCTTTCGGTCTGATGATCATGAAGGAAACGCCGTTGGTTTGTTGCATTGGGAAATGCGTCAGGCAGGCAGTTTGATCATGGAAATGGCGGATGCAAATTCGGTTCCTGCCGGGTCTGCCCTTGCCGTCGATCGCGATCACTTCTCGCAAGGCGTCAGTCAACGCCTCGCCGCACACCCATTGGTGACAATCAAGCGCGAGGAGATCACAGAATTACCGCCGCCCGAACAGGGTTCAGTGGTAATCGCAACGGGGCCACTAACTTCCGAGGCACTTGGAAAGGCAGTCTTGAAGGCGACCGGTGAAACGTCACTTGCGTTTTTCGACGCCATTGCCCCAATTGTTTATGCTGACAGCATTGATCTAACCAAAGCTTGGTTTCAGTCGCGCTATGACAAGGGCGAAACCGAAGAGGAACGCACGGCCTATCTGAATTGCCCAATGGATCGCACGCAATACGAAGCCTTCATTGACGCCTTGTCAGCCGCTGAAAAAACAATTTTCCACGAAGGTGAAACTGATACCCCATACTTTGAAGGCTGCCTTCCAATCGAAGTGATGGCCGAACGCGGGCGTGAAACCTTGCGATTTGGCCCGATGAAACCAGTTGGCTTAACCAATCCACATCAACCTGAAATAAAAGCTTATGCCGTTGTCCAACTGCGCCGCGACAATGCGCTTGGGACATTATTCAACATCGTCGGATTTCAAACAAAAATGAAGTACGGCGCGCAAGTGGATGTTTTCAAACAAATACCTGGTCTGGAGAACGCTGAATTCGCCCGCCTTGGCGGCATCCACCGCAATACATTTATCAATTCCCCGCGTTTGCTCGACAATCAAATGCGGCTGAAGACACAGCCGCATATCAGATTTGCCGGTCAAATTACCGGAGTC
>DJBQ01000004.1:8192-19235 GCA_002430125.1 Rhodobacterales bacterium UBA5972
GCCGGTCAAATTACCGGAGTCGAAGGCTATGTTGAAAGTGCGGCTATGGGCTTGCTGGCAGGCAGAATGGCAGCCCGCCAAATCCTCGGCGATGACCTGCCACCACCCAACCCCGAAACCGCGATGGGCGCTTTGGTGCATCACATAACGGGTGGGGCGGATGCGAAAACCTTCCAACCGATGAATGTAAATTTCGGACTTTTTCCACCGATTGATGACGTTCGCGGTGGCCGTCGAGGTCGCAAAGACCGATACAAAGCCTATTCTGACCGCGCAAAAGCTGCGTGGCTTGATTGGTTAACGCGTTAAGCCCCTACTGGACGTGCCAGTTTCACCACGCTAGGCTGTTTTGGCTTTCAAGGGGGCTATGATGCAAGACAAAACCGGTTTTCTAAACACCGCCTATGCGCTTGAAAACGTCGACGAAACACGTGCGTTTTATGATAAATGGGCGACGACTTACGACCAGGAAATCGCCGATAACGGCTATGAAACGCCAAGGCGCTGTGCTGCTGCTTTGGCGGCATCGGTCCCCGATCTAAACGCCCCGATTCTGGATTTGGGTTGTGGAACCGGCCTTTCAGGCCTTGCATTGAGGCAGGCTGGTTTCACCTCGATTGATGGCTGCGACCTGTCGCAAGGCATGCTGGATCAAGCTGCAAAACGCAACGGGATTTACCGCGCGCTTTGGCTTGCTGATGTTTCAGATCCCTTCCCTTTTCAGGCCGGAACCTATGCACATATAGTAGCCATCGGGGTTATTGCCACAACCCACGCGCCCGCACGTACGATTGATGCGGCCCTGAATGCCTTGCCATCCGGGGGATGTTTTGTGTTTTCCCTAAACGATCACACGCTGCAAGACCCAAGTTTTGAAGCCCGCGTTCTGGAAAATGTGGATACTGGCAATGCGGTCGTCTTGTTCCGTGAATATGGTGACCACCTGCCGGGCCTAAATATGAGATCTAACGTTTATGTTTTACAAAAAGTCTGAATGCGTGAACGATTTGCCCCATCGCCGACCGGTTTTTTGCATCTGGGACATGCATTCTCGGTGCTGACAGCTTGGGATTCGGCGCAAGCAAACAAAGGTGAGTTTCTGCTGCGGATCGAGGACATCGATAAAACCCGGTCGCGTTTGGAATTCGAACAGTCAATTTACGACGATCTTGCATGGTTGGGCCTGTCATGGCCGCATCCTGTTATGCGGCAATCCGAGCGCATGGATCAGTATAGACTCGCACTCAACATATTAATTTGCCATGGATTATGCTACCCATGCCTTTGCACAAGGCACGACATTGCAGACGCCCTGTCAGCCCCGCAAGAAGGCGGAACCTCACAATATGGACCCGATGGCCTGGTCTATCCGGGCACATGCCGACATCGCGAGTTTGCCGGGACGGGTCGAATCCACGCAATCCGACTAGATATGTGGAAGGCTATCGCATTTTTGGGCGGTGAGCAGGCTGTCAATCGTTTGACATGGATGGAAACCGGCGAAAATTTTGAAACCCGATATTCTTTAAACGCCCAAGCGTTGCAAAACGACTGCGGCGACGTGGTTTTAGCGCGCCGCGACATTGGAACATCCTACCATCTGTCCGTTGTGGTGGACGATGCTGCACAGAACATAACCAATGTGACACGCGGTCAGGACATGCAGAATGCCACGCAAATTCATCGACTTTTGCAGTCGCTGTTAGGGTTGCCGACTCCCGTGTATCGTCACCACCGCCTGATCCGCGACGAACATGGTAAACGGCTGGCCAAACGCGATGATGCCCGTGCAATTCGTCAGTTCCGAATCAACGGGGCGACTCCGTCCGATATCCGCCACATGGTGGGATTATAAAATTGGTTGGGATAGTTCCACTTCATCTTCACCGCGTATACCTATGTAAAAGCACGACTTTCTATTCGTATGGCATGCTGGTCCAGTCTGGTTGACCTTCATCAAAATACAGTCGCGATCACAGTCGATACGCATCTCGACCAGCTTTTGCAGATGGCCGCTGGTCAGGCCCTTTTCCCAAAACTCAGCTCGGGATCGCGACCAATACGTAACGCGCCCCGTCTCCAGTGTACGGCTGACGGCTTCGGTGTTCATCCAGGCCATCATCAGCACCTCTCCTGTATCTGCGTCTTGCGCGATCGCAGGGATCAGGCCGTTTTGATCAAACTTCAGTGACAATGGGTCAAATTTAGTCATCGGCTCAACCTGTTCTTTTCAATTCGCGATCCATACCCTATCTAATCAATGACCGATGCGATGAAAAGGCCAGTGGATGAGCGGCGAACAAGACCTGATTAAACTTTATTCGCAGCGCATTCTGGCGCTGGCGGCGAATATTGCCCACACTGAGCGGCTGATTGACCCAGATGCCACGATCAAAAAGCGCGCGCCGCTTTGTGGGTCGAACGTGACCGTTGACCTTAAGATTTCCGACGGCCATGTGGTTGATTTTGGTCAGGATGTAAAAGCCTGCGCGCTTGGCCAAGCGGCGGCCTCGGTGGTTGGGGCCAATATTATCGGCTGTACCCTGCCACAAATTCAAGCGGCGCGTGATGCCTTGAATGCAATGTTAAAGGCCGACGGTCCGCCCCCTGCTGCGCCGTTTTCCGATCTTGAAACTTTGCTTCCGGCACGGAACTACAAAAACCGCCATGCTTCAATTCTGTTGGCCCTGGACGCGTCAGTCGAGGCGTTCGAAACTGCCCAAGCCGCAAAATGTGCCTAAAAAAAACGCCGCAACTTCCAGAACTGGAAGTGCGGCGTTAAAGTTGCGTGCCCATTTTCCACTTTGTGATCACAAATAATTGTTGGATCGGTCGATATCAGGCCAGGCAAGCCGGATATCCGCGTATCAGATAAGGGGGACAGAGATACGCATAAAGCAAAGCGGGAACAGGCCGCAGGCAAAATCAGGACAGGCCGGGTAAACTCAGGCCTACCAAAAGCATAACAAAAATTGCGGCAACACCGATAGCATCCTCAAGAAACGTACCGGGAGCGCGGGTGATAACGTTTTTCAGCTGTATAATCATCTATCAATCCTGCCATACCGTGTTATGTTGCCTCTTTGTTCCATATTTGTTAGGGGCTTGTAAAGAACTTTTTAGGAACATTTGTGAACATTTGTTCTATATAGATTAAGATGTACAGCTAACCTACTGATATTAAACGCATTGCCTTGTCTTGTTCCATAAAGAACAAAAGCACCCGCGCTGCCTGCCCTCGGACTCCTGAAAGTTCCGGGTCTGTTCCCAGCAACATGCGCGCATCATCTTGTGCGGTTTTCATCAAATCCGGTTGGGTTTCCAAATCAGCAATCCTGAATTTCGGAAGCCCTGATTGCTGAACGCCCAAAACATCCCCAGCACCACGCAGCTTTAAGTCGGTTTCGGCCAACAAAAACCCATCTTCGGATTCGCGTAACGCCGCCAACCGTTTCGTCGCGGTGTCGCCTAATGGCGGCGTATACATTAACAGACAAGACGATTTCGCAGTGCCGCGCCCCACCCGACCACGCAACTGATGAAGCTGGGCCAACCCAAAGTTTTCCGCCTGCTCGACAACGATAATTGATGCGTTTGGCACATCGACGCCGACTTCGATCACAGTCGTTGCCACCAAAACCCGGGTTTCGCCAGCAACAAACCGGCGCATGGCGGTATCTTTTTCTGCTGCGGGCATTTGTCCGTGCACAAGACCGACAGAATCTTCACCAAGCACAAGACGCAGCGTGCGAAACCGATCCTCGGCCGCCGTCCACTCAACCGCTTCGCTTTCATTGACCAAAGGACAAACCCAATAAGCCTGCCGCCCTTCGGCAAGGGCTGATTTCAGGTGATCAATGACCTCATCCAACCGGTTTGCCGACAGCACTACGGTTTTGATCGGTTGCCGCCCCGGGGGTTTTTCGTCCAACACAGACACATCCATATCGCCATACTGCGCCAATGCCAAAGATCGCGGTATCGGCGTGGCCGTCATGACCAGCACGTCAACCGCCCGGCCTTTGGCCCCAAGCTCCATACGCTGGGTCACACCAAAACGGTGCTGTTCATCGATCACCGCCAGTCTGAGATTTTTGAATTCAACATCGCGCTGAAATACCGCGTGGGTTCCAATCAAGATATGAATTTTTCCGGCAGCCAACGCGCCTAACTTTGCCGCGCGCTCGGCCCCTTTGTCGCGTCCGGTCAAAACCTCCATGACAACGCCTGCGGCATCGGCCATCGGGAGCAGGCTTTCCAGATGCTGGCGGGCCAAAATTTCCGTCGGGGCCATCATCACACCCTGCCCGCCTGCCTCGACAACGGTCAGCAGCGCCATCAACGCCACCAGCGTTTTCCCTGACCCAACGTCGCCCTGCAAAAGACGGCTCATTCGAACCGGCGCCGCAAGATCATCAGCAATTTCGGCGATCGCATTTTGTTGCGCTGACGTAGGTTTGTAAGGTAATGATTTCAAAACCTTAGACTGCAATTTGCCGGTCGCCACGCTTGGCAGACCGCGTGCGCGTTTGATATTGGCGCGCGCCAACGCCAGGGTAAGTTGATGTGCAAAAATCTCGTCATAGGCCAGGCGTTCGCGGAATTTTGCACGCGGCGAGATATCAGAATTGCCAGCCGGTCGATGCGCCGTTTGCATCGCGACCTTCCAGTCAGGCCAATTTTGGGCCTTTTTTAACCCCGGTTCGATCCACTCTACAAAATCCGGCAGCAGATCCAAGGCAGCCTGACTTGCGCGCAACATCACTTTTTGACTGACCCCGGCGGTCAACGGATAGGTCGGTTCAAACACCGGAATTTCTTCGGCCTCGGCGCGTCTCAGGATGTGATCGGGGTGAACGATCTGCGCCACGCCGTCAAAAATCTCGAGCTTGCCTGAGACGATCCGCCTCTGACCGGTTGGCAGGGTTTGGCGGAGCCAATCGGCCCGGGCATGGAAGAACACCAACTGAAAACTGGTTTGGGCATCCTGAACCGTAACCCGGTAAGGCCTGCCCTTCACCGCATTAGGGTGGTGCAAACCGATTTCGACTTCAACCGTCACAACACAAGGGGCAACCACGTCGCGGATCGAGGTTTTCAGACTGCGATCCACCCCGCCATGCGGCAATGTCAGCAGCAGGTCGCGGGGGCGCGCAATGCCCATTTGCGCCAAGTTTTGAGCAAGTTTCGGGCCGACCCCGGCCAGCTTTGTGACCTCGGCAAACAGGGGAAACAGGATTTCTGGGCGACCACTCATCCGGGCATTGTCAGGTATTTCGGCCTATCAGGGCAAGCCATTCCGCCTCGTCGATTACTTTAACCCCCAAATCTGCCGCCTTTTTTGCCTTTGACCCGGCTCCAGGGCCAGCAACCAACAAATCAGTTTTGGCCGATACCGAACCAGCCACCTTGGCACCAAGGGTTTCAGCGGTGGCTTTGGCCTCAGCGCGGGTCATTTGTTCGAGCGATCCTGTGAAGACCACGGTCAAACCAGCAACCGGGCTGCCCGTAGTGTCTGCCCGGGAGAGTGGAATCACCTCAAGTTCTGCAACCAGTCGGTCGATTGAACTGCGCGAATTGGACTGGTGAAAAGAGTTGACCAGGGCCGCTGCCATCACCGAACCGACGCCATCAATTGACATCAGTTCGTCCCATTCTGTACCTGTGCCATTCTGCGCACCGGTCAGGATCGTTTCAAAAGCCGGCCAATTGGCAAAATGATTAGCCAACAAATTCGCGCTGTTTTCGCCGACATGCCGGATACCCAGCGCGAATATCAGTCGGTTCAGTGGAATCCGGCGTTTCTCTTCAATTGCGGCAAAAAGGTTTTCGGCCGATTTATCACCCCATCCATCGCGGTTTTTCAACTTGGAATTATTTGCAGCGTCCCGCGTCGCAAGGCTGAAAATATCCGCCGGTTCGCGTATGGAAAGCTGATCATCGTTGAAAAATGCTTCGACCTGTTTGCTGCCAAGACCTTCGATGTCGAATGCCGCCCGCGATACGAAATGTTTCAATTTTTCTACGGCTTGTGCGGGGCAAATCAAGCCGCCAGTACACCGGCGGACAGAATCGCCTTCCTCGCGGACTGCATCGGATCCACATTCCGGGCATATTTTCGGAAAGGTATAGGCTTGGCTGTCGGGACCACGTTTGCTGACATCGACATCGCGCACCTTGGGGATGACGTCGCCAGCGCGGTAGATTTCGACCCAGTCACCGACCCGAATGTCACGACCACCCCGGATAGGTTGGCCCTTGCCATCGCGTCCGGCGATGTAATCTTCGTTGTGCAGCGTCGCGTTTGAGACGACGACACCACCAACCGTTACCGGTTTTAATCGTGCAACCGGCGACAACGCGCCGGTTCGCCCCACCTGAATTTCGATCGCCTCGATGAATGTATGGGCGATTTCGGCTGGGAATTTATGGGCAATCGCCCATCTGGGTGTCGTTGAACGAAAACCTAGCCGCGCCTGCAAGCCAAGATCATTCACCTTATAAACCACGCCATCTATATCATAGCCAAGGGTTGCGCGCTTGGCTTCAATATCCCGATAGTGGGCCAGCAACTCCGCTGTGTCCGAACAGCCAATGGTAAGAGGGTTGGTTGAAAAACCAAGATATTTCAATCGTTTGATGGCTTCTTTTTGAGTTTTCCCAAGGGAATGCGAAAGCTCGCCCCAGCTGTAGGCGAAAAACCGTAATGGCCTTGATTTCGTGATATTCGCATCAAGTTGGCGCAAAGAACCGGCGGCGGCGTTGCGCGGATTTGCGAATTGTTTATCGCCATTTTTATTCTGTCGCACGTTAAGCGTCTGAAAATCGTCGTGACTCATATAGACTTCACCGCGAACTTCCATAATCTCAGGCGCGTCTTTGCAGAATTCCGGAATATCTGAAATCGTTCTGGCATTGGCAGTAACGTTTTCGCCGACCGCGCCGTCACCACGTGTGGCAGCTTGAACCAATTGGCCGTTTTCATACCGCAGTGACAAAGATAATCCGTCAATTTTGGGTTCTGCGGTGAAATCCAGCCGCGAACTATCCAGCAGTCCCAGAAATTTCCGGATACGTGCCGCGAATTCGACAATATCTTCGTCGGTAAAGGCGTTATCCAGCGACATCATTCGCTGGGCATGTGTGACCTTTCCAAAACCCTCGCTAATAGGCGCCCCAACTTGATCGGAAGGGCTGTCACTGCGTTTGAGATTTGGGAAACGCGCCTCGATTGCCGCGTTTTGCTGTTTCAATGCATCATATGTCGCATCGTCTATGACAGGTGCATCGTCAGTATGATATGCGGCATTTGCCTCGGCCAATTGTTTTGCCAAGCCAGCAAGCGCAATTGCGGCCTCGGCTTCGGTCATAGCCGCAATATGTTTGGCGTCTGTCATGATTCCGGCCCCCGTTTCCGCTTACTAGAAATATGTCGCGGAAACGTTGAGGTCCAGACCTTTGCGTCCTAGGCGTTAACGGCAATCTGGGTCGGCGGAAGGCTTAACCGTTCAGGATCCCGCAAGACATAGCCCCGCCCCCAGACCGTTTCAATGTGATTTTCACCACCCGTCGCGACTGAAAGTTTCTTGCGCAGCTTACAGATAAACACGTCAATGATCTTCAATTCTGGTTCGTCCATGCCGCCGTAAAGGTGATTTAGGAACATTTCCTTGGTCAATGTGCTGCCTTTTCTTAGGCTTAGAAGTTCCAGCATCTGATATTCCTTACCGGTCAGATGCACAGGTGCGGCATCAACTTCGACCGTTTTGGCATCCAGATTGACCGTGATACGGCCCGTCGTAATGATGGATTGTGCGTGTCCCTTTGAGCGGCGGATGATCGCGTGAATTCGGGCGATCAGTTCTTCGCGATGAAAAGGCTTGGTCAGATAGTCATCCGCGCCAAATCCGAAACCACGGATTTTGTTATCGGCGTCATCGTTTCCCGACAGGATTAGGATCGGCGTATCAACCTTGGCGCGTCGAAGTTGACGCAAAACTTCGTGCCCGTTCATATCGGGCAGGTTCAGGTCAAGAAGGATCAGATCATAGTCATAGAGTTTGGCAAGGTCGATGCCTTCCTCCCCCAGATCGGTGGCATAAACATTCAGGTTGGCATTTGCCAACATCATCTCGATGCTTTTCGAGGTCGTAGGGTCATCTTCAACCAAAAGTACGCGCATGGAATATCTCCGCTGGAATGGGCTCGCTTCCGAAAGCTTCGCCCAGAATGGTTAACCAGTGGTTACCCGTTGAAAGAGACTTATCATTTCTATCTAGGGTTGTCTATACTTCTGCGTCGCGGTGGCCTTTAACGCCTTCTCGCCATACGTGTGCACTTTGCCTTGCCATGATGAAAACTCTTCTTCCGAGAGACCATAAACCGAGCATACTTCTTCCACATCCATCAATCCTGCATCAACAGCACGAACGACAGCGGCTTTGCGGCTGGCAACCCAACGTTTAGTGGTCGGTGGCGGCAAATCGGCCCGACTGATCTTGCTGCCGTCTTTTAGGGTCGCGAAAACCGGGCCTTTTGGTTTTTTGATATACATGTCCAACTCTCCTAATGGCCGCAGAATGCCCGCCGACCGTTAAGAGAGACCTAAAAGCGCCCCTTGTGACTGTGTAAGATTTTCCTATATTGCACGATAAACCTTAAAGGCTGCTTCCGTTGACCGCTGTACGAACCTTGCCGAAACTGAATTCTCTGGGCTTTGCCAAAGCCCCGGCGGATACGCGCGTACTGGTGGCGATGTCCGGCGGGGTTGACAGTTCTGTCGTGGCCGCAATGCTGGCCGACGAAGGCTATGACGTTGTCGGCGTGACCTTGCAGCTTTACGATCACGGGGCTGCCTTGGCGAAAAAGGGCGCCTGTTGTGCGGGTCGTGATATCCATGACGCTCGGCGTGTGGCTGAGGAAGTGGGATTTCCTCATTATGTACTTGATTATGAAAACAAATTCCGAGAATCCGTGATTGATGAATTTGCTGATGCCTATTTGGCTGGCGCAACCCCAGTGCCCTGTATCCGCTGCAACGAACGGGTCAAATTTCGCGACTTGCTGGAAACCGCCAAAGATCTGAACGCTGACTGCATGGCGACCGGTCACTACATCCAACGTTTCGATTTCGGAAATGGCGCTGAACTGCATTCGGCGGCGGACGGCGCGCGCGATCAATCCTATTTTCTGTTCTCGACCACGCCCGACCAATTGGACTATTTGCGCTTTCCTTTGGGCCATCTCACGTCCAAGGCGGAAACCCGCGCATTGGCGCGAAAATATGGTTTGCCGGTCGCCGACAAGCCTGACAGCCAGGATATTTGCTTTGTGCCAAACGGTTCTTACGCAGCGGTGATTGAAAAACTACGCCCCGGTTCGGCCGAGCCTGGTGACATTGTTCATCTGGATGGGCGGGTTCTGGGCACCCATAAGGGCGTCATTCACTACACAATCGGGCAACGACGCGGCCTTGGGATTGGCGGCGGCGAGCCTTATTATGTCGTCAAGCTGGATGTGGACAATCGCCGGGTTATCGTCGGACCGAAAGAAGCACTTTCAACCCGCACCGTACCGTTAAAAGAAATCAACTGGCTGGGAGAAGGCGCATTTGATGCTGTGGCGGAACGACATGTTTTGGTGCGCGTCCGTTCCACCCGTCCGCCACGCGAGGCGATTCTGCGGCCAATCGGCAAAACACACGCTGAAGTGGAGCTTCTGACGCCCGAAGAAGGCATTTCCCCCGGTCAGGCCTGTGTATTTTACGCGCCCGACAGCAGTCGTGTACTGGGCGGTGGCTGGATCTGGCGTGGCATTACCTGATCAGCGATCCTCTTAATCCGCGCTGATCACAACACAATCGCCATTTCCACCGGGTTTCGCATTGCAATCAGCCAATGCCGCGGCCTGTGCTTCGCCGGGTGACGCGGCTTTAACAGCCTGCCCCCAATTTCCAGTCGAATGTGAAATTGCAAACGCTTTGGACTTGCCCGAGCGTTTGTATTTCGTGGTGAATTCGACGGTCGCATTATGCGACAGGCCGAACGCTGCCGGGGAGACATAGCCTTTAGGTAAGAACTCGGCGACAACGACGCAGCTTTTTGACGCTTTCAGTTTCTTTTTGTTGCACCCGGCAATCGCCGCCTGATGGGCGTCTGCGGCTGAATGAAAATTGATCGCATGAATGCCGGATTTGCCCAACATCCCTTCGGTCGGAGAAATCGCCAATGCTTCGAAATATCTTTGCAGACCAGCTGCCTGTGCTAATGCCGTTTGATAGACTTCGGGTACAAGATCAGGGCGTAGGATTCGAATTTCGGTCGTGTTTTTGTCAACGCTGGACAGAAGCTTTTGGCCTTGCCGTGCAGTTGGCAGGTCTTGCGCATAACCCGTTGCTCCAACCAAAAGCAAAGAAAGTACGCATGCAATGGCACCAAAGCGCATGTTATTCATCTCCCTTCCCCCAATATCCGTCTGTATTTAGTACCGGCACTATAGCAATCGATTGGTCCGGTTACAGCCCATTCTGGCATTAATTCGCGCAATTCGGCCTGTTCGGCGGCGGTTTTTTTGAATTGGACTAAACCCGCAGCCCTGATAGCCTTGCAGCGAAATCATCAAGGAAGTTTCTATGTCACTCGCAAAGGTTCTCGACCTCATCGACGCGGATATCGACAACGCTTTAACCCGCCTGCTGGGGTTGTTGCGGGTTAAGTCAATTTCAACCGATCCGGCCTTTGCTGCCGATTGCGATCTTGCGGCGGACTGGTTGGTTGACGACTTAACCACTCTTGGATTTACCGCCAGCAAACGCAAAACGCCGGGGCATCCGATGGTTGTCGGTCATGCAAAAGGGCCGGGGAAACACTTAATGTTCTATGGACATTACGATGTACAACCGGTTGATCCTTTGAAACTGTGGGACAATCCACCGTTCGAGCCGGAAATTCAGGACACCCCGAACGGTCGGGTCATTCGCGGGCGTGGTTCTGCGGACGACAAGGGCCAATTGATGACATTTGTCGAGGCGTGCCGTGCATGGAA
>DJBQ01000004.1:19395-19631 GCA_002430125.1 Rhodobacterales bacterium UBA5972
TGGAAGGCCATCCACGGAACCCTGCCAGTAAAAGTTTCGTTGTTTTTTGAAGGCGAAGAGGAAAGCGGCTCACCTTCGCTGATACCGTTCATGCGCGAAAATGCCGAGGAACTGAAAGCCGATATCGCGCTGATCTGTGACACGGGGATGTTTGACCCTCGAACCCCCGGGATCACCACGATGCTGCGCGGTTTGTTGGCCGAAGAATTGGTGATCACTGGCCCTGACAAAGATTT
>DJBQ01000004.1:19893-24886 GCA_002430125.1 Rhodobacterales bacterium UBA5972
ACGTTGCCGGGGTTTTATGATGGCGTGCCGGAATTGTCCGACGAAATCCGCAGCCAATGGCAAAATCTGGCTTTTGACCACGAGCGGTTTCTGGGCGATGTTGGCCTGTCAGTCCCGGCCGGAGAACAAGACAGAACGCCGCTTGAAATGATCTGGTCGCGCCCCACTTGCGAGGTGAACGGCATTTCCGGCGGTTACGAAGGCGACGGGTTCAAGACGGTTCTACCGTCAAAGGCCATGGCTAAGATCAGTTTCCGTTTGGTTGGAACCCAGGACCCCGACCTGATCCACCAAAGTTTTGTCGCTTATGTCAATTCGATGTTGCCTGCCGACTGCAAGGCGGATTTCCCGCTTGGCCACGGCTCAAAAGCCAGTCAGATGAGCGTCGGAAACCCGATTTTCGAGGCTGCGCGCAAAGCCTTGTCGGACGAATGGCCCAACCCTGCCGCCTATATCGGCTGTGGCGGATCGATTCCGATTGCCGGGCTTTTCAAGGAAATTTTAGGCATGGATGCTTTGTTGATCGGATTTGGACGCGAGGATGATCAGATCCATTCGCCAAACGAAAAGTACGACGTCGAAAGCTTTCACAAGGGCATTCGCAGTTGGGCGCGTATTTTGGCAGCACTGGCCTAAGACGCGCAGCTATTTGGGCGTGAACCCATCAAGCCATTTCAACATCCGCTTGCGGTTCACGCCTTTATCACCATAGCCAAACCGAGCGCGTGAATACACCGCAAGGCTGGATTTCCCGTCGGTCAAAGGCACATACCGAACCGAGATATAGTCGGGATAGCCTATAATCGGCGTGCGCGCGATATAAGTCACCCAAAGATCCGCCGGCGATCCGGCCAGACGCTTTACATTTGGCTGGCCCATGACCATTGCATCAAATGCCTGTGCCAAAACCTGTGCGCTTACCGAAAACTCTGGTGTCGGATACTTGCCAACCCCCGGCCTGAGCATGAAGCTATTTGGTTTTGCTGGCCGCACAGCCGTCATTGG
Organism: Rhodobacterales bacterium UBA5972; assembly: GCA_002430125.1. Lineage (GTDB taxonomy): Bacteria > Pseudomonadota > Alphaproteobacteria > Rhodobacterales > Rhodobacteraceae > UBA5972. Next base: position 20,899 of record DJBQ01000004.1, read on the forward strand.
ATCGACATGCCAAAGGTCCGGGTCACTGGGGGCCAGCCGAATATAGGCCATGCAACCGGCAACGAATAACAAAAGAAAAACGGCGATGGACTTTAGAATGATCACTCGGCGGCCTTGGCATTTGCTTCAAACGCGGCAGCGCGGGCCTCGACCAATTCGACGATATGGTCGATCATTCCGCTGTTACCCTGTTTGTGATTCTGTTTTCCGGCCAGATACACCATGCCAGATCCAGCCCCACCACCAGTAAACCCGACATCGGTCATCAACGCCTCGCCCGGCCCGTTCACCACACATCCGATGATCGAAAGACTAATCGGGGTGCGGATATGCTCAAGCCGCTCTTCCAGTTCGGCCACGGTCTTAATCACGTCAAAGCCTTGCCGCGCACAACTGGGGCAGGAAATGATCGTAACCCCGCGATGCCTGAGGCCCAGGGATTTGAGGATTTCAAAGCCGACTTTGACCTCTTGCACCGGATCAGCCGACAAGCTGACGCGGATCGTGTCGCCAATGCCGGCCCAAAGCAGATTGCCAAGCCCGATTGCCGATTTGATAGTACCGGACGTCAGACCGCCAGCCTCGGTAATACCAAGATGGATCGGCGCGTCCGTCACTTCGGCCAAGCCCTGATAGGCGGCGGCCGACATGAAAACATCGCTGGCTTTAACACTGATTTTAAATTCGAAAAAATTGTTATCCTGCAGAATACGGATATGCTCAAGCCCGCTTTCAATCATCGCATCCGGGCAAGGTTCGCCATATTTTTCAAGCAGATGCTTTTCCAGCGAACCCGCATTCACCCCGATACGGATCGAACATCCGTGATCCCGCGCCGCACTGATAACATCCCGCACCCGTTCCTTTGACCCGATATTGCCGGGATTGATCCGCAAACACGCAGCCCCCGCTTCGGCGGCCTCGATTGCGCGTTTGTAATGGAAGTGGATGTCGGCAACCAACGGCACCGGGCTTTCGCGCACGATTTCGTGCATGGCTTTGGTCGACGCCTGATCCGGGCAGGAAACGCGAACGATATCTGCACCAGCTTCGGCGCAAGCCAACACTTGGCGGATGGTAGCCCCGGCATCAGAGGTCAAGGTATTGGTCATGGTTTGAACCGAAATCGGCGCGCCACCGCCAACTGCAACTTTGCCGACATGAATTTGTCGCGACGTGCGCCGACTGATATCGCGCCAAGGGCGGATCGGATTATGAGACATAGGGATTGCTCCGGTGCATCGAATATCTTGGTACGGGATCCATACCGCAACCGGCAGACACTCGCAACGTGGCCCGATCTATTGCGTGTCGTTAAGCGTGATAACACTTGCAGCGTCGAGAACCTTTAACTCGGCTATGTCCTTGACCACCGCAAAACTTTTGCTGATGCCAGTTGCGGCCAATGCCACGTCTTTTACCACAGATGTCCCCTGCCCGACCGGCCCGTAAGCCTTGCCGTCAATCGACAAATAGACCGAACTGGCATTCCCTGCCCGCAACATTGCCGAGTTCTGACTTAACGGCAGCAAGAAACTTTCGCCGCCATCCAGAATTCTCTCAAATAAGATCGCCCCATCTGCCTGTGAAACCCTAATCCAAGCCGGGCGGCTGGCCACAATTGCGACCCTTGGGGCCTCGGGAGCGGTAGCACGTGGTGTTTCTGCGATTTCCGGGTTGCTTTCATTGGCGACCACGATGTTTCCGCCGCCCTGCACCAAAGCCCCGATTGTTGCGGGGTTCAGGCCCACAATCGGGCCGTCACGTGGCACCATGATCGGCACATCTAACTCTTGCGGGCGATAAAGACGGTCCAAGCTGTCCGGATCAAGCTTTGCCTCGCGTTTCACCCCAGCCGCGGGTGTTTCCGAAGCGACAATCGCGACTGAAACGGACGGGTCGGACGTATTGCCTGGGTCAAACTCGACACGTTGGATGTCCTGCAGGACGGCCCATGCGCCATAACCGAGGCCAAATATCAGCACCAATAGCACCAGCGCCGATCCCAGACCCGAGGGCGATACGACATCAAAAAAGCCGACACCCGCAGGGGAAAACGGCGCGCGTGGATTGGAAAGGGCGTCGCCAGTTGCTTTAGAACTTAACGCAGTCCGAATTGGTGCCACGCCCGGTATTTTTATCCTGCTGCGTGCGCCGGCATGGACCCCGGCGAATTCGCTTTCGCTGCAAAACTGTTCGTAGGTCACCTCGGGGTCGAGGCCCAAATAACGCGCGTAAGAACGCACATAACCGCCAACAAAACCGGGTGAATGAAAGGCTGTCGGATCACAATTTTCGATGGCCGAAATATAGACCGCCTTGATCCTGAGATCGCGCTGAACGTCCAGAAGCGATTTACCCAAGGTCGCTCGTTCACCACGCATTAAGTCGCCGAGTTTGACGGGATAAGCGTCAAACCCTTTTACTTGCGGCTGAACGACTTTGTGCCTCATGCAGTCTGCCCTAGTTGGCGCCCCCGGATTGTCCCCCGGTCTTCGATTCGCAGATACAATCTATAGATGCGTAAATCTAGCACATTACAAGCTTTTATGTAACCGAGTTGCCTACTTAGGCGCTGAGTTCGGCGCGATTCAGCTCACACTGGCGCCACAGCTTATCCATGGCATTGACCAAGTCGCTGAGGAGTTCGGGCGTGTGTACCGGCGACGGCGTGAACCGCAGCCGTTCCGTACCGCGCGGAACCGTTGGAAAATTGATCGGCTGCACGTAGATACCATAGGTTTCAAGCAGCATATCTGAAAGTGTTTTGCATTTGACCGGGTTGCCAACATGCACCGGCACGATGTGACTGCCATGATCATCGATCGGCAAACCCAGGCCCCTGAGGCGCATTTTGAGGATCCGCGCATTAATCTGTTGCTGATCGCGCAGCGTGCTGTCGGATTTCAAATGCCGGATCGAGGCGGTTGCCCCAGCCGCAATAGCCGGTGGCAGAGATGTGGTGAAAATAAAGCCCGGTGCAAACGACCGGATCGCGTCGATCATCTTGGCGGATGCGGCAACATAGCCGCCCATCACACCGTAAGCCTTGGCCATCGTGCCATTGATCAAGTCGATACGATGCGCGAGCCCGTCACGTTCTGAAATACCGCCGCCGCGTGGGCCATACATGCCAACCGCATGCACTTCGTCGATATAGGTCAAGGCACCGAATTCATCGGCCAGGTCGCAGATTTCCCTGATCGGTCCAAAATCGCCATCCATCGAATAGATCGATTCAAACGCGATCAGAATCGGACGACCGGGTTCGACCGCTTGTAGCAATTCACGCAGATGTGCGACGTCGTTGTGACGGAAGATACGTTTTTCGCAGTTACCGTGTTTGATCCCCTCGATCATCGAGGCATGGTTCAACGCGTCTGACAGAATCACCAGATTGGGGAACAGTTTCGGCAAAACCGACAAGGTCGCATCATTTGCAATATAAGCCGAGGTAAAGACCAAGGCAGCTTCTTTGCCATGCAGATCGGCAATCTCGGCTTCCAGTTCCTTGTGGTAGACTGTTGTGCCTGAAATATTTCGGGTTCCACCCGATCCAGCACCCGTGGCCTCGATCGCTTCGTGCATCGCGTTTAAGACCGAAGGATGTTGCCCCATGCCCAAATAATCGTTGCCGCACCAGACCGTAATATCGCGGCTGGTGCCATCAGGCGCGTGCCAGATTGCATGCGGGAAATGCCCCTTTCGACGTTCAATATCGATAAACGTCCTATAACGCCCCTCGTCATGCAGGCCTTGTAGTGCCTGATCCAGTCTCTGGTTGTAATCCATCGGTATCCTCGCCTGCTGTTGGGCCAACTCTAGCAAACCGAGACCTGCACAGCACCGCACAAATCGCCGCAGGATGGATTTCCGCCGATTTTCGCCATCGCAATAACACCGACGGCAATTAACTATCTGATTTCGCTAATAAATATACCTGATTTGATCCGACCAAAATCGTTCAACTGATTTCAGTGTTCCATTC
>DJBQ01000004.1:24907-25420 GCA_002430125.1 Rhodobacterales bacterium UBA5972
GCATCGCGATCAAGAATAGCTTTCTCGCCAAGCGATTCGGCGTGTCTTGCAAACAATTCGCCAACCAAGAGCCTGATATTGCGCCCCTTTTCGGTTAGTTTGACCCGCACTGCGCGGCGATCAATCTGGCAACGTTGGTGGTGCATATAGCCAGCTTCGACCAGTTTCTTCAGGTTATAGGACACGTTCGAGCCCTGATAATAGCCGCGTGTTTTCAACTCGCCGGCTGTTACTTCATGTTCACCGATATTGAACAACAACAACGCCTGAACTGAATTTATGTCCAAAAGCCCAAGCCGTTCAAACTCGTCTTTGATCACGTCAAGCAGCAGACGGTGCAGCCTTTCAACCATCGAAAGCGTTTCTTTATACTCAACCAAAATACCCTGTTGCAGCACCGGGGCCACCACGTTTTGTATTGTCATTACTGTCTCCACCAGATCGTTGTTCCAGTGAAGAATTGCGGCAAATTGCAAAGAACCGGTTAAGTCGTCGTGGATTATATTTAAAGTT
>DJBQ01000004.1:25556-27384 GCA_002430125.1 Rhodobacterales bacterium UBA5972
CGTCGTGGATTATATTTAAAGTTTTGTCGAATTAGTGATTGGCAGTGCCGATGACTGAAATCAAATCAGTGTATTGCGGCGGCGAAGCAGCCTGCCCGGAAAACCACAGATAGAGATCCTGATCGTTTTCATCCAGTAAGCGTTCATACAGATCAAGGGCATCGCTTGCCAGCGCAGTAAGACGGGTATCAGAAAAAGGGCCCAGGATAAGGTCCATTTCTTTGGTTCCGCGACGCCACGACCGCATTTTCAATCGTTTCAGGCGTATTTCGGCGGTTTCAGTGTTCAATTTCCTGCTCCCATAGTCGCGCCGCACCGCGCACGCCAGAACTGTCGCCCCACTTGGCCAGACGTATATCAGGCTGAAAGCGATCCTCAAGCGGTGTGAACAGGTTTGCAGCGATTACCTCGGGCAACGCTTTGGCAAGACCCGCGAGATTGGAAATACCCCCACCCAAAACGATCACCTGCGGGTCAAAGACATTGACGATTGCGCCAATCGCCCGTCCAAGCCGATCCAAATGCCGGGCCAAAACTTGTTTCGCCAACCGGTCATTGCCTTGTGCGAGTTCAACAATTTGCTCTGGACGGATCGCTGTTCCGCCGCTTGCAACAAAGTCGCGAACAATCGCAGGACCTGACAAAAACTGTTCGTTGCAGCCAAATCTGCCGCAAAAACACGGTGGCAATTCGGATTCTTGTGCTAACGGCACGTGGCCCCATTCGCCACCAAGGCCATGCGCACCTTCAACCAAAGCACCGTTCAGGATTAATCCACCGCCTACACCGGTGCCAAGGATTGCTGCAAAAACCGATGAACATCCGATCGCCGCCCCATCGCGAAATTCTGACAGCGCCAAACAATTCGCGTCATTGGCAAATCGCAAAGGAACGCCAAGCATCGCCGCCAGATCATCCGGCAAAGGCTGGCCGTTGATCCAGGTCGAATTTGCGTTGCGCACTTTGCCTGTGTTCGGTGCGATCGACCCAGGAATTCCAACGCCCACACGGGTGATCGGATATCCGGTTTTCTGAGCAAGTGTTCCCACCAGATCAGCAATTGTGGCCAATGTAGCGGTATAGTCGCCCTTAACCGTCGGCACCCGGTGGCGCAGCACTTCGGTGCCGCACGGCCGCATAACCACACCTTCGGTCTTGGTGCCGCCCAGATCGATACCAACCAGTAAAGCTTCAGGCGTCACGCGCATTTCGCATACGTTTTTCCAACAATGCCAACCGCCGCCCCAGCGACGCATAAGTCGTTCGAATGCCGCGCAGTTCATCTAACAAGTCTTTGGTGTCACCGGCACTGACGGAATTTGACTCGTCGATTGCGGCATCAGGGTCTTCGATCCCGTCCCCCTGCCCAGTCATCAGCCAGACCAGCGAAACACTTAAAATCCCCGCCAGCATCTGCAATTTGTTTGATCGCGGTTCTGATATGTCGTCTTCCCAGGCGCGCAATGTCTTTAGCTTGATGCCTAATTTGTTGCATAAGTCCTGTTGACTAAGCCCCAATTGCCTGCGACCCGCTGCAACCCGGTCACCAAACGTGGCGGCTTCGTCGCTAAAATATCCGCTGGTCGCGGTCTGGTCGATATCTGTCATAAAACTGGTGCTCGCTATTTGCGGAGGGGTTTTCACCCCTTGATTGCATTCGTGGCTAAGCCTAAGACATGTACCGCACAAGTGCAAATTAGGGATAGATATGGCATTTCTGGCGGATAGTCTGGCGCGGGTTAAACCTTCGCCCACAATCGCAATTTCAACCCTTGCCGGGGAACTGAAAGCAGCCGGTCGTGACATTATAGGGTTGGCTGCGGGTGAG
>DJBQ01000004.1:27562-27825 GCA_002430125.1 Rhodobacterales bacterium UBA5972
ATCGCTGTCGGAAAAGAAAAGAACGCCGCCAAAGCAGCAATCGACGCTGGCAAAACCAAATATACCGCACCCGATGGAATTCCTGAATTGAAGGCCGCCGTCTGCGCCAAATTCAAGCGCGAAAACAATCTGGACTATGTCCCAAACCAAGTGTCGGTTTCCTCGGGCGGCAAGCAGGTTTTGTTCAATGCTTTGATGGCAACGCTCAACGAGGGCGACGAAGTGCTGATCCCCGCGCCTTATTGGGTGTCCTATCCTGATAT
>DJBQ01000004.1:28070-28437 GCA_002430125.1 Rhodobacterales bacterium UBA5972
GGGTGTCCTATCCTGATATGGTGTTAATCGCAGGCGGCGTGCCGGTGATCGCCGTGGCGCGGCTTGAGAATAACTTCAAATTAACGCCGGCCGAACTTGAGGCGGCAATAACTCCGCGCACCAAATGGCTGATCTTCAACTCGCCCTCTAATCCCACAGGCGCTGGTTATTCATGGGACGAACTTAAGGGTTTGACCGATGTGTTGCTGCGGCATCCGCATGTCTGGGTGATGAGCGATGATATGTACGAGCATCTGGCCTATGACGATTTCAAGTTCTGCACTCCAGCCGAGGTTGAACCGCGGCTTTATGATCGCACATTGACGGTTAATGGGGTGTCCAAAGCCTATGCAATGACCGGTTGGCG
>DJBQ01000148.1 GCA_002430125.1 Rhodobacterales bacterium UBA5972
GAAATTGGTCGGCGTTTGCGGCATCGCGACGCGCTCCCAATGGATATTGTCCGATTTCACATCGCGCGTGATGTCATAGTGCAGACCGTCTTCGGACCATTTATCAAAGCAAACTTTGATCCCGCCCAGATCGCCCATGATCCTTATATCAATGGTGTTTCTGAATCCCGTCGCCATACGCGAACAGGTAATCGTGCCAATCGCTCCATTCTCGAACTCGACCATAGAATTAAAAGTGTCGTTGACGTCAAATCGGTATTCGCCCACCCCTGCGCCCTTATGTTCAAAGACCTTCAGATGGCAATTGATGCTCTTGATCTTGCCGACCGGGTTAGAGACCAGATCGATCATATGCACGCCGGTGTCGCCCAGAACGCCCTGACTACCGTGGGCTTCTGAAAGGCGCCAGAGGAAACGCGGGTCCTCTTTGAAAAGCCCCCAGTAATCGCTGGTCAGCCAGCATTGATTGTAGCTGGCTACGACCTGGTTAATGCGGCCCAGCTCGCCAGATTTCACGATCTCAGCCATGCCCTGATAGCCCGAGGCATTGAGGTATGAGAAATTAACCATGTTGATCAGTCCGGACTGCTTAGCTGCTAAAACCAACTCGCGTGCGTCGGCATAATTTTCGGCCAACGGTTTTTCCGAAAACACATGCTTGTTGGCGGCCAGTGCCTGCAGACCTATGGGTTTGTGAAACCGATCCGGTGTCACGTTGCTGATGGCGTCAAAGTCTTCATTCGCGAACAGATCGTCAGCCGATCTATAAGTCGTCGCGATTCCATGCGTATCGGCGAACTGCCTCAAATTTTCCTCATTAACATCGCAAATCGCGACGATTTCCACGCCGTCGATGGCGTTGAACGCCTCGAAATGTGCGTTAGCCATAGAGCCGGTGCCGATGATTGCAAGCTTGGTCATTGCTCAAATCCTTGTAATAATGGGTGAATAGTGGAATTTAGGATGTTGAGTGCGAAAGCGCGCCCTGTCGGCGATATCATTCAATGTTTCGATCAACCGGTTGCGGTCTTTGTCCAGTAAACTGCTAAGCAACTGGTCATAGTATTCGATTTTGTCGAACATGACGCATTTGTTGTATTCGGTCACGTTAATGAAGCCATACAGTTCCTTCAGCTGGCCGAAATTGAATACCTTCTCCTTTTGCATCAGCTCGTAATAGAGGCTCATCAGCTTCGGATTTTCGGTTAGCGTCATAAAACGGCCCATGAACCGAAGCCCGTATTTGTAGTTTTTGTCGTCGTAGTTTTGCAAATTTATCTGTTTCAGAACCGAAAACACCTCGCGTAATTTAGAGATATTCTTGCCGTCGATTCCGTCGAAGATTTCGTCAGCGATAAGTGGGGAGAGGCATTTCCGAATTTTGAAAAGCCCTTCAAGTTCGTCGACCGGGATGGATTTGACAAAGATTCCCCTCTGCGCGTCCGACATCAGAAATCCGGACTCGATCAGGCGCTGGTTAGCCTCGCGTACCGGTCCTCGCGAAACATTTAGTTTTTTTGCGAGGACCGATTCTTTGACTTTGTCGCCGCTCACCAGCTGGCCGATCAAAATCAGGCTTTTAATCTGGCGATAGACCAGTTCATTCAGCGGCAATCCTTCGATATTTTGTATCGGAATGAGGAGTTGAGAGAACTCATACTCGTCGTCAATCTGGAAGATCATGTTACGCCAATCTCACCCCCATGTCGTCGCCCCCAAAGACGTAGATATCTTCGGAGCTGAACGAACACAGCAGCTCCGCACCGATCTCGGCGAGGTAATGTGAGGGCACGAAAACCGTGATGGTTTTGCCATGCACATTCAAGTGTAAAAGCTGGTCTTCGCCAAGCTGCTCGGCCAGCTCGATGATGCCGGTCAGGGTGTTCTGCCCGTCTGCGCCCAAGCTGAATTTGTTGGGGCGGATTGCCACGTCGACCGCGCGCCCTTCGGCTGCAACGCCCTGCAACTTTGACGGAAATGCGATGCGGTCGCCTGAGGCCAGAACGATCCCGTTGTTCTGCACATCGCTCGAAAGGACGTTGATCGGGGGAGAGCCGATGAATTCGGCGACGAACCTGCAATTGGGATTCTCGTAAATCTCTAACGGGGTGCCAATTTGCACGATCTCGCCTTTGTTCAGGATGACGATCCGGTCGGCAAGGGTCATTGCCTCGACCTGATCGTGGGTCACGTAGACCGAGGTAGTCCGAAATTGCTGATGCAGACGCTTGATATAAGCCCGCATCGAATTGCGCAGCTTGGCGTCCAGATTTGACAGCGGTTCATCGAACAAGAACAGCTTGGGCTCTCGTACAATGGCCCGTCCCATGGCGACCCGCTGACGTTGCCCCCCGGACAGCTCGCTGGGGGTGCGCAACAAAAGCTCAGTAATCTCCAGCTTTTCGGCGATCTCGGCGATCTTCTTTTCGCGAGCCTGCTTGTCGACGCCGCGCATTTTCAGCCCAAAAGATATATTCGCCTTTACGTTCATATGGGGGTAAAGCGCGTAATCCTGAAACACCATGGCGACATCACGCTTGCGCGGCGGAAGATTGCTGCATTCCAGATCGTCAATCAAAACGTGTCCGTCGCTGATCTTTTCCAGGCCCGCAATCATGCGAAGGATCGTACTTTTGCCACAGCCAGACGGGCCGACCAAAACAACGAATTCGGAATTCTCAATCGTCAAATCAATTGAATTGACAGCGGTGACGCTGCCGTAATTTTTCGCCAGCTGCCTGAGTTCCAATGTGGCCACGGTCGTTCCTCGTCAATTCGTCTGCTCTATATTTCGTGCTCGATATAAGCTCTATTTCGTGCTCGATATAAAATGTCAACATTTTAATCTTAAAAATGTCAACATTTTAATCTTAAAAATGTCAACATTTTATGCTCTTCTTTTATTTTAACGGGAATCGCCGCGCTCAACAGGCGGCCATTCCCGTTAAAATAAAAACAGTTTGGCAATAACAAATTCTATAACCTTGGGAGGAACCTGAAAATGTTAAGATTAATGTCGACGACTGTGCTTGCGATGGGTATCGCGACCGGCGCACTGGCTCAGTCAGTAGGGCTGGACCACATTGGTGCGAACGCTGATGCGCCAAAGCAATTGCTGTTCGAGCCGCATGTCGGGTATTCGAACAGCTCCGGCAACGAGGGCAACGCCGCCGCGTTCCAGGCCGCTTACGAAGTTTTCGCCGCCGCGCATCCTGACTTTTACATTGAAATTCAAGGTCACACCGGCCAAGACACAGAAGTTCAAAAACTGATTGATTTGGCTTTTTCCGGCGATGGGGCGGAATGCGTTATTTTGGATTCTTTCCGGGTCCCGTTCTTCAAAAATCTGGGCATTCTTAAAGATTTGTCACCCTATTTTTCGCAAGAAGAAAAGGACGATCTGTTCCCCTTTGTCAGCAATACGGTATCCGGACCCAATGGCGAATTATTTGCCTGGTGGTTTAACACCGATGTACGGATGCTGTATCGCAGAACAGACATCATCCCCGACGCCCCAGAGACCTGGGAGGAGCTAAAGGCAGCTGCCCGTGTCGCTGTGGAAAATGGAATGGATGGCCTGCTTGTAAACGGTGCGCGCGTTGAGGCCACGACGTTTGACTGGTTAGCGCATTTCTGGGCGCAGGGCGGCAGATTGCTCGACGATCAGGGAATGCCGATTTTCGGCGATGGCGAGAACCGCCAGAAGCTGATCAATGCCTTCAATCTTTATGGCTCGATGGCTGCAGAAGGGTTGATTCCGCAGTCCGTCGTATCTTTCCAGAACAACTATCGCGACATTGAGACCTCAATCATCAATGGCACTGCCGCCATGTCGATCAACGGCCACTGGGGCTTGGCTAATGTTATCAAGGGCAATCCGGACCTCGAAGGCAAATGGGCTGGCTCGAAGATTCCAGGCCCAGAGGCTGGAATGCATGCCTCTGGCGTGGGCGGTTGGACGATTGCCTCGATGACAGACGATGTGGAAAAACAAGAGACGTGCGCCACCGTGATTAAAGAACTCCATGTGAACGGTGTCATTCAGCAGTACATGCAGCGGATCCCGACGAAAAGATCTGTGTTCTCCACGTTGTCCTGGGGTGCCACACCACATTTCGCCACAGTCAAGGAAGTACTTGAAGATGGTGTTGCGCGGCCCGGTTTTGCGGTGTACCCCGCTGTTTCTGAGGCGATCTTTACGCTGATGGCGGATGTCCTCGACGGCAGCATGACCGCCGAGGAAGCCACCGACGAGGCTTTCAAGACGTCGATGACGGCATTCAACAACCTCTGAATCAAAAACCCTCTGGCGGCGGGGCTTCCCTGCCGCCGACACCCTTAGATAGCCAGATGGATCGTATTGTTAGTCAATTTCCTGAAAAAATGGGTAAACGAAGAAAACCCCTACATGTGGTTGATGCCAACCATCCTTTTGCTGGGTGGTTTCTATCTTTGGCCGATCATCGACGTTATCCGCATCAGCTTTACCAACGCCCACCTTTATAAGCGCACTTATAACTTTACCTTCGACACAATTGTCCAAGCCTTCTCGACCAGCGGTTTTTTCGAGACCCTGTGGGTCACTTTCATCTACGTATTGGCCAGCGTGGTGGGGCAATTGATCCTCGGGCTGATCCTGGCGGTCATTCTGCGCCGGGCCACAGATCGCCGATTGCCTGGCACAACACTTATCAAGATCGCCATTCTTATTCCATGGATGATGCCCGGCGTCAGCGCGGGCATTTCCTGGAACTACCTTCTAAGCGAGGCCAGCGTCGGCTTTTTCAACAACGCACTGCAGTCCTTTGGGTATGAGCCTGTCCGGTTCCTGTCTGACAAAACCAACGCGCTGATTTCTGTCTGCGCGGCAAATATCTGGAAGGGCACCGCCTTTTCGATGATCGTCTTCTATGCGGCGGTCTCGACGCTGCCGAGCAATCTTTATGCGGCATCTGCCGTTGATGGCGCAAAGCCCTGGCAGCAGCTGATCTTTATCACCTTGCCGCAGATGAAGACGATCATAACCATCGTGCTGATCCTGATCACTATCGGGACCCTTAATAGCCTGGAAATCATTCTCGCGTTGACTGGGGGCGGACCGGGGCGGTCGACGGAAGTTATGTCGCTCTTCATCCTCAACACCGTGTTCGTGCGCGGTAACATCGCTCTTGGAAGCGTCTTTGCGGTCATCTTGATGCTTATCTGCCTGGCCCTGACTTTCGCTTATATGCGCCTGATCGAATTGGACAAAGAATGAAGCAGTCTCAGGAATCTCTGCTTGGTGATCTGGCCACATATTTTTTTTACATGGTCACTGGGATATTCTTCATTTTCCCAATCTTGTGGAGTCTTTCTGTGGCTCTAGGATCACAGGAAAGTGTGCTATTTGACGGTCTGCGCATTTTTCCCAAGAACCCGACACTTGAAAACTTCAAAGCCGTTCTCGCTTTCCCGGTCTTTGATCTCTACCTCTGGAACGCATTGAAGCTGTCGTTTTTCGGCGCCCTGGGCGCCAGCCTGATTTGCCTGCCAAGCGCCTATGCCTTTTCGCGGTTCGACTGGAAAGGACGCAAGACGGCGTTGATTCTGATCCTCGTGTTCAAGATGTTCTCTGGCATCATCATCCTGGTTCCACTTTATCGCTACTTGCGGATGCTGGGCCTCTTGAATTCGCATTTTGTGGTGATCTGCGTCTATATCGGCGTGCAGATCCCGATGACGACATGGCTGCTTAAGGGCTTTTGCGACAAGGTTCCCAAAAGTTTGGAAGAATCTGCAATGATCGACGGGTGTTCGCGGCTTGGTGCCGTGTTCCGGGTGGTGCTGCCGACGCTTATCTCGGGCTTCATGGCGGCGTTCATCATCAACATCATCACAAATTGGGGCACTTTCATCATCCCGTTTATCTTGCTGTCCAAAGAAAAACTTTTGCCAATAGCAGTGGGACTTTTGAGATTCCAAAACTTCTATGAAGGTGGCGGACAGGAATTAGTGGCGGCGGCTTCGGTTTTGTCGATCCTGCCGGCGATAATAATCTTCGTTCTGCTCCAACGCCTTATCATTAAATCGATGACCACAGGCGCAGTAAAGGGATAATTCATGATCAATCTAGGTTTCATATCGACGGCTCATGTGCATTTTAAAAACTTTTCAAATCAAATTGCCGGGATGGATGGCGTCCAGATCTCACATGTCTGGGATGATGACGCGGCGCGGGGCGCGACCAATGCTGCCGCCGTGGGTGCCAGGTTTGTGGACGATTTGCAGGCAATCTGTGCCACTGGAACAATCGATGGCTTTGTCATTTGCGCGCCCAACAACCAGCGCCTGTCCTTGCTGCGCCCGGCCATTGCGTCGGGCAAGCCAATCATGTGCGAAAAACCGCTCAGCCTGACCGTCGCTGAGTCACGCGAGATCAAGGATCTTCTGGCCCAAAACCAGACCAGCCTGAGCACCGGTTATTTCCGATTGGGCTATGGCGGCTATCTGAAAGCGCGCGCGCTGGTGCGGGACGGTGCTTTGGGCAAAATCACCCATATCAACCATGTCAACAAATTGAACGCGGCTCTGGTCAACCATTTTGATGACCCGACGGTGCAGTGGTTTGTCGACCCGGCTGTGTCCGGCGGCGGCGGCATGGTTGATCTTGGCACTCACAGTGTGAACCTGTTGTCATGGTTCATGGGCGGGGCCGATGAGGTGCTTGCCGTGGCCGCAAATCTTTCAGGTAACTACAGCCATATCGACGATTACGGTGTCATTCATATCCGGTTCAAAAATGGCGTCTTCGGCAATGTCGAGGCTGGCTGGATCGCCGAAGGCGGCATCAACACTCTGTCGGTATTTGGCCATGACGGCTGTGTCATCGGCACCAAGGACGACTACTCGCCAACCGATCACGAATTGCGCCACTACACCGGGCGCTACGACTACAAACTGATCGAGCCTGGGGCGAACAGACCAATGAGGATCGACCGCCTGATTGCCCAGATAAAAGGCGAAGTCAGCGACGTAGATCTTGCCGAGGAACTGGACGCTGCCTTCGCGTCGGTGTCGATCATGGAAGCCGCCCTAAAGTCTAGTGCACAGGGAGGTTGGAGGCCGGTCGAAGATGTCTGAACCGCAAGCCCAGCGAGCTTTCGGGCGGCCAGCAGCAGCGTATCGCGCTGGCGCGCGCCTTGGTGAAACGGCCCAACCTTCTGCTCCTGGACGAGCCGCTGTCAAACCTCGATGCCATGCTTCGGTTGACCATGCGCGCCGAGATCCGGCGGATCACGCATGAGTTGGAGGCCACGACGATACTTGTCCACTCATGACCAACTTGAAGCCACTACCATGGCCGACTGTGTGATCTGTATGAATGCCAGTCGGGTCGAGCAGGTCGGCACAGCGGAAGACCTGTATTTGCACCCACAAACTCTGTTCGTGGCGGGGTTTATAGGATCGCCACCGACAAACCTGATCGAGGCAGAAGTGAAAGACGGATTTCTAAACGCTGGTGGTACCCGGCTGGAGGTCAGTGGCGCGACGGGCACTGTGACAGTTGGCCTGCGCCCCGAGATGTTACACCCAACCGAGAAGGGACTGGCTGCCATTGTCAGCCAAGTCGAACAGATGGGTCGCGAAGTACTGACCACTGTGGATACCGATTTTGACGCACTCTGGCTGCTTGAGGCCGTTGCTCGCCCGAACTGGAAAGTTGGCGAGCATTTGTCGTTGAGGTTCGACCCGGCGGATTCGATACTGTTCGGATCGAATGGCGAGCGGATCGACGGCGCGACGGTGAAGCTGATGGGAGCCGCTAGTGCGTGACGTCATTCAGATAACGACCGAGACTCTTAGCTTGCCAAGCGCCGAGGACCGTGCCGATGCTGAGGCTCATTGGGGCAATCAGAACGCCAATGACAGATACCAGACTGATTGGCCGTGCCTGAACGCGGTAGAGCTGTTGCAGCCAGAAACCGCCGTTGCGCCGCCAGATACGTTGACGGTTGCCGCATGGAACATCGAACGCTGCAAATGGGTGGAGCCCTCCGCCGAACTGATTAAGCGCACAGGCGCCGATGTCGTTCTAGCAACCGAGGTCGACTTGGGCATGGCCCGATCAGGGCAGTGCCACGCCACAAGTGATCTGGCGGCAAGCCTCTGTTTTGGTTACGCTTTCGGAGTCGAATTCGTCGAGCTTGGTCTGGGAGATGCCAATGAAACCATCCAATGTACGGGTATGACTAACCTGCACGGTCTGCATGGCAACGCGATCCTCTCGCGCTACCCTCTGTACGACGTTGCACTGATACCTCTGGATGCCGGTGGATACTGGTTTGTGCAAGCTCCCAAGAACGACGGGCAATACCGGGTCGGCGGGCGCATGGCCATTGCGGCGCGTATCGACACCGCCACCGGTCCGCTGGTTCTCTGTTCTGTGCATTATGAAAGCGAGAGCGACGCGAATGGGCGGGCGTCGCAAACTGAAACTTTACTGCACCGGCTGGACGCGCTTTACGGATCTGTGCCGGCAATCATTGGCGGAGACCTGAACACTAAAGGCTTTTTTGAGGCTGGAACGTCTGGCCCGCAGATGCTGGCCAGGCCGGAACCGATAGAGCCAAGCTTTGCATATTTTGCCCGCAATGGATTCGACTGGCGTACCGCAAATACCGGTGAGGTCACTACCCGATTACAGCCCACCGCCCCCGCGAACTCGCCGCTGGAAACACTGGACTGGCTGTTCACCAGAAGTGTCGCGGCCCAGGCGCCTTTTGTGGCACCCGCTTTGGCCGAAAGCAGTGACTATCTGTCTGATCACGAATTGATTGGCGCCAGGTTTCAGCTTTGAAAACCAAAATCGTTTGCCATCGTGATGCTTGCCGGCACGCGCCCGAGAACGGCTGGACGAAGATCCAACCCGCGCCAAAGAAGGTATTTGCTGGATTCAGAGTTGATCATCGGATCTTCGACAAAACCACCTAAAGTTTGATTTAATACACGCCTTATCTGCAACGCTAGGCATATTACGTGTCTTTATAAGTTAAACCCTATGAGGGAAAAATCTGGAGCAATAGACGAAAATGGCCGAACAAAAAGTATTGAGAACACCTTCTGGCGATATTGCCTGCCACCTCCTAGATATGGACGGTGTATTGGTGCGTGGTATGACGCCGATTGTACGGTCGGCAGAATATGTACAGCTTCTCGTTGATCGTAGTGTTCCATTTATGGTGTTTTCAAACAATTCACGGTTCACCCCCGAAGTCATGGCGGATAGATTAAATAGCGTTGGTTTTCAATTGGATAGCAGTAAGATTTATACATCCGCCCTTGCAACCGCAGAGTTCATCAACTTACAAAAGCCAAATGCAACGTGTTTTCCGATTGGTGAAGAGGGTCTAAAGCAGGCCTTGCAAGACCAGAATTTACAGTACGATGACGTAGCCCCAGATTATGTAGTAGTAGGGGAATCGGTCGACTACTCTTTTCAGGAATTGACAAAGAGCGCCCAACTTGTGGCTAGTGGAGCCCGTTTTGTCGGAACAAACCAAGATACGAGTATCCCAAGCGAGTCGGGTGCAATCCCAGCCTGTGGGGCAGTATGTGCGTTGATTGAGGCCGCTACGGGAGTCGCGCCATATTTTATTGGAAAGCCGAACCCGTTTATGATGCGTGCCGCTCTGGCCAAATTGGGAAAGGACCCGTCAGATACAATTATGGTAGGTGATCGCATTGACACAGATATTATGGCGGGCATGGAACTAGGTCTGCAAACCGTTCTCGTGTTGACTGGTGCCAGTGCGGAGAGTTCTTTGGGGAAATATCCCTATCGGCCGAGTTTGATCGTGCCGTCACTTTATCACTTGTCGGTTCACATGGGTTTTGAGGCAGATTGTTAAATGCCCTCAAAATTTCCCTATTGTTGTCATTAGAATTTTACCTGCCTAATCGTTGTGATCGGCTTTGTCAGAGTAAACTAGCTTGAAGCGGGCAGGGCTAATTTGTA
>DJBQ01000002.1 GCA_002430125.1 Rhodobacterales bacterium UBA5972
GTTTACGATTTGGAAACAATATCTGTATTTAAGTTGAATTTTAACGAAACTGTAAACAATCAACTTTAGGTAGAAATTTTACCTTTGTGCGAGGGACGAATGCATGAAACTGGACCGCACACTATCAGCATTACCCACCGGCTTGCCCAACTGGGTTCCGTTGCCGGTCGCAGAATACTTGGTGCATACCGCTGGTGGCATGTCGATACGGTCGGTGGCTCGAGCCCAGGGACATCATGCCTCCACAGTGCTGCGGCACGTGCGTCACCTTGAGAACCGGCGCGATGACTTGTTGGTCGATGAAGCATTGCAATATCTGACGTCTCAATTTTTCAACGTCTTGACAATAAACCAAGGGGATTCACCTTATATGACTGTAAATCTGCCGCATTCCATGCCGATCACCGAGAAAATGCTGACTGCCGAGGCGCTGCGGGTATTGCGGCGGCTGGCAGAAAGTTCATCGTTTCTGATCATTGCGGGTGATCTGGATAAGGCTGCGGTGGTCCGTGAAAGCAGTGCTGGCCACCCAATCAGAACCGCCATTGTTGAACGCCGCATTGCTCAGGCTTTTGCATTGAAAGACTGGATTGAATGCATTCGAAAGGGCAAAATAGCTCAATATCAAATCACAGTTTCAGGACGCGCGGCGCTGAAGCGTTTGATCGCTGAACAGTTAAAGCCTGAACCAATGAATGGAATGGCTGAGGCGCCCAATCCGTTTCGCGAGCAGCACGGCGAGTGGGAGATGCGTGAATTTCGCGACAGCCCAAAGTCAGTGCCGCAGAAATTACGTTATAACCTTGCGGAAAGTCCGCTGACCGCGTTGGGGCGGCGGGCCGGAAAGGACGGAAAACCATTTTTGAGCACAGATTTGGTGGCAACCGGGGAAAGGTTGCGTGAGGATTTCGAATTGGCCCAGATGGGGGCGCGGGTGACGCAGAACTGGGACCGGTTCTTAACGTCTGGCCGGTCTGGCGATTTTGGCAATGACGGCCCGGCGGAAGGTCCGCGCGCTGCCCGTGAACGTGTGGCCGCCGCACTTAAAGACCTCGGGCCGGGGCTAGGCGATATCGTGTTGCGGTGCTGCTGCTTTCTTGAGGGCCTTGAAACCGCCGAAAAACGCATGGGATGGTCTGCGCGATCCGGTAAGATCGTTTTGCGTATAGCCCTGCAAAGGTTGCGGTTGCATTATGAACAGCGGCACGGGAACCTGAAACCGATGATTGGGTGACCGGTTTTCACCGGTTAACATCCCCTTAAACAATCAACGCGAGGTTTCGGTCATCCGCCGGCGCACGTAACGATCAACCGTTGCGATCATCGGGTCCATATGCGGTTCTTCAAAGAAATGCCCGGCACCCTCGATCACTTCATGGGTTATGGTGATGCCTTTTTGTTCGTGCAACTTATCAACCAACCCTTCGACATCAACCGGCGGCACCACCCGATCGGCAGAGCCGTTGATGATCAGACCTGATGCAGGGCAGGGCGCCAAGAAACTGAAATCATACATATTTGCGTTCGGCGCTACGGATACAAACCCCGAAATTTCCGGACGCCGCATCAGCAGTTGCATGCCGATCCACGAGCCGAACGAAAAGCCAGCGACCCAGCAATGCTTGGCATTCGGGTTCAGGGTTTGCAGGTAATCAAGGGCGGCGGCAGCGTCTGACAGTTCGCCAATGCCTTGATCGTACTCGCCCTGCGAGCGGCCAACGCCACGGAAATTGAACCGTAAAACCGTGAAGCCCATGTTATAAAATGCGTAATGCAAGTTATAAACAACCTTTTGGTTCATCGTGCCGCCAAATTGTGGATGCGGGTGCAGTATAATTGCAATCGGCGCATCTTTGGCTTTCTGCGGGTGATAACGGCCCTCGAGGCGTCCGTCGGGACCGGGGAAAATCACTTCGGGCATATGCGTGTTTCGCTCCGCGAGTTGGGGGTCGCCGGGGTCTCCATCAAATACTTGACGAAATCTCTCGGAGAACCTAGAACAATTCTAAATTACGTGTGCAGGGGGTCCTGCGTCAGCATTGGAGTTAAGGCTTGCCGTGCGGTACGTCAACTCTACCAGGGTTGGAAAAGCCATGAAACTCAGCACCAAAGGACGATATGCGATGATTGCGCTGGCGGATCTGGCGGAAAATGGTCCACGTGGGCTGGTTTCGCTTGGCGAGATTTCAAAGCGGCAGGATATTTCATTGGCCTATCTGGAACAATTATTCGTCAAATTGCGCCGTTGCGGCATTGTGGATTCGGTCCGCGGACCCGGCGGTGGTTATAAATTGGCGAAACTGCCCGAACAAATCCGGGTATCCGAAATTCTGGCAGCCGTCGACGAAACCATGGATGCGATGCAACGGGGCGCCGGGGCGTCAGGTGCCGAGGGTGGCAGTGTCGAGCAGGTCATGACGGATAAGTTGTGGGAACAACTTTCGGCGCATGTCTATGTTTTCCTGCATCAAACACGCCTGTCAGACATAATCGGCAACCATATGGTGCCATGTCCGGCCGTTCCGATGATTTTTCAATTGGTGGACGAATGACCAACCGGGTTTACCTTGACTGGAATGCAACCGCCCCATTGCGGGTCGAGGCGCATGCGGCAATGATTGCTGCAATGGAGACGGTTGGAAATCCGTCCTCGGTCCATGCCGAAGGGCGTGCAGCCAAAAGCATCGTTGAACGGGCGCGGGCGCAAGTGGCGCAGGCGTTCGGGGCGGTTTCGGCGGATATAGTCTTCACCGCAAGCGCTACCGAAGCCGCTGCTTTGGCTTTGAGCGGACGCGGATTGCAGTCTGCTTTGGTAGAACATGATTGCGTAAGCATTTGGACGGAAAGTGTTTTACAGTGCGACAGAGCTGGCGATGTTGCAGTTATTGATCCGCAAAATTCAACCCTTCAGCACGCCAACAGCGAAACAGGGGTTATTCAAACTTTGCCGCAAGGCCTCGCGGTAAGCGACTTCGTACAGTCATTTGGCAAAGTACCTGTCGGATTTGATTGGTCAGGCGCTGAAATGGGCCTTTTATCGGCCCATAAAATCGGCGGGCCAAAGGGCGTGGGCGCACTGGTTCTTCGCCAAGGCGTTGATCTGGCACCGTATATCCGTGGTGGCGGGCAGGAAATGGGTCGACGGGCCGGAACCGAGAATGTGATCGGCATTGCTGGTTTTGGTGCCGCAGCCGAAGCCGCCGCGAAGGACCTGAGCGATGGTGTTTGGGAACGGGTCGAATCGCTGCGAGACTTACTTGAAGAACGTCTTGTAAATGAAGTTCCTGAAACAATAATAATGGGATACGCCTCCAAGCGTTTGCCAAATACCAGCGCCTTCGCCGTTCGCGGATGGAAAGGCGAAACCCAAGTGATGCAGATGGATCTTGCTGGTTTTGCTATCTCAGCCGGGTCTGCCTGCTCCAGCGGCAAAGTGAAGCCCAGCAAAGTTCTTTTGGCCATGGGATGTGACGATCTAACGGCAGCAAGTGCCATTCGGGTATCCATTGGACCCACGACAACCGAAACCGACATCCTGCGCTTTGGGGATGCCTGGATTAAAGAATATCAACGCTTTGCCGCACGTGCGGCATAAGGAAGGACGATTGAAATGACCGCTCTGGACACAATGAAGGCCAAAGATGGCGTTGATCAGGAAACTGTTGATGCCGTTCAATCGGTTGAGAAATACAAATACGGTTTTTCCACCGATATCGAAATGGATTTTGCGCCTAAAGGCGTGAATGAGGATATCGTCCGGCTGATTTCGTCGAAAAACGAAGAACCCGAATGGATGACCGAATGGCGTCTGCAGGCATTCCGGCGCTGGCAGCAAATGGATGAACCCGATTGGGCGATGGTGCATTACCCTGAAATCGATTTTCAGGACATCTATTATTATGCCAAACCGAAATCGATGTTGGTGAAGCCAAAATCGCTGGATGAAGTGGACCCAAAGCTGCTTGCGACCTATGAAAAACTAGGTATCCCACTGAAAGAGCAGATGATTTTAGCGGGCATCGAAGGCGCTGGAGACACGCCCGCCGAAGGGCGAAAAGTCGCCGTGGACGCAGTATTCGACAGTGTTTCGATTGGCACCACTTTCAAGGACGAATTGGCCAAAGCCGGCGTGATCTTCTGTTCGATCTCGGAGGCGATCCGCGAGCACCCCGAATTGGTGAAGAAATACCTCGGGTCGGTCGTGCCGCAATCGGATAATTATTATGCCACGCTGAACAGCGCGGTGTTCTCCGACGGTTCATTCGTTTACATTCCGGAAGGCACCAAATGCCCGATGGAATTGTCGACTTATTTCCGCATTAACGCAGAAAACACCGGCCAGTTTGAACGCACGTTAATCATCGCCGACAAGGGGTCATACGTTTCCTATCTGGAAGGCTGTACCGCGCCAAAACGCGACACCAACCAGTTGCACGCGGCCGTGGTGGAACTGGTGATCATGGAAGACGCCGAGATCAAGTATTCAACCGTACAAAACTGGTTTCCCGGCGATGAAAACGGCAAGGGCGGGATTTACAACTTTGTCACCAAACGTGCCGATTGCCGCGGCGACCGCGCCAAGGTGATGTGGACACAGGTCGAAACCGGGTCTGCGGTCACGTGGAAATACCCAAGCTGCATCCTGCGTGGCGACGACAGTTCAGGCGAGTTTTACTCGATCGCCATCGCAAATAACTATCAACAAGCCGATACCGGCACCAAAATGGTGCATCTGGGCAAAAACACCAAGTCGCGGATTGTCTCCAAGGGGATTTCGGCGGGCAGGGCGCAGAACACCTATCGCGGGCTGGTGTCGATGCACCCCAAGGCCAAGAATTCGCGCAATTATACCCAGTGCGACAGCCTGTTGATTGGCGATAAATGTGGTGCGCACACCGTGCCATATATCGAGGTGCGCAATAATTCGTCGCGGGTCGAACACGAGGCGACCACCTCCAAGGTCGATGACGAGCAGCTGTTTTACTGCCGCCAACGCGGCATTGACGAAGAGGCGGCCCTGGCCCTGATTGTCAACGGTTTCGCCAAAGAAGTGCTGCAATCCTTGCCAATGGAATTCGCAATGGAAGCGCAGGCTTTGGTGGCTATCTCGCTTGAAGGGTCAGTCGGCTAATAAAAATGTGGGGCAGGCAACAGGTCAGCACCCAAGAAGTATGGAAAGTGGTACGAGAATGCTGAAAATCGAAAATCTCCAGGTCAAGCTGGAAGAAGAAGACAAACAAATACTTAAAGGCCTGTCACTCACGGTGCCGTCGGGCGAAGTGCATGCGATAATGGGGCCGAACGGCTCGGGTAAATCGACCATGTCTTATGTGCTGTCCGGCAAGGGCGGGTACGAAGTGACTGGCGGCAGCGCCACGCTGGACGGTGTTGATCTGCTTGCGATGGAACCCGAAGAACGCGCCGCGGCTGGCTTGTTTCTGGCGTTTCAGTACCCGGTTGAAATCCCCGGGGTTGGCAATATGACCTTTTTGCGCACAGCGGTGAACAGCCAACGAAAATCCCGTGGCGAGGACGAAATGTCGGCAGCTGAGTTCCTTAAAGTGATCCGTGCCAAGGCGAAAAGCCTTAAGATTGATGCGGAAATGCTCAAGCGCCCGGTCAATGTCGGCTTTTCAGGTGGCGAGAAAAAGCGCAATGAAATCCTGCAGATGGCAATGCTGGAACCCAAGATGTGCGTGCTGGACGAGACCGATTCCGGCCTTGACGTTGATGCGATGAAACTGGTGGCCGAAGGGGTCAATGCACTGCGCGACGGCAAGCGTTCATTTCTGGTGATTACTCATTATCAACGGCTTCTGGATCATATTAAACCTGACGTCGTGCATATCATGGCCGACGGCAGGATCATCAAATCAGGCGGCCCTGAACTGGCACTTGAAGTTGAAAACAACGGCTATGCCGATTTACTGGCCGAGGTGGCCTGATGGCTGTTTCCAAGGCAAAGTCCGCCGCTCCGGATGCGCGGCTGGCTGCGATCATATCTCCAGTGGGTGGCAAATGGGCCAGCGAAGCCCGCAAGTCGGCCCTCACCCGTTTGCACGATATGGGCCTGCCGACACGGCGCGATGAATACTGGAAATTTACCCGCCCGGACGAGCTGACAAAGGCAGATGCCACGCCAGCGACTTTGTTGGAAACCGACGAAAAGCCGGTTTTCTGTGATATCGACCGATTGCGGTTGGTTTTTGTTGACGGGGTGTTTGATCCTGACATCTCGGATCAAATGGCGATGGAGCATGTCGAAATCGAACCCTTGGCCAACGCGGCCGAAAAAGATATCCATTGGGCGCGGGATATTTACGGCGTTCTGGAAAACAGCGGCCAATCGCCGGTTAACCGACCGCTTGCGGCATTGAATACTGCGACCGCGACGCAAGGCATGGTTATTCGCGTAACCGGCAAGGCGCCGCGTCCGATATGCCTGCATTATGTGCGCACCAGTGAAACTGCCGATGCCGTCGTGCATCATATCGTCAAGGTCGAGGCTGGCGGCGATGTAACATTGCTGGAAAACGGCCCTGCGGCTGCGCGCATCAACAAAGTGCTGGAAGTAGACATCGCGGATGGTGGTGCGTTTCATCATGTCCGCACTCAGGGGCGCGATCATGAACGCCGGGCCGCCGCACATATTTTTGCCCGTTTGGGGACCGAAAGCAGTTTCAAAAGCTTTAGTCTGACAGTTAACGGTGCGTTAACGCGTAATGAATGCGTTATCGAGATATTGGGCGACAATGCGCATGCGACAATTGCCGGGGCTGCTGTTGGCGACGGAAAAACCCATCCATTCCATCAGGATGATACGGTTTTCATAACCCATGACGCGGTCAATTGTGAAAGCCGTCAGGTCTTCAAGAAAGTCCTGCGCAATGGGGCCACCGGGGTTTTTCAGGGTAAAATCCTAGTGAAACCAGGCGCGCAAAAAACCGATGGCTATCAAATCAGCCAAGGCCTGATGCTGGATGACGACAGCCAGTTTTTGGCCAAGCCGGAACTTGAAATCTATGCCGATGACGTGGCCTGCTCGCATGGCTCAACCGTTGGGGCGATTGACGCGGATGCGCTGTTTTATCTGATGTCACGCGGTATTCCGCGCGCCCAGGCAACCGACCTTCTGGTTTTGTCATTTTTGGCCGCCGCGCTGGAGGAAATCGAAAACGAGGAAATCCGCAAAGACATCTTTGGCCGCCTCGAAGCCTGGATTGAGCGACACCGAAATTAATGGCTTTCTGGCGGGATATTGCACAAACCTATGTGGCACCGGGTACAGTTATCCGGCGTTTGCTGGCAAGAAATCCTGCCGAACGGGTTTTGCTTATTTATGTTATGGGTGCCTGCCTGATGTCGTTTCTGGTGCGCCTACCGCGACTTGCACACATATACCAGCCGACCGCAGAAGCCCCGCTAGAGGCCTATTTCGCCGCTAGTATGGTGGCTGGTTTGATTTTTGCACCATTGTTTTTTTATGCAATCGCAGCGGTAAGCCAACTGATTGCCCGTATGTTTGGCGGGCAGGGGACGTGGAAAGGTTCGAGGCTTGCGCTGTTTTGGTGCTTACTGGCTGCTCAACCAGTGAATGTTTTTCTTGAAATTTTTAGCAATTACAATGACTTGCAAAATATTAATCGAATTTCTTCACTAATGGCAGCCGTTTGGTTTCTGACCATCTGGGGGCTTGCGATGCGTGCAACCCTCGGCACAATCCAAAAAACTGCCTAAAACTTTTCCGGTATTGGCCACAATCTGTCCGCATTGTCCTGTGCATAAGTAAGCTCAATGTAACCAAAGTTTCAACAGGCAGGCCATGCACGTAACCGATCAAACGCATGTGGGGCGCAAATTACGCCAAAACGGTAAACCGTATTTCAGCCGTAATACGCTGACCCATAAAGTTCTGTTTGCCTGGTTTTACATGGCAAAATCCACGCAACGGTTAATCAATCAGAGCCCCAGCGAATTGTACCTGCTCAGCTTGTTGATGATGTCAAACATGGCCTTCTTTTTGTCATGGACGATGAAAGCGGTGATTGTGCCGAATTCGGCTGGCATCAGTCTGGTTTCGACGGAAATCGGTGCATTGTTTTTGCTGTCGATGGTTGTGCGCACCTGTGCGATGTATGTTTTTGCCATGGTGCTGGCGGCAGTCTGTCATTTCTTTGGTGGCACCGGATCGTTTGAAAACACCCGTTTGGCTGTGTTTTGGGGCGCGTTCGTGACAGCCCCGTTCGGCATCGCGGCTGCGGTTCTGTCTGTGATCTTTACCAACCTGTCGCTTTATTTTCCGATTTTCAAAGCGTCGTGGATTTCTATGCCGCCTTACTGGATTGGCACGTTGCCATTTGTCTGGTTTATTTCGGTGGCGGTCGCGCGAACGCAGGGTTTCAGTCGGACTTCGCCACTATTTCTGTCAATGTCGGTGGTTGCTCTTGTGGGCTTGATGGCGGCTATGTATTTTCATGCCAGAGGAATGATCTGAAGGCGTGATTGTATGTTGGAACAAACCCTTGCGCTGGCAAGGCTAACACTGCGCGACCCGCAACGGGCTGCGCGCATCTTAATGCAAAACCAACTCGGCAGGCCGGTGCTGATCGAGGCCGCCGTTCTGGTGGTAACACTTGAAGTGTTGGCGGCATTTATCGGGCAATGGATTAATCCGGTGCCGCAAAGTGGTTTTGCTGCCTCGATGTTCTCCAGCCCTCTACTGCTGACGATTATGCAGATCGCGGTGCTGTACCTAACGGTTTTGGCGGTTTTCTTGATTGGACGGATTTTCGGTGGAACGGGTCTGTTTGATCAGACGTTGCAACTTATGCTGTGGCTGCAACTATTGACCCTTGCGGTTGAGGTTGCCGAGATCCCGCTATTCCTGATCCTTGGCAATGCTCAATCCTTGATGGGTCTGATTACGTTGGCAACGGCTATTTTTGCGACCTGGTTGACGGTGAATTTCATCGCCGTGCTGCACGGGTTCTCGTCGCTGTTGAAAGTATTTGCAGGATTGATGGGAACCTCGATCATTCTGGCATTTCTTCTGATGGTTTTTTTGGTTAGGTTCGGATTGATCGAGCCGGGGGTTTAAGGCATGTATGACGTTAGTGAAATTCGCAAAGATTTCCCAATTCTTGCGCGAACTGTGCATGGCAGACCTTTGGTTTACTTAGACAACGGCGCTTCATCACAAAAGCCCCAAGTTGTTATAGATGCCGTGATCCGGGGCTATAGTGAAGAATACGCGAATGTGCATCGCGGTCTGCATTATCTGTCCAATATTGCCACCGACAAATACGAGGCCGTGCGTGGTAAAATCCAGCGTTTCCTGAACTCGGAACACGAGGATGAAATCCTGTTTAACACCGGCACCACCGCCGCCATCAACTTGATTTCCTATGCCTGGGCCGCGCCGCGTTTTCAGGCGGGTGACGAGATTATTCTGTCGGTTATGGAGCATCACGCCAATATCGTGCCCTGGCATTTTCTGCGCGAGCGGCAAGGCGTAGTGTTGAAATGGGTTGAAACCGATGTGAACGGTGATCTTGATCCGCAGGCCGTGCTGGACGCCATCACGCCCAAAACCCGGTTGATCGCGATTACGCATATGTCGAACGTTTTAGGCACGGTTGTTGACGTCAAAGCGATTTGCCAGGGCGCACATGCGGCCGGCGTCCCGGTTTTGGTTGATGGATCACAAGCCTCAGTACATTCACCAGTAGATGTGCAGGATATTGGTTGTGATTTCTACGCCATCACCGGGCATAAACTTTACGGCCCCACCGCCTCGGGCGCGATTTACGTAAGACGCGACCGTATGGCCGAGATGCGACCGTTCATGGGTGGTGGCGACATGATCCGCGAGGTTACGCGCGACATCGTTACGTATAATGACCCACCTCATAAATTCGAGGCAGGTACGCCCGGTATCATTCAGATGATCGGCCTTGGGGCTGCCATTGATTACCTGAGCAATATTGGAATGGACAATATCGCGGCACACGAACGGGATTTACGCGACTATGCCCAAAGCAAGTTCAACGGTTTGAACTGGTTGAATATACAGGGCAATTCCAAAACCAAGGGTGCGATTTTTTCCTTCACGCTGGACGGGGCGGCGCATCCGCATGACATCTCGACCGTGGTTGACCGGCGCGGGATCGCGGTTCGGGCCGGGCATCATTGTGCGCAGCCTTTGATGCAGCACCTGGGCGTCACCGCCACCTGTCGCGCTTCGTTCGGGCTTTATAACACCAAGGCCGAGGTCGATGCGTTGGTGTCAGCCTTGGAGTTGTGCCACGAGATGTTTAACTAGGTACGGATACGGATGGCTAGCGGTCCTAACGCGGCATTGTCAGACAAACTTGACGATTAAGCTGCTAATCCATAATTTTGGT
>DJBQ01000078.1:0-2403 GCA_002430125.1 Rhodobacterales bacterium UBA5972
CTCGGCGCATTTCAGCGGGAAAGCTCTTTTCTACTATGCGCAGTTCAGCGGGTTCGCCAAATTTCAGAAAGCCACCTTCGTTGCAGGGAATGAGGAAGAGGGGGAGGTCTCTTTTAAAGACTGCCAGTTTGAAAAGCCGACCAGCTTTCGCGATGCCGGCCTTCTGACGGGCTATCCCGATTTCGACGGTGCGGTGCTGCATCAGAACACCGCCTTCACGGCAGCGGATGAATACTGGCCGACCGGCGCGCCGGACAACCCCAAAGCCGCCCGCGCGTCCTGCGCGGTGATCCGGCACAGCCTGGACAAGCAAGGCCTGCCGGAGGATCAGCACTTCTTTTTCCGCCGCGAAATGGCGTTTGCCGGGCGGATTGGCAACTGGGGGCAGAGGTTGCCTTATCGGCTGTTCGGCGCGGTTTCAGAATATGGCTATTCAATCCTAAAGCCTTCGCTTTGGCTGCTTGGGCTATGGATTGTTCCAGCCCTGATCTATATGGGGTATTTCAACTGGCTGAACGAGCTTTACGACGGCAAGCACGGCGCGCTTGAAGGGTTTGCCCTTTCTTTCGTCAGTATGTTCAATTTCCTTGGCCTACATCGTCTTTATTTCGGCACCGAATACTATCAGAGCCTGAACCCATTCGTCCAATTTCTGACCGCTGGCCAAACCGTCCTAGGCGTGATCCTGCTGTTCTTTCTCGGCCTTGCCCTAAGAACCCGGTTTCGCTTGCGCTGACCCTCAAACCTTCCGACAAATCATATAACAATGCACATAATCCATCCCGTGCCCGTCGGGGCGGGCGGCGACCAGCGCTTCGTATCGGCCGTAGAACTCATCAACCAGCGCGGCCCTTTCCGCCGCCGGGCGATCCCCGGAAAGCCCTGCCATAAACACCGGTTCGGACCAGCTGCGCAGGGTGGGGATATAGCTGCGGGCAAAGTCGACGGCTGATACACCACCCGCCCTGAACGCCTCGGCAAAGGGGCAGGGCACCACGCGGGTTTCGGCGTGCTCCAGCCGCAGGCCTGCCTTGTAAACCGGGCTGCTCGGGTCGTTCAGGGGCGCGGTAAACTGGTCAACCGTCCGGTAAACCTGCGGAAAGTTGGTTGCCACGTATTCGGCCCCCGTAATCAGCCCCTCATCCAGCATCCCGCGCCACAGGTCATTGAACGTATCAAACATCGACACGCCACCGGTGTGGCCCAGATAGCGGCCTTCCTCGTCAATGCCGAAATTGAACAGTGCCAGAAAGCCGCCCACAGCCAATTCGGACGTGCGGTTCAGCAGGAAGTTTTCCCAGTCCTTGGCTCCTTTCGCTTCGAACGCCTGACGCACATCGCCCGTCGCGCCGACCATATGCACGTGCTCGGGTATCTGCGCCGGAACCTCGGTGATGTAATGCGAGGCGGTGGCCGAATGGCCAAGGTTCAAGCTGCCGGGAGGCACGATCCGGACGTGAAACGAGGTGGCCGAGGCCATGACATAAAGGTTGTCGATCCCCTTGGCATAGCTTTGAATGTCGGTCAGCCCATGCACTATCTGGAATAGCTGCGAAAAATCATTGCGCGGCAGGTCGGTGTAAACCATCTGGATCGCCCGGCTCGGGCAGCGGGCGCGCACATCGCGCAAGACCCGGCCCACCATGTCAATCGAGGTGCCGCCATCAGCGCATCCCATATCGGTCATGGTGAAAATGCTGCCGTCATCGGCGGGCGGTTGACGCGCGAGCGCATCCAAAATCAGCCCCGCCGCATTGTCCATCACATGCTTGGCCCCGATGGTGGCGCGGGAATAATACCCTGCACCCTTCATGGCCATGAAATCGTCAGTCTGGCGGGGTTTGGTCATCTGGAGCTCCGGCTGGTTTCAGGCCAGAATGAGGGCGCGATGCCAACCTGTAAAGGGGCTATTCCTCGGGGATGCCTGCCATCACGAGATACGGGAAATAGTCGTCCCTGATCCCTTTGGACATGGGCGGCAGTGGGGCCGCAAGGTATTGGATCGTCAAATGCGGTAGGTGGTACAGCAAACGTTGGGCCGTTTCGCGGGCGGCGGGCAAGTCGCCGGCCTTGGCGTAACTGACGGCCAGCATCCGCAGCGGCCAGACAACGCCGGGATGGCGGCGCAGACCTTCCTCAATCAGGCGGATGGCTCTTCTTCGTGCCCGTCCCAGCGAAACGCGGCTGAGGCCCGCCCAAAGGTGATCTGATGCAGAAACGGGTCAAGTGGGCTTAGACGTTCAGCCCGGTCGAAGGCCGCCAGCGCCGGTTCAACCTCGTGCAAATAGACGTGAATCCAGCCAATCCTGATCCAGGCCCAGGCATTGCTAGGGTCGAGCGCCAACGCGCGATCAAGATAGGTGCGGGCCAAAGGCACATCCGATCCCGCCTGCGCATAGGCCC
>DJBQ01000078.1:2616-3335 GCA_002430125.1 Rhodobacterales bacterium UBA5972
AGGCCCTAAGCGCCAGCGCCGGCACGAAATCCGGATCAAGCACCAGCGCAGTATCAAGGATTTCACCTGCCTTGGCGTTATCCTGCTGCCTAAGCGATCAGAAATACGGATAGGCGGTCAGCAGCAGGTCATATGCGGATCGGTTTTGCGGGGCGCGACCGGTGGCACGGGCGATTTCAGCGTTGCGCAGACTGGGCGAGATTTGACCGGCCACTTGCGAGGCGATACGGTCCTGCAGATCGAACAGGTCATCCAGCCGGTCGTCGAACCGTTCCGACCACAAGGTATGGCCATCTGCGCCGTTCACCAGTTGCGCCGCAATCCGCACCCGATCCCCGGCACGGCGGACCGTGCCTTCGACGATATATTGCGCGCCAAGCCGGGCGGCAGCTTGCGGCACGTCCAGCGCCTCGCCTTGCAGGGCAAAAGCCGATTGGCGGGCGATCACGTCAAACTCGTGCACCCGGCTCAGCGCGCCGGTGATTTCCTCGACCACGCCATCGGCGAACATGTCGTCCGCTGCCACGCTCAGTTCGGCGAAGGGCAGTACCGCGATGGCGGGGCGGGTGCGGGGTTCCGGTTTGGTGGCTGATGCAACGCTTTTGGCGACATCGCGCTCCGCCCGCAGCCAATCCTCGAACGGTTCAGACGGTAGATCGAACCCTTGCAGAAACTCGCCCTGACTGCTGCGGTCGGAGTGTCGAGAACATTTCTAATTG
>DJBQ01000005.1 GCA_002430125.1 Rhodobacterales bacterium UBA5972
ATGGCGCGCTTGAAGATCAGGTCGTAAAGCTTGGCTTCGTCCCCGCTGCCCGCTCGATCTTTGCGGAAATCGGTCGGGCGGATCGCTTCATGCGCTTCCTGCGCGTTCTTGGCTTTGTTTTTATAGATGCGCGGGCTGTCCGGCAGATAAGGCGCGCCATACCGGGTTTTGATTTCGTCCCGCGCGGCGACCACCGCTTCGGGTGCCATGTCGATGCCGTCGGTCCGCATATAGGTGATGTACCCGGCCTCGTATAACCGCTGCGCCGTGCTCATTGTCTGGCGCGCGCCAAAGCCGAATTTGCGGCTGGCCTCTTGCTGCAGGGTCGAGGTCATGAATGGCGGATAGGGGTTGCGCGAGGCGGGCTTGGCCTCGACCAAAATCACCGCCAGATCGCGGCTGTTGACTGCGTGGGTTGCCAGATCGGCGGCTTCGGCCGTGGCAATATCAAATTTATCGAGCTTCTTGCCGCCCAGAACCGTCAGCCGCGCTTCGACCTCCTGCCCACGCGGGGTGGTTACAATCGCGCCTACAGTCCAGAATTCGCGCGCCCTGAACGCTTCGACTTCCATTTCACGTTCAACAATCAGACGCAGGCAGACCGATTGCACCCGACCGGCAGATTTTGACCCCGGCAACTTGCGCCACAGAACCGGCGACAGGGTGAACCCGACCAGATAATCCAGCGCACGGCGGGCGAGGTAGGCCTCGACCAGTTCCATATCGACCTGACGCGGGTTTTTCATCGCTTCGGTGACGGCGGATTTGGTGATCGCGTTGAACACAACCCGGCTGACCGGGGTGTCTTTCTTGATGGCTTTGCGGGCGCGCAAGGCCTCTTCCAGATGCCAGGAAATTGCCTCGCCTTCACGGTCAGGGTCGGTCGCGAGGATCAGGTTATTGTCAGCCTTCAGCGCGTCAACGATTGCTTTGATGTGTTTTTGCGAGGTCGGCGCAATCTCCCATTTCATCTCGAAATCTGCATCTGGATCGACCGAACCGTTCTTGGCGGGCAGGTCGCGCACGTGGCCGTAAGACGCCAGAACCGTGTAGCCGCTGCCGAGGTATTTGTTGATGGTTTTGGCCTTGGCGGGCGATTCAACAACGACGACGGGCATGGGCAATCCAATACTGAAAAACGGGCTTTGCTGTGGGCGCGGAACATGGGTTGCAGGGCAGGGTCTGTCAATGGGTTAGTTTTCTGCCGTGCCTTGACCCAGCGGATTTATCGGCGTCAGATGCCGGAATTATGGCGTGGGGGGTTTCAGGATGATCAGGATTTTCTGCCTTTTGGCGTTGCTTTTCAAGCCGTTACGCGCCTCTGCAGGCGAAGACTATCACGAACCCACCCGTGGCAGTGCGACGCGCGCCGCCATGATGGATGCGATTCGTCCGCAAGTCGAATGGAACCTCGGCCAGCCGATCGAATTCGTGGTGAAAGAACTGCGCGTCGCAAATGATATCGGTTTTGCCATCCTGGAACCGCAACGCCCCGGCGGCAAAGCGATCCGGCTTGCTGACACGCCGATGGTCCGGCGTGCGGGTGGGGATATTGAGATGTTCGACGGCACAACGGTTTACGTCCTTTACCAACTGTCCGGCGCAACCTGGGTGGCGGTGCATTGGGCAATCGGTGCCACCGACGTGTGGTGGGCCGACCCGGAACTGTGCGTAACCTTCCGGTCTGTAGCGCCCGAAGCGTGTTAGGTGGGCGCTGGGTATAGGAGTGTCGGTCGCGCGAAGATCCAGAGATTTGCCGTCGATCACAGCGCGAAAACGCAGCCGATAACCTGAACCCAGACCAGGTTGGGATCAGTCGAAAGGTATGGAATCCCTGACTTTCCTTGAAAAAAATAGTGTTGCAGCCTAGTGTGATGCGGGCGTTAACTGCGTTTCCGGGGGTCCAAATCATCTAGAAATTGGAGATCAGCTTGTTATTGGAAATCGTCACGGGGATATTTTGGGCTGTGGGCCTGTACCTATTGGTGGATTTCATTGCTGGCTTTTTCCACTGGGCCGAAGACACCCTAGGGACACCGGAAACACCGATTTGGGGGCAGACGTTCGTCGCACCCAACGTGCTGCATCACAATGCACCACTTGAAATGAACAAAATCCACTGGTTCCGCAACAGCCTGCCGATCTATCTGATTTGCATCGCGGTTTTGGGCGTGGCCTGGTTGACTGACAGCTTAGGCTGGAAGGTTTGGTTCTTTGCGTTTGTCGGCTTGTTCGCCCAGCAGACCCACCGATGGTCGCACACACCGCGAAAAGCGTTGCCGCGGCTTGTTGTGTTTTTACAGCGCCTCAAGATCTTGCAAGATGCCAAACACCATTACAAACACCACCGCGCCGACCACAGCACGCATTTTTGCGTCGGAACACCCTGGCTTAATCCGATCCTTGACCGGTTTGGTGTCTGGAAGTTTCTCGAGCGGATGTTGGTTCCGGTATTTGGGGCGCCGCGCCGACCTGATTTAGATGACAAGACCTGGTACAACGACCGGGCATTTTATAGTAGGCAATAAGCCGGATTGCGGCCTTTCCCCCCCCTCAAACCACCAGCGCCAACATGCCGCCGGTATGGCGTTGCAACCTGCCGTCAAGTTCAAGCGTCACCAGATGCGATGACACTGCGGCGGCGGGGGCGTTGAGTTCGCGGATCAACTGATCCTCGGGGATCGGGGCGGGGCCCAGCAGTGAGAGGATTTTTCGCGACAGGTCCATCGCCTCGGAAATTGTGGCTTTGGGGGGTTCCTGTATGGTCAGCCGGGACGGCACAATCGGGTCAGGTCGCGGCGCTTGTTGCGGCACGCCAAGGGCTTCGATCACATCGCTTGCCGATCGTACCAGAACCGCGCCGTCACGGATCAGCATGTTGCAGCCGGTGGCGCGGGTATCCAGTGGATGCCCCGGTACGGCCATCACGTCGCGGCCCTGATCGGCGGCTTCGCGGGCAGTGATCAGGCTACCGGATTTGGCCGCCCCTTCCACCACAACCACGGCCCGGCTGAGGCCGGACACAATCCGGTTGCGGCGCGGGAAATGCCGTGCCTGCGGGGCAAGGCCCATCGGTTGTTCCGAAATCAGCAAGCCGGTTTCGGCAATTTCATCGGCCAGTTTCTGGTTTTCGACCGGATAGATAACATCAACCCCGCCAGCCATGACCGCGATTGTTCCGGTTGGCAGGGCGGCATGATGCGCAGCAGCATCAATCCCGCGCGCGAGGCCCGAAGTGACGACATATCCGGCCTTGCCCAGATCGCTGGCCAGCAGTTTCGCCATGCGGGTGCCAAGGCTCGAGGCGTTGCGTGCACCCACCAGCGCAACGCTGTCGCGCAGCAACAGATCGACACGTCCACGCGCCCAGATCACTGGCGGGGCATCGCTGATATCGGCCAGAACCTGTGAATATTCCGGCGTGCCGATACAAAGAAGACGGGCGCGTTTGGCGCGACCGGTTTCGTATTCCCGCTGGGCTTCGGCCTTTGGGTAAACGTGATAGTTGTTCACCCCGGCCGCCGCAGCAATACCCGGCAGCGCATCCAGTGCGGCACCGGCAGTGCCGTAATCGCCCATCAGGCGCATAAACGTCGCAGGCCCGACCCGGCGTGAACGGATCAGTTGCAGCCACAACACTTTGTCGTCGTGGGTTTGTGGCAAGGCCGATTGGGGGATCGACCCAAACAGAGAATCAGTCATTAAGGCTCCGTGGCAGCGGAAGCGTTGATTTTGGCCTTTGCAGCCTTAATGAAAGGTTAACGAACCAGGTTTCTAAGCCGCCAAGCCGACCTCAACCCCACGTAATCAGGTAAATCAACGCGCAAGTTACGCAGCCGAGCCACCCACCGTCAACCCACCGATCAGCACGGTTGGCTGGCCGACACCCACCGGCACCCATTGGCCCGCTTTGCCGCAATTGCCCATGCCGGGGTCCAGCGCCATGTCGTTGCCAAGTGCGCGAATACGGTTAAGCGCGGTAGCCCCGTCGCCGATCAGGGTGGCGCCTTTGACCGGGCCAAGGTTCTTGCCGTTTTTGATGCGGTAGGCCTCGGTGCAGCTGAACACAAACTTGCCGTTGGTGATATCGACCTGCCCGCCGCCAAAACCAACCGCGTGAATGCCGTCGGCAAGGTCCGCCACGATGCTTGCCGGATCAGCCGTGCCGCCCAACATATAGGTGTTGGTCATCCGGGGCATCGGTGCATGCGCAAAACTTTCGCGCCGCCCGTTGCCAGTGGGCGCAACCCCCATCAGGCGCGCGTTCTGGCGGTCTTGCATGAAGCCGACCAGAATGCCGTCTTCAATCAGCACGTTCTTGCCCGAGGGCGTTCCTTCATCATCAAAGGTCAGTGACCCCCGCCGATCAGGGATGGTGCCGTCATCCAGCACGGTAACACCCGGTGCGGCGACGCGCTGGCCCATCAGCCCGGCAAAGGCCGAGGTTTTTTTCCGGTTGAAATCACCTTCCAGACCGTGACCAATCGCCTCGTGCAGCAGGATGCCGGGCCAACCGGGGCCAAGGACTACGTCCATCACACCAGCCGGGGCAGGAACCGCCTCGAGATTGACCAGCGCGATACGCAACGCCTCGGCAGCCGTTTCACGCCAGTTGCTGGCTTTGATCAGCCCTGACAAATGACCGCGCCCGCCAAAGCCGGCACCGCCACTTTCGCGCCGACCGTTGTGTTCGACAATCACCGAGATATTCAGCCGCGTCATCGGGCGCGTATCCGCCAGCAAGGTGCCTTCGGGGCGCAGAATGAAAACCTCCTGCACCGACGCCCCCAACGATGCGGAAACCTGCACAACCCGCGGATCAAGCGCGCGGGCATAGGCGTCGATTTCGCGCAGGGTTTCGATTTTCACCGGAAATGTCGCGTCGTCCATCGGATTTGTGTCGATATATAGCCGCCGGTTGGTCGCCTGTGGCCCCTCTGCCAGCGTACCGCCTCCGGCCCCAACCGCCAATCGCGCGGTTTCGGCAGCCCGCGTCAAAGCCGCCTGCGAAATTTCGGTCGAATGCGCGTAACCGGCCGTTTCGCCGTTTACCGCCCGCAAGCCAAAGCCTTCCGAGGCGTCGTAACTGGCGTTTTTCAGCCGTCCGTCGTCAAAAACCAGCGATTCAGACCGGCGACGCTCCAGAAAAAGCTCGCCGTCATCGGCGCCAGAGACCGCAGCGCGCAGAGTTTTCAGGGCGTCATCGTGGTCAAGTAAAGTGTCAAATGGCTGGAAGCGCGGGGACGAAAGGGACATTGGCAGCAACTTTCCCGCCAAATGGCGTGTTTTTGAGGCTTGAAGCGGCTGAATGCCGCAAAAGAGAAACTTGTTCTTGGTCGCGTATTATGGTTTCTCCCACGAAAGAAACAACTGGGGATTCTCTGTCATCAGATGGGGTGTCACCGTAGCGGCAGCAAGGCTGCACAGATAAACGGGAAGAATACGGATGCGCTTAGTCAGAACACTCACCGGAATCGGAACTGCATTGACCGGATTGACCCTTAGCGGGGCAGTATGGGCGCAAGCAGCGTTGCAAGGGTTGGAAACTGTCGGCAAACCCAAGCCCGAGGGTATTTATTTTCAGCCAGCCGCGACCGAACTGGCCCGCGATATTCACTGGCTGGACGATTTGATCATGTGGATCATCACGATCATCACAGTTTTTGTCGCATTGCTGTTGCTGTGGATACCATTCCGTTACAACCGCCGCAGAAATCCCGTGGCGGCCACATTCACCCATAATTCGGCCCTTGAAGTCGCCTGGACCATCGTGCCGATCATCATTCTGATCGTCATCGGGGTGTTTTCGCTGCCGGTTCTGTTCAAGCAGATGGAAATTCCCGAGGCTGAACTGAATATCAAGATCACCGGCAACCAGTGGTACTGGTCTTATGAATACACCGACGAAAACCTGAGCTTTGACAGCTTTATGCTGGCCCGCGAAGACCTTGCCAAGAACGGTTACGCACCCGACGAATACCTTTTGGCCACTGACACAGCCGTCGTTGTGCCGATCAACAAAATTGTCGTCCTCAGCATCACTGGGTCTGACGTGATCCATTCATGGACCATTCCGGCCTTTGGCGTGAAACAAGACGCGGTGCCCGGTCGTCTGGCTCAGTCCTGGTTCAAAGCGGAACGTGAAGGCGTTTACTTCGGTCAGTGCTCGGAACTTTGCGGCAAAGATCACACGTTTATGCCGATCGTGGTCAAAGTTGTGTCGCAGGCGGTTTATGACGAATGGCTGAAAACCTCGCTGGCGGCCGCAAACGGCACACCTGCACCGGTTGCCGTTGCGTCGAATTAAGGTTGAAACCAAGGGGGCGCATTCTGTGCGTGCTCTTGTGGCATGGATAATCCGATGACGGATGTAACCACAATGGATCAAAGCCGCGATGCCGAGTTTGGTGATTATTTCGCCTTGCTCAAGCCGCGTGTAATGTCGCTGGTGATCTTCACCGCAGCGGTTGGTCTGTTTGTGGCGCCGGTGCATGTGCATCCAGTTCTGGCCTTCGCGTCGATCCTGTTTATCGCCATCGGGGCCGGTGCCTCGGGCGCGCTGAATATGTGGTGGGACGCCGATATCGACCTTGTGATGAAGCGCACGCAGGGCCGCCCGGTGCCGTCGGGCCGGGTTACGGCGGACGACGCCAAGATGCTGGGCTTGTGGCTGTCGGTGATTGCGGTGGCGATGCTGGGGCTGACCGCGAACTTTCTGGCGGCAGGTTTACTGGCCTTCACCATCTTCTTTTACGCCGTGGTGTATTCGATGTGGCTGAAACGCGCCACGCCGCAGAATATCGTTATCGGTGGAGCGGCTGGTGCCTTTCCGCCGATGATCGGCTGGGCGGTGGCAACTGGTGGCGTGTCGATTGAATCGATCCTGATGTTCGGGTTGATCTTCATGTGGACCCCGCCGCATTTTTGGGCGCTGGCGTTGTTTATGAACGACGACTACACCAAGGCAGGGGTGCCGATGCTGCCGGTCACGCATGGCAAACGCGAGACCCGCAAGCAAATCCTGATCTATTCGGTGCTGTTGGCCCCTGTTGGTCTGATACTGGCATTTACGCCAATCGGCGGACCGGTGTTTTTCGCGGTCTCGGCTGTGTTGAATATCCTGTTCCTTAAAGGCGCTTACGGCCTTTACCGCCGGGTTGAAGACAATGCCGAAGCGGATAAATACGCAGCGGAACGCAAGTTTTTCCGCCTGTCGCTTTACTATCTGTTCCTGCATTTCGTCGGCCTGCTGGTCGAGTCAGGCCTGCGCGCTGCATCAATTGACTGGGCCTTTTGGCCGCAATGGGGGCTGTAATGGCAATCACCAAAGATCACGAACTGCATGTGCGCCGCCGCAAGCGCAATTTGTGGGTTGGTTTGATGCTGGTCAGTTTTGTGGCGCTGGTGTTTGGCATCACCGTGGCCAAAATGTCGGATGGCGAAATGATGGAAGCGTTTGATCATTCGCTGCGCCCTTCATTGGTTGAGGGCAGCGAATGAGCGGCGGTATCTCAAACGGTCAGATTGCCCAACGGCTGGTGATGGTTGTGGCTTTCATGGGCGCGATGTCCTACGCCTCGGTGCCATTTTACAACTGGTTCTGCAAAGTCACCGGCTGGGGCGGGCAGACCAGTGTTGCGACATCCGGCAGCGATCTGATCCTCGATCGAATGATCACTGTGCGGTTTGATGCGTCACTGGCACGCGATATGCCGTGGGAATTCAAACCTTTACAGCGCGAAATGCAGCTGAAGATCGGTGAAACCGGTCTGGCGTTTTACGAGGCTTACAACCCGACTGACAAGCCGATAGCCGGCACCGCAAGTTACAACGTTGCGCCGTTTTCAGCTGGATCGTACTTTGACAAAATCGCCTGCTTTTGCTTTGAAATGCAGGTGCTTCAACCCCACGAACGGGTGCAGATGCCGGTCAGTTTCTTTGTCGATCCGGAAATCGTCAACGATCCTGAAACCAAAAATATCCAAGAGTTGACCCTGTCCTATACGTTCCACGTTGCCGAATTGCCGCAGGACGAGGTAAGCCTTGTCGAAACCAAATCAAATCCGCTAAATTGAGCCGAAAAATAGGGAAGAACACCAATGGCGCATGAAAAAAACCACGATTTCCACATCCTGAACCCCAGTATCCTGCCGTTTGCAAGTGCCTTGGGCGGGATGACCATGCTGGGCGGCATGGTGCTTTACATGCACGACATGGGTCCGTGGCTGGGTCTGATCGGCCTCGCGATGGTGCTTTACGTGATGTATGCGTGGTGGGCGCAGGTGATTGTCGAAGCCAATGAAGGCGATCACACGCCGGTTGTGATGATCGGTCTGCGCTATGGCGTGATCATGTTCATCATGTCGGAGATCATGTTCTTTGTGGCGTGGTTCTGGAACTTTTTCAAACATGCGCTTTACCCTGCCGGGCCGAACTATCCCGCCGTGGACGGACCCTGGCCACCGGTTGGGATCGAAACCTTTGATCCCTGGCACCTGCCTCTGATGAACACGTTGATCCTGCTGTGTTCCGGGGCTGCCGCGACTTGGGCGCACCACGCGATTGCGCATGACAACAACAACCGCAAGGATCTGGTCAACGGCCTTA
This sequence comes from Rhodobacterales bacterium UBA5972, assembly GCA_002430125.1. Lineage (GTDB taxonomy): Bacteria > Pseudomonadota > Alphaproteobacteria > Rhodobacterales > Rhodobacteraceae > UBA5972. The sequence continues at coordinate 8,608 of DJBQ01000005.1, forward strand.
TTCTGTCGATCCTGTTGGGTGCGCTGTTCACGGTGTTTCAGGCCTATGAATATAGCCACGCGCAGTTCGGGTTTTCCGGCAATATCTATGGCGCGACCTTCTTTATGGCCACGGGCTTTCACGGCTTTCACGTGCTGGTCGGAACGATCTTTCTGGGGGTTTGCCTGGTGCGGGCGATCAATGGTCAGATGACGACCGAGCATCATCTGGGCTTTGAGGCGGCGGCTTGGTACTGGCACTTTGTTGACGTGGTGTGGTTGTTCCTGTTCGCAGCCATTTACATCTGGGGCGGCTGAACCGCGCGAGGCGCGATTGCCTTCGGCGAGAGTTTTTTCAAAACTATGATAGGGCGCGGGGGATCGCGCCCTTACGTTTTAGGGGTAGTATCATGACACGGCGGATGATCCTGCCAGCGCTGTTCGGGCTGAGTGGCGTGGCGATACTGATTTGGCTGGGCGTCTGGCAATTGCAGCGTCTGGAATGGAAAACCGCTGTGCTGGCCCAGATCGCGACGCGCCTTCATGATGCACCTGTCGGGCTGCCAGACCAGCCGCGTGAAGACCTGCATCAATATCTGGCCGTGGTTGTCGATGGCACATTATTGCCGGGCGAAGTGCATGTTCTGACCAGCCAGACCAATCGCGGCCCCGGTTATCGGGTAATCCAGCGCCTGCAAACCGGCAACCGGATCATCCTGATTGATCGCGGTTTTATCGCCCAAACCCTGAAAACCGCCGACCGCCCGCTGGTCACTGCGCGTTTTGAGGGCAATCTGTTGTGGCCCAACGAGATTGACGAAACCTTTACCCCGGACCCGGACCTTAAAGCCGGAATATGGTTTGCCCGCGATCTGCCTGCCATAGCTGCGCATCTTGGGGCCGAGCAGGTTCTGCTGGTGCTGCGGGCCTCAAACGAGGCCGAGCAGGTGGTGATCCCTTGGCCGGTCAATACCGAAGGCGTGGCGAACAATCATTTCCAATACGCGATGACGTGGTTTTCACTTGCAGTGATCTGGTTGGGGATGACAGGCTATCTGCTATGGCGTATCAGGCAAAAACTCGACTAGAAAAGACGACATCACGCATGAAATATATCTCGACCCGCGGTCAGGCTCCGGTTCTGACATTTGAAGAGGCGATGCTGACCGGCCTTGCACGCGACGGCGGGCTTTATGTGCCGGAAAGCTGGCCGCAGATGCGCGCCGACGAAATCGCTGATCTGGCCGGGCGGCGGTATGAAGAGGTGGCGTTCCGCATCATGAAACCGTTTATCGGTGATACCTTCACCGAAGCTGAATTCCGCGATATCATTGACCGGGCCTATGCCGGATTTACGCATGAAGCGCGTTGCCCTTTGGTGCAAATCGGCGAGAACGATTTTCTGCTGGAATTGTTTCACGGGCCTACGCTGGCCTTCAAAGATGTGGCGATGCAACTGATCGGTCAGATGTTCGACGCCGCCCTGAAGCGCAGTGGCAAACGGGTGACGATTGTCGGGGCGACGTCCGGCGATACCGGATCCGCCGCGATTGAGGCCTTCAAGGGGCTGGACTCGGTGGATGTGTTCATCATGTATCCGCATGGCCGGGTGTCAGACGTGCAGCGCCGCCAGATGACAACACCAGACGCTGACAATGTGCATGCCTTGGCGGTGGATGGCGATTTTGACGATTGTCAGGCGCGTCTGAAGGATATGTTCAACGATTTTGAGTTCCGCGATGCTGTCCGGTTGGCTGGCGTTAACTCGATCAACTGGGCGCGGGTTCTGGCGCAGGTGGTGTATTACTTTACCTCGGCAGTTTCGCTGGGCGCGCCTTATCGCAAGGTCAGTTTCACCGTGCCAACCGGAAATTTCGGTGATATTTTCGCAGCCTATGTCGCCCGCCGGATGGGGCTGCCGATTGATCGTCTGATCATCGCCACCAACCAGAACAACATCCTGCACCGGACGCTGGTGACCGGTGCGTATACCAAACAAGGGGTCACACCCTCGATCAGCCCGTCGATGGATATTCAGGTCAGTTCGAACTTTGAACGGGCTTTGTTTGATGCCTACGACCGCGAAGGCGGGGCGGTCTCGCAATTGATGAACGAAATGGCCGCGACCGGTGGTTTCAAGCTCAGCCAAGGGGCGCTGGAACGTCTGCGGCTGGAATTTGATTCAGGTGATTGTTCCGAAGAAGAAACCGCCGCAGCGATTGCCACTGTGCGCAAAATGACCGGCGAGGTGGTCTGCCCGCATACCGCCGTCGGCATCAAAGTGGCGGCTGACAAGCGCGTCAGTGGCCGGGTGCCGATGATCACCCTGGCCACCGCACATCCGGCGAAATTCCCCGATGCTGTCGCGGCTGCCTGCGGCATCCGCCCGGAACTGCCGCAGCATATGGCAGATCTGTTTGACCGCCCTGAACGTGTCACGCGGGTTGCCAATGATCTGGGCGCGCTGAAAGATATCATCCTGAAAGGCATCAAAAATTGACCGTTCAACTGCACACATTGTCCAATGGTTTTCGCATTGTGACCGAACATATGCCGGGGCTGAAATCAGCCTCGATCGGGATCTGGGTCAATGCCGGAGGCCGGCACGAAACGCAGCAACAAAACGGCATCGCGCATTTTCTGGAGCATATGGCTTTTAAAGGCACGGCAAGGCGTTCAGCGCTGGAAATCGCCGAGGCGATCGAGGATGTGGGTGGCTATATCAATGCTTATACCAGCCGCGAGATGACCGCCTATTACGCGCGGGTTCTGCAAGACGACGTGCCTTTGGCGCTGGATGTGATCGCGGATATACTGCTGAACCCGGCCTTTGATCCGCGCGAAATCGAAGTTGAACGTGGGGTTATCCTGCAGGAAATTGGCCAGGCTCTGGACACGCCAGACGACATCATCTTTGACTGGTTGCAGGAAGTCACCTATCCCGATCAACCGCTTGGCCGCACGATCTTGGGGCCAAGTGAACAGGTGTCGGCGTTTGGTGAAGATGACCTTCGCCAGTTCGTTCAGCAATATTACGGCCCCGAACAGATGATCCTGTCAGCTGCCGGTGCTGTCGATCACGACGCGATTGTCGCCGAGGCGGAAAAGCTGTTTGGCCATCTGGCGGCACGCACTGCACCGCTTGCGCCGGCTGGTTTGTTTCTGGGCGGCGAACATCGTGCCGTCAAACAACTGGAGCAGGCGCATTTCACGCTGGCACTGGAAGCACCGGGGTATCGGCACGACGCGATCTATACCAGCCAGATATATTCCATGGCTTTGGGCGGCGGAATGTCGTCGCGTCTGTTTCAGGAAGCGCGCGAAAAGCGCGGGCTGTGTTATACGATTTTTGCCTCGGCCGGGTCTTTTGCCGACACTGGCATGCTGACGATTTATGCCGGCACCAGTGGCGAGGATGTCGCCGGATTGGCTGAACTCAGTATCGACGAAATCCGCCGTTCGGCTGACGATATGTCCGAGGCCGAAGTGGCGCGTGCGCGCACCCAACTGAAGGCCGGAATGCTGATGGGGCTGGAAAGCCCGTCGTCGCGCTGTGAACGGCTGGCGCGGATGGTGGCGATCTGGGATCGGGTGCCGACGCTGGAAGAAACCATCGCGCGGATTGAAGACGTCACTTTGACCAAAGTGACCGATTTCGCTGTCACCCTGTGTGCGGCTGAAAAGGCGGCAATGGCGCTTTATGGTCCGGTTGAAAAAACCCCTGAACTTGCTGCGTTAACCACACGTTTGGCCGCATGATTTTCAGCCGCCGCAAGCATATCGCGATTGAAACTGATCGTCTGACCCTGCGGCTGCCGAAATCTGGCGACCACAAAGCCTGGGCAGATTTGCGTCACACCTCGGCGGATTTCCTGCAACCATGGGAGCCGGTCTGGGCCAGGGATCACCTGGCAAAAAAGGCTTTTTCTAATAGGGTTTACGCGGCCCAACGCTCGGTTGAACTGGGGCAGGGGATGCCGCTGTTTCTGATCCGGCGGGACGATCAGCAGCTTGTCGGGGCGATTACACTGGATAATCTGCAACGCGGTCCGGCCCAGACCGGCACGCTGGGGTATTGGACCGGGCAGGAGTTTGCCCGCCAAGGCTATATGCGTGAGGCGGTGCTGGCGGTGGTGCATTATGCGTTCACCGAACTTGACCTCAGTCGCATTCAGGCGGGCTGTTTGCCGGAAAACAAAGCCTCGCGCGGGGTACTGGAAAAGACGGGCTTCAAGTATGAGGGCGTGGCACAAAGCTATCTGCAAATCGCCGGGCGCTGGCGCACGCATGTTTTATACGCCAACCTGCGGGCTGACCGGCGCGGGAAAACCGAGGCGGGCTAGGCGGCGAAATTTGAACACGCACGGTCAATTTTGACTTTGGTCACAATCGCGCTAACTCGCGGCGGCCCCCGGTTCGTGTAGTTCCCAATACAACCGCTGTTTGCTGCCCTTTGGCGTGGCGGCACGAAACCGCCAAAGCTCTCGGAAGGGGTGCAGGTTGCCACGGATTACGCCGGTTTTTTAGGCCATCGCGATGTGGTGACAATGAATTTTGCGCACGAAACCCACACCACCGCTGCCCTGAGCCGCGCATCCGTTACGTTCTGCAGGGCTGGAACCCTCGATCGTGATGCCGATGCATTGGTTCGGGGATTATACGCGTGATGCGTTTTTAGGTGTGACGTCGGATCAGTTTGTCATCGTGCGACCCGATTCCGGTTTTATCGAGGCCAACTGGCGCAGCTTGCCGAAAAAGCCGACTGTCATGCTGTTGACACCGCGTTGGTTAAAACCGCGTCTAAGTGACTTGAATTCGCCCCTCAAGCGTGCTTCCTGATCGTGTAGCCAAGGAGCCGCCCGTGTTGAACCCCGTTTCCCAAGACCTGATTGACGCTTTGCGCGCAAGCCTGCCAGCGGCGTGTTTTCGCCCCATTGAACCCAGATATCTGGAGGAGCCGCGTGGGCGGTATATCGGGCAGGCCGGGGTGCTGCTGGCACCTGCGACGGTTGAAGACGTCGCGCTGATTGTGCTGGCCTGCAACCGGTTCAAGGTCGGGATCGTGCCTTATGGCGGCGGCACCTCGCTGGTTGCCGGGCAGGTGATGGACGACGGGCCAGTGCCGGTTTTGCTGTCGCTGGAACGAATGAATAAGGTGCGTGACGTTGATGCGGAAAGCAACGTGATGATTGCCGAAGCCGGGGTGATTTTGGCGGATGTTCAGGCGTCTGCCAAGGTGGCGGATCGGCTGTTTCCACTGTCGCTTGCCTCGGAAGGGTCGTGCCGGATTGGCGGTAATCTGTCCACCAATGCAGGTGGAGTTCAGGTGCTGAGATACGGCAACGCGCGCGATTTGTGTCTGGGGCTTGAGGCGGTGTTGCCGGACGGTTCAATCTGGCACGGGCTCAGCCGGCTTCGCAAAGACAATACCGGGTATGATCTGCGCGACCTGTTGATCGGCGCTGAGGGCAGCCTTGGCATCATCACGGCGGCCAGCCTGAAACTGTTCCCGCGCCCGGACCGGCATGTCACTGCCTTTCTGGCAATCCGCGATCCGGCGGCGGCGCTGGAACTGTTGACCCAATGCCAAACAGCATTTGGCGGTATGGTGTCAGCGTTCGAGTTGATCCACCGGCAAGGGCTTGAATTCCTGACCGAAGTTTTGCCGCATATCCGCCAACCGTTTACGGACCCACCGGACTGGATGGTGTTGCTGGATCTGGGTGTCAGCGGCGAAAAAGGCGTCACTGCGCGGCTTGAGGGTCTGCTGGGGGTGGCTTTGGAAACTGGGATCGTGAAGGATGCGTTGATCGCGCAGAACGAACAGCAGCGGGCGGATTTCTGGGCGGTGCGTGAAACCATTCCCGAGGCAAACCGGCTGGTTGGCGCGATCTATTCGCATGATATATCGGTGCCGGTTGCGCGTATCCCGGAATTTATCCGCCGCGCTGACGCGCTGGTGGCCGGGATCACCACTGCGCGGATCAATTGTTTCGGGCATGTTGGCGATGGTAACCTGCATTACAATGTCTATGCGCCAAAAGGGCAGGACAAACGCGCTTTTGGCGATGTCATTGAGGCGGTCAAAGACGCGGTTTATGATCTGGTGCATGAACTGGGCGGGTCGTTTTCTGCCGAGCATGGCATCGGGCGGCTGAAAATCCCTGATCTGGTAAAATACGGCGACCCGGCGAAACTGGCAGCGATGCGCAGCATCAAAGCGGCCCTTGATCCCAACGGCATCATGAACCCCGGAGCGGTGGTGCCGCCTGTCTGAAAAGTATGCGCCCCGCCTTGGGTAAGGCGGAGCGCAAAATTCAGACTGGAGGTCTGTTTTGCAAGCAGTCAGGTCCCGTGGGGCGGGACAGCTAAGATTTACCCGCGATAGATTAGCAAATGGTTTACGGCGGCAAGACAAGCACATAAATATACATCGGCTCATATCCGCGTGACCGACCCGCTTGGCGATTGACCACGGGCCTTGGCAAAGGCACTCTGGGATTATGGACGCTGGAAACTTTATGCTGGATTGGATCGGACGGCAGCTTGCCAAGCGGCTGACCAAGGTTTCGCCGCGTTATAAGCCCTATACACCGTCTGATTATGCGACCCTCTGCGACACATTGCGCCCGGGCGATGTTTTGCTGATCGAGGGCAATCAGTTCGTGTCCGCCTCGATCAAATATCTGACCCAATCAACCTGGTCGCATGCGGCGTTTTTCATTGGCGATGCGTTGCCCGAACCCGCGGACGGCAGTGAACGCCCGCGCCTGATCGAGGTTAATCTGGGCGATGGCTGCGTGGCGACGCCGTTATCAAGCTATCAGGATTTCAACACCCGGATTTGCCGCGCGGTTGGTCTGTCGGATGAGGATCGCCAACAGGTGGTGGATTTCATGCTGAGCAAAATCGGCACCCGGTATGATTTGAAAAACATCGTTGATCTGCTCAGATATTTCCTGCCAACTCCGCCGGTGCCTGTGCGTTGGCGCCGCCGGATGATTGCCTTTGGATCGGGCGCGCCGACCAAGGCAATATGTTCGTCGCTGATCGCACAAGCGTTTCAATCCGTGCGCTATCCGATCCTGCCGGAAGTTACATTGGCACCGGGGCGACCACATGCGGCGTCAGATCATTCCCGCCGGGAAATTCTGCATATCCGGCATTTTTCGCTGTTCGCACCGCGTGATTTTGACTTGTCACCGTACTTTCGCGTGGTCAAGCCGACCATCGAAAAAGGCTTTGATTATAAGGCGCTGACTTGGTCAGAGGATACAATTGGGCAAGATGCGTTGCGCATCAAGATAGGCGGTTAGGCCCCGGTCACGCCACAGACCAGACCGCCAGTTCATAACCGTCCGGATCGGTGAAGTGAAACCGTTGGCCGCCGGGAAAGGCGAATTGCGGTTTGGTGATTGTGCCGCCCGCCGCCGCCACAGCCTTGGCCAGCGCGCTTAGGTCATTACCGTAAAGCACCACCAGCGGGCCGCCGGGATTGGGCGGTTTGGTAGCGTCAAAGCCGCCCTTCATGTGACCATCGGAAAACTCGCAATAGCCTGGGCCATAGTCGGTAAAGCTCCAGCCAAACGCGCCGCCATAAAACGCTTTGCTGCTGGCAGTATCGGCGACGCCGAATTCCACATAGTTGATGGTTTTGTCGATTTCGGCCATTGCGCGCCCCGGTTTGGTTGCGAAAAATCTAGCACCTGTGGGTATCGCCGCGCAACTGTTGCGCGTGATTTCCGCCAATTGGCAAGCGCGTGCATTCGGTGTAACAACGCCCGCAAACACCTTATATCATGATCGGCCTGACCAGATGACGACGACGCGCTTTGCCCCTTCCCCGACTGGCTATTTGCATGTTGGCAATCTCAGGACGGCTTTGTTCAACTATATGATCGCCCGCAAGGCTGGTGGGACGTTTATTCTGCGGCTCGATGATACCGATCAGGAACGCTCAAAACCCGAATATGCCGACGGGATCAAGGAAGATCTGGAATGGCTGGGGCTGACCTGGGACCGTGTTGAAACCCAAAGCACGCGGCTCGATCAATATGCGGCGGCGGCGGATCAATTGCGGGCGGCCAAGCGGTTTTACGAATGTTTTGAAACCCCGGTCGAGCTTGATCTGAAGCGCAAGAAACAACTGAATATGCACAAGCCACCGGTATACGACCGTTCGGCTTTGGCCTTGTCTGAGGCTGACAAAGACCGGTTGCGCAATGAGCGTAGTGGGCATTGGCGGTTTTTGCTGAACCAGACCCGGATCAACTGGACCGACGGCATTCTGGGTGATTTGTCGATTGATGCGGCCAGCCTGTCTGATCCGGTGCTGATCCGTGGGGACGGTCAGGTGCTTTATACGCTGGCCTCGGTGGTGGATGACGTGGAAATGGGGGTGACGCATGTGGTGCGCGGGTCAGATCACGTGACCAATACCGCCACGCAAATCCAGATTATCGAGGCTTTGGGTGGTGCCCTGCCGTCGTTTGCGCATCATTCGCTGTTGACCGGACCGCAGGGGGAGGCTTTGTCAAAACGCCTTGGCACGCTGGCCTTGCGCGATTTGCGGGCAGCCGGGATCGAGCCGATGGCGTTGTTGTCCCTGCTGGCGCGGCTGGGATCAAGTGATCCGGTTGACCTGCGTTCATCGTTAAGCGAGTTGATAGAAGGTTTTGATCTGGCCCATTTCGGGGCCACGCCAACCAAGTTTGATGTCGAGGATCTGAAGCCGCTGACGGCGAAATATGTTTCGGGCCTGTCGGCGGAAGACATGGCCGGGGCGATGGCGCAAGCTGGTGTCCCCAACGAAGTCGCGCCGGCGTTTTGGGCGGCTGTGCACGAGAATGTGGCGATCCGCAGTGATGTGGCGGTGTGGTGGGTGCTGTGTCGCGACGGGGCCGAGCCGTTGATTGCGGCGGAAGATGCCGGGTTTATTGCCGAGGCGATGGCTTTGCTGCCCACGGGCGCACTGGGCGAAACCGCTTGGGCGGATTGGACGAGCGCGGTGAAAGCGGCGACGGGGCGTAAGGGTAAGACGTTGTTTATGCCATTGCGCAAGGCATTGACCGGGATGGAGCATGGCCCGGATATGGGGCGGTTGCTGCCGTTACTTCGGGCGATCCGGGCGCGGCAATAATCAAGCTTGCGGAGGCGCCTGCGGCGCCGTTTCTTTTGAGCGCCACTGCGCGGCGCGGGGCCTTCGGCGAGGATATTTGCACCTTCTGAGATGGTGGGTTTAGCGGGTGGTGATCCGCTGGACGGCGTGGTCATCCAGCAAGCTGTCGATCAGGATGCGGTCCTGTCTGCTGAGGGGCGTGGTGCGCGGATAGATCGGGTGAGCGCGGTCATTCAGAACCGGTGCGTCCCAGCCATCGGTGCTGGTGAAAAACGCTTGCGCGCCTTCCTGGCCGAAAATCTGGCGATAGCCGGACACCACCGTATCAAGATAGCTGAGCAGGATCGGGTGGCGGGTTGAGGGCGGCGCGTCATTGGCCGTCGAGGTTTTGTAAACCTCGACGGTGATCGGATGGGGGTGGTCGTGATGGATCAGTTCAGGCGCCACCAACAGGCGGTCGTAAGCGGCTTCGCGCAGATCAAGGGCGGCCCAATCGCCGTTTGGCACGGCGGCGATAAGGCCTGCGATAATGTGGCCGGGGGCCTGTTCGACCGTCAGATAAGCGACGTCGCGCAAAGATGTGTGCCGCCAGCGCCGCCTGAAGCCGGACAGATGCGCGGTACGGGTATCCGGATAGCTGTGGGTTGCCGTATTCACCAGCGAACCATAGCCAAAGAAATGCGGATCGGACATGCGGGGCCTCCTGTTTGCTGTGGTGGTATAAGGAAGTCTTTGATCCGAGTACAAGTCGGTTGCCAGCGGATTTTCGGCATACTAGGGTGTACAAATCAGGATCGGGAGAATCGGGCGCAAGTTCGATGCCGAAGGAGCAACCGCCCCGGAAACTCTCAGGCCACAGGACCGGCTCTGGTTACGACACTCTGGAGAGACTTCGGACAGGATCCGGGGCGCCGAAGGGATAACGATCTCAGGCCAATGAACAGGGGGGGCATCGCAGCGCGGGATTTTCCGCGTGGTTGACGATGCCGGATATGCTTTTGCCGCAGACCCGGACCGTTTGGGGATTTGGATGAGCGACTTAAAGCGCACGGCTTTGTTTGATTTGCATGTGGAATTAGGGGCCAAAATGGTGGCCTTTGCCGGCTATGATATGCCGGTGCAGTATCCTTTGGGGGTGTTGAAGGAACATCTGCACTGTCGTGCCGCGGCGGGGTTGTTTGATGTGAGCCACATGGGGCAAGTGATTTTGCGGTCGCGCTCCGGGGTCCTGGCCGATGCAGCACTGGCGCTGGAAACTCTGGTGCCGGTGGATGTGCTGGGGATTGCGGCAGGGCGTCAGCGTTACGGGTTTTTCACCAATGAAGGTGGCGGGATTTTGGACGATCTGATGATTGCCAATCGCGGCGATCATTTGTTTCTGGTGGTGAATGCTGGCTGCAAGGACGCGGATTTCGCGCATATGGCGGCGCATTTGAGCGAGGTTTGCACGCTGGAAATGGTTGAGGGCCGCAGTCTGCTGGCACTGCAGGGCCCGGCGGCGGAAATGGCCTTGGCGCGGTTGGTGCCGGGTGTGGCGGATATGCGGTTCATGGACGTGGCAGTTCTGGATATGGGCGGGGTTGACCTGTGGGTGTCACGGTCCGGCTATACCGGCGAGGACGGTTATGAAATCTCGGTGCCAGACGGGGCGGTGGCAGATTTTGCCCGTGCTTTGCTGGCGATGAACGAGGTCGAGGCGATTGGCCTTGGGGCCAGGGATTCTCTGCGGCTTGAGGCGGGGTTGTGCCTTTATGGCAGCGATATTGACGAAGGCACCTCGCCGGTTGAGGGGGCTTTGAGCTGGGCGATCCAGAAGCTGCGGCGCACCGGTGGCGCGCGGGCTGGCGGGTTTCCGGGCGCTGCGCGGATTTTGGATGAGCTGACTGGTGGGGCTGTGCGCAAACGTGTTGGCTTGCAGCCCGAGGGGCGCGCGCCGATGCGTGGCCACACGGTGCTGTTTGCCGATCAGACCAGTTCGGAACCGATTGGCGAAGTGACCTCGGGCGGGTTTGGCCCAACGATCGAGGGGCCGATGTCGATGGGCTATGTTTCGGCGCAAAACGCGGCAATCGGCACGGTGATCTATGCGGATGTGCGCGGCAAACGCTTGCCTGCGACGGTTGTCCGAATGCCCTTTAACCCTGCAAATTTCAAACGTTAACGACTGGAGAACTAACATGAAATTCACCGAAGAACATGAATGGCTGTTGCCCGAGGGCGATCTGGTGGTTGTCGGGATTACCGAACATGCGGCGACCGCTTTGGGCGATCTGGTGTTTGTGGAACTGCCCGAAATCGGCATGAACGTGGTTAAAGACGACGAGATTTGTGTGATCGAAAGTGTCAAGGCGGCCTCGGACATTCTGGCACCGATTGACGGCGAGATTGTCGAGGTGAACAGTGCGCTTGTCGATAATCCGACGCTGGTCAATGAGGACCCGATGGGGGCTGCCTGGTTTTTCAAGATGAAGCCTGCCAACATGGCCGATCTGGACGAGATGCTGGACGAAGACGAATATAAAGCGCTGGTTGAGTGATCGACGCGGTCGGTTCGGCGAACCAATAAGCCGGTCGACCGGTTTATTGGCCCGAAGCCTTGATGTCGCACAGAAAACCAGCGGCCCCGGATCAGGTCCGGGGCGCCGCAACCTGAATAATGGAGTGCCAAATGACGTTCGAGCCTACAGAATACCTGCCATATGATTTTGCAAACCGTCGCCATATTGGGCCATCTCCCAAAGAGATGCAGGCGATGTTCAAGGTGCTAGAGGTCAGGGATCTGGACCACCTGATCGACCAGACTGTGCCGGAAAGTATCCGCCAAAAAGCGCCGCTGGAATGGGAGCGCGCGAAATCGGAACGCGAGATGCTGTTTCACATGCGCGAAGTGGCGCGCAAGAACGCGCATATGACCAGCCTGATCGGGCAGGGCTATTACGGCACCGTGACACCGCCCGCGATCCAGCGCAATATTCTGGAAAATCCGGCCTGGTACACGGCTTACACGCCTTATCAGCCGGAAATCAGCCAAGGCCGGCTTGAGGCTTTGTTGAACTTTCAGACGATGATTTCTGATCTGACCGGGCTTGAGATTGCCAACGCCTCGTTGCTGGATGAGGCGACGGCTTGTGCCGAGGCAATGGCGATGGCGCAGCGGGTGGCCAAATCAAAGGCCAAGGCGTTTTTTGTCGATGAAAACTGTCATCCGCAGAATATCGAAGTGATGAAAACCCGCGCAGCCCCGATTGGGATCGAGATCATTGTCGGTGATCCGGAAACCGATCTGGACGCTGAAAAAGTGTTTGGCGCGATCTTTCAATATCCCGGAACCTATGGGTTTTTACGCGATTTCAGCCAGCCGATTGCGGCCCTGCATGCGGCCAAAGCCATTGGGATTATTACGGCTGATCCACTGGCCCTGACGCTGCTGAAAGAACCCGGCGAAATGGGGGCGGATATCGCTGTGGGCTCAACCCAGCGGTTTGGCGTACCCGAAGGTTACGGAGGGCCACATGCGGCCTATATGGCGACCAAGGACGCCTATAAGCGTTCGATGCCGGGGCGGATCGTTGGCATCTCCATCGACAGCCACGGCAACCGCGCTTACCGGCTGGCGCTGCAAACCCGCGAGCAACATATCCGGCGCGAAAAGGCCACCAGCAATGTCTGCACGGCGCAGGCTTTGTTGGCGGTGATGGCCAGCTTTTATGCGGTGATGCACGGACCTGAGGGGCTGAAGGCGATTGCCCAGCGGATACATCGCAAGACCGTGCGGCTGGCCAAGGGGTTGGAAAGCATTGGCCTGAAAATCGAGCAGGAACATTTCTTTGACACGATCACGGTTGACGTCGGGGCGATGCAGAATGTGATCATGAAGTCGGCGGTGGATGAAGGGATCAACCTACGCCGGGTTGGTAAAAGTCGCATCGGTATTTCGATGGATGAACGCACGCGACCTGCAACGATCGAGGCGGTGTGGCGGGCGTTTGGCATTGACCGGCAAGCCAATGATCTGATTGCTGAATACCGTATCCCGGATGCCTTGCTGCGGCGGACGAAGTATCTGCAACATCAGGTTTTTCACATGAACCGCGCCGAAAGCGAAATGATGCGCTATATGCGGCGTTTGGCGGATCGTGATCTGGCGCTTGACCGCGCGATGATCCCGCTGGGGTCGTGTACGATGAAGCTGAACGCAGCAGCGGAAATGATCCCGCTATCCTGGCCCGAACTTAGCCAAATTCACCCGTTCGTGCCCGAAGATCAGGCGCTGGGCTATAAGGAAATGATCGACGATCTGGGCGCAAAGCTGTGCCAGATCACCGGCTATGACGCGATGTCGATGCAGAGCAATTCGGGCGCGCAGGGCGAATATGCCGGGCTGCTGACGATTGCCGCCTGGCACCGTTCACGCGGTGACGGGCATCGCAACATCTGTCTTATTCCAATGTCAGCGCATGGCACCAATCCGGCCAGCGCGCAGATGGTGGGGATGGTGGTTGTGGTGGTCAGTACCGCGGAAAACGGTGATATTGATCTGGACGATTTTCGTACCAAGGCCGAACTGCATTCCGCCAATCTGGCGGCGTGCATGATCACCTATCCCTCGACGCATGGGGTGTTCGAGGAAACGGTGAAAGAGATCTGCGATATCACTCATACGCATGGCGGGCAGGTCTATATTGACGGGGCCAACATGAACGCGATGGTCGGGCTGGTGAAGCCCGGTGAAATTGGCGGCGATGTCAGCCATTTGAACCTGCACAAGACCTTCGCGATCCCGCATGGCGGCGGCGGGCCGGGCATGGGGCCGATTGGCGTGAAGGCGCATCTGGCGCCGTTTCTGCCGGGTGACCCGCGTGGCGGTGGGGCAGAAGGGCCGGTGTCGGCAGCGCCTTATGGGTCGGGGTCAATTCTGGCTATCTCGTGGGCCTATTGCATGTTGATGGGCGGGCCGGGGATGACACAGGCCACCAAGGTTGCGATCCTGAACGCCAATTATATCGCGGCCCGGCTGAAGGGGGCGTTTGAGGTGCTGTACAAAGGCCCGCAGGGACGGGTTGCGCATGAATGTATCCTGGACACGCGGCCCTTGAAGGACGATGGCGGAGTGACGGTTGACGATATCGCCAAGCGTCTGATGGATTGCGGCTTTCATGCCCCAACCATGAGCTTTCCGGTTGTCGGCACCCTGATGATCGAACCGACTGAAAGTGAGACCAAGGCCGAACTTGACCGGTTCTGTGACGCAATGCTGGCGATCCGCGAAGAGGCGCGCGACATTGCCGAAGGGCGGATTGATCCGGAAAACAACCCACTGAAAAACGCACCACATACGGTTGAAGACCTGATCGGCGACTGGGACCGGCCATATAGCCGCGAACAGGGGTGCTTTCCGCCGGGGGCGTTTCGGGTGGACAAATACTGGCCGCCGGTTAACCGCGTTGATAACGCGTATGGCGATCGCAACCTGATCTGCATCTGCCCGCCGATGGAAGATTATCAGGACGCCGCCGAGTAATGACACTGTGGCTGAAAGGCAGCGCCGGGCTGAAATCACTGCCCGGTGCTGCAGACGAACCTGAACGCATTCCAGTTTCATCTGATTGACGGGCCATCTGAGCATCTTGAACAGCCTTTGTGCGGCTCTTATATATTAGAGAAATGGAATATATAGGGGCCGTGCAAATGGATGCCAAGAAACTGACCTGCCTGTCTTGTGGTGCGATCAACCGGGTCGCTGGCGATAAGGTCTCAGCCGGGCCAAAGTGCGGCGTTTGCGGTGCCAAGTTGGCGGATGGCCATGTCGCGGAACTCGATCCCAAGGTCTTGTATAAGGCCGAGGGTAACGATCAGCTGCCGCTGGTCGTAGATTTCTGGGCCCCGTGGTGTGGGCCTTGCCGGATGATGGCACCGGAATTCGCCAAGGCAGCACAAGCGCTTAAGGGCAATGTGCGGTTCGCCAAGATCAATACGGAACAATATCCCGCGGTGTCGCAAAAGCATGGTATCCGGGGCATTCCGCTGATGATCGTCTACCAGAACGGTAAGGAAATCGCCCGCCAAGCCGGGGCAATGCCCGCCCAGCAAATCGAAGGGTTTCTGCGCGCCAAGACCGGGGTTTCGGCCTGAAATCAACGCCGCTAACGCGCACGATTTGGTGAGCGGCGGCGCTTGGGCTTGAACCTTGGCGTGGCGGGCGTCATGTGTTGTTTCACAGGGCCAGATGTCCCGGAAATGCGATTGGCACAATATGCATAGCAATGGCAGCGGTGAACTGGTCGTTCTGGTGTTTCAGGGCGGCGGCGCTTTGGGGGCCTATCAGGCCGGGGCGTTTGAAGCTATGGACGCGGCAGGCATGGCGCCTGATTGGCTGGCAGGGATATCCATCGGGTCGATCAATGCCGCGATAATCGCCGGGAACCGCCCGCATGATCGGTTGAATCGCCTGCATGGGTTCTGGAACCGGGTTTCCTCGGGACCGCTTGCCATGATGCCGGTACTGCCCGGCGTGCCGTATCGCAAGTTCTTTAACGAGGTCGCCGCTGTCGGGGTAATGAACACCGGCGTTCCTGGGTTTTTTACGCCACGCTTTCCGCCTGCGGCCATGATGCCCGAAGGCGGGGTCGCGGCAACCAGCCATTATTCCACAGCACCTCTGCGTGACAGCCTGCTCGAGTTTGTCGATTTCGAGTACCTGAACACCGAAGGCCCGCGCCTGAGCATTGGCGCGGTGGAAGTGGCCACCGGAAACTTTCGCTATTTTGACAGTGCGAAAATGAAGATCGGGCCCGAGCATGTTATGGCCAGTAGCGCATTGCCGCCGGGTTTTGCGGCGGTGACTATCAACGGCAAGCAATATTGGGACGGCGGATTGGTGTCCAACACGCCGTTGCAATACGTGCTGGAAGACGCCGAGGATCGTGACCTGTGCATCTTTCAGGTTGATCTGTTTTCGGCTCGTGGGGCAGTGCCGCGCAACTTGTCGGACGTGGCGCATCGCGAAAAGGACATCCGGTTTTCCAGCCGGACCCGGCTGACAACGGATCGATTTCGCGAGAAACACCGCATTGGTGCGGCAGCAGCGCGATTACGCGATAAACTGCCCGAGGCGTTGCGCGACGATCCGGATTTGGCGTTTCTGACGGCGGTTGCCCCGGCACGCGCGGTGACATTGGTGCATCTTATCCAGCGGCAGGTGGCCAGCGAAACCCAATCCAAGTATTACGAGTTTTCCCGCGCGTCGGTGCTGGATCGCTGGGCCGTGGGGGTGGCGGATGCGCGCCTCAGCCTTGGGCATAAGGATTGGCAGGGCCGGGCGAAGTCGCGTGATCATTTGCAGGTTTTCGATCTTGGTCGAAAAGACCTTTGAGCGGCAATCGGTAGCGAGTGAATTTGGCGTGGCAGACATTTACCTGCTTGTGAAACCGGACTAGAAACCAGCGCATCGGCATCCGCGCCGCCGCCATACAGAAGGATCAGGAACATGGATTTGAAAGACAAGATTTGCATCGTTACCGGGGCTGCCGGCGGGATCGGCAAAGGCATCGCAGCGCGGTATGTAGCGGCCGGGGCAAAGGTGGCCGTGGCGGATTTGCGCATGGATGCGGCCCAAGCGACCGCCGCTGAACTGACCGCGATGGGGCCGGGTTCGGCGATGGCTGTGGCGATGGATGTGACGGATGAGGATCAGGTCAATGCCGGGGTTGCCGCCGTGGTTGCGGCCTGGGGTGGGGTTGATGTGCTGGTGTCAAATGCCGGAGTTCAGATCGTCCACCGGGTCGAGGATTATCCGTTTTCCGACTGGAAAAAGATGCTGGCGATCCATCTGGACGGGGCGTTTCTGACCTCCAAAGCCTGCTTGCCGCATATGTATGCGGTTGGCGGCGGGACGATTATTTTCATGGGCTCGGTGCATTCCAAAGAAGCCTCGCCTTTGAAATCGGCCTATGTGACGGCCAAGCATGGTTTGCTGGGTCTGGCGCGGGTGATTGCCAAGGAAGGCGGGCCGTTCCGGGTGCGCACTAACGTGATCTGCCCCGGATTTGTGCGCACACCTTTGGTGGAAAAGCAGATCCCGGAACAGGCGAAAAGCCTTGGGATTTCCGAGGCCGAGGTGGTCAGCAAGGTGATGCTGGGCGGTACGGTGGACGGCGAGTTTACCACGATTGAAGACGTTGCCGAAGTGGCGTTTCTGTTCGCGGCGTTTCCGACCAATGCGCTGACCGGGCAATCGCTGAATGTCAGCCACGGGTGGAATATCAGCTAAGCGCCACGCCTGAAGCCCCGCCGGGCGGGTGCCGGGCAGGGTTTGGGGTGTCTCGTCAGGTTGGGTCGAAAGAAGGCGGGCCCGCCGATGCGGTTCATGTGCCGAACGGGGTTGATGGCCCCGAAACCTGTCGATCTGTCGGTTATCCGGCTTGCCCCTCGGAATGTTTACCGTGATGTACGGGGCCGAACCATATTTAAGCGCTTAAGGCGGCGGTTTAGCGGGGGTGGGTTAAGGCAGGGTTTCAGGGGCGTTCGGTGGTTTGGGGGATTTGGCAACGGTGCGTTCAATCAGACCGGCCCGGTCAGCGCCTGACCCGCAGGCTGGCAGGGGATTGCCTTCAATCCCCGAGAAGAGCTCCCCCAGGAGGGCGCTTCGCTTCCCCCAAGGTCGGGCGCTGACCTTGTGGGGAAGAAGCTCTTGAGTGACATTTTATAAAAAAGGATCGATGTTGCCACTTGATAGAGCATAATACGTTCTGTTCTTGAAGTTGTGATGGATGCAATTTTTGCGCTTGTTTTGACTAATTAGGTCACTTAAAGTTGAACTAGGGCGCGCACTATTGACATTTGTTCACTTTATGTTCTAAACGGAGTTTGAAATGAGAAAAAGCGCGCATTATCGGCGTTGTAACTGGCTTAATGAAAACATGTTTCAACTCCAAACGGTTCTCGAGGAAGCACTTGATCTTGGAGGTGAGTTTGGCCTTCCAACGTTTAATTTGAGTGATGACGTTGAATGTGTTGTGGCACGTCAGATCGAGGTAAACGGACGATTATTTCTAAATATGGTATCTTTCGAGCATGGTGCCGGAGCAGCAGTAATCCCAGCCCTAGGAGGGGCAGAAGCTGTAGATACTGACGAAATCGAACCGCCAGCAGGAATGGAGTATGTTCAGGCACAGTTGCTTTGCTTAGTCGAAGGAAACAACGTCATATGGACTACCCACAATTCACCAATTCGCGAAGGTTCAGTTGCTCATTTTCTGAGACAGTTGCTTGCCGAGCATCATAATCAAGATGAGGCGGCTAACTTTGTACTTAAGGCCGATCTCAATGTTGAGCAATTGAATGTTGCGTTTGAGGAGGGAATTGAGGAAATTGACTTAAAATTGGGTGGATTTAGGAGCTCACTTGAAGAAGCATTCGGAATTGACCCTGTTGGCGGTGATGGATTTGCTTCACATTTGCGGTCATTTCTCCGTGGGCGACCAACCGTTGAAGAAATGCAGGCTGCCGCAGAAGTGGAGATGAAAGTCGTTTTGCGACCTGGTAAGTCGTGGAAGAAAGAGAACGTTAAGGAATTCCTATCTGTAATAGGTAAAGGAATATACGAAGAGCGAGACGAGCTAGATGAAGGTTTCGCAATAGTCACAAAAAGTGGTCTTAGGCTAACACGGGACAAGCTTACAATTCATAAGCCCTTCTCTGTGGATGGGAACAAACGCTTAGTAGATCCATTTCAAGTTCGTGACAGGTTGGATGAAATCTTGACGCAATTGATCGCAGACGGCGTGGTGTGAAGTTGAAAAAGGAAAGTGTTGATGCCCCTAAGACCAAAAGTAACTTTATCGAGAAGTGCATTTGTGGTTGTTTCGATAGCTGTTTCTTTAGCGGTTGGGTGCTTTGCAGGTGAGCCTCTACGCCTTTCAGAGAAGCCGTCTGAATATATAGGACTTCTGTTTTCAATGTTGGCCGCCGCGATTTTTGCCGTAGTGTCGATTATCGGGGACCCTAGCATGTTGCTTCCAGGAAATCGACGACTTGCTTGGGAGAGTGCAGTTTCAATTCAAACAGACATTCAACGCCTCAATGTGGTTTTCTTTTTTCAGTTGTTGACGTTGTTTCTTTTGGTGGTGACTGAGTTGGTTGAGTTCATGAAATATGAAAGGTTCTATTGGACCTTCAATTTCTTGGGAGGACTTTCATCCTTTAGTTTCATAATGTCACTATCGTTGCCGTTCGAGTTGGGCAAACTCCAACGCGAACGACTAAATGCTGAAATAAAAAGTAGAAAGAATTCTTAACCTCTCACCTCGTAAATTTCTGATACTTCACCCGTTTCGGCGTCAACGCATCCGGCCCCAGGCGGCGTACTTTGTCGGCCTCATAGTCCTCGAAGTTGCCCTCGAACCACTCGACGTGGGAGTTGCCCTCAAAGGCTAAGATATGGGTGCAGATGCGGTCAAGGAAAAACCGGTCGTGGGAAATCACTACGGCGCAGCCGGCGAAGTCTACCAGGGCGTCTTCTAGCGCGCGCAGGGTTTCTACGTCCAGATCGTTGGTGGGTTCATCGAGCAGCAACACGTTGCCGCCTTCGCGCAGCAGTTTGGCCAAATGAGATCGGAAGAGCGTC
>DJBQ01000119.1 GCA_002430125.1 Rhodobacterales bacterium UBA5972
GAGTTCATGTTCTTGATCTCGCACCGGGTGCCCAGATGGCTGAAATCCTGACTGGCCTGATATTTTTCGTACTGACCCGGGCGACAAACTGAAACGTTCACATCCGCGCGCAGATTTCCATTCTGCATATTGCCGTCGCACGTGCCCAGATAACGCAGGATCTGGCGCATTTTCACCACATAGGCGGCGGCCTCTTCCGGGCCGCGAATGTCCGGGCGACTGACGATTTCCATCAATGCCACACCAGTGCGGTTCAGGTCGACAAACGACATATTCGGGTCCATGTCATGCACGGATTTGCCGGCATCCTGTTCCAGATGGATACGTTCGATCCGCACCAGACGCGCCTCGCCATTGCCCATTTCAACCAGCACTTCGCCTTCGCCGACGATCGGGTGGTAAAGCTGGCTGATCTGATAGCCCTGCGGTAGATCGGGGTAGAAATAATTCTTGCGGTCAAACTGGCTGAACAGGTTGATTTTAGCGTTCAGACCAAGCCCGGTACGCACTGCCTGTTCAATGCAAAACGCGTTGATTACCGGCAACATGCCCGGCATCGCTGCGTCAACAAACGCAACATTCGAGTTCGGTTCGGCACCAAATTTCGTCGATGCTCCGGAAAACAGCTTGGCGTTGCTGGCGACCTGTGCGTGAACCTCCATCCCGATGACAATTTCCCAGTCATCGCGCGCACCGGCAATCACTTTGGGTTTCGGTTCAGTGTAAGTCAGGTCAAACATGGTCAGTTCCGTGAGGCTAATGGCGCGGTTTTAGGCGAGGTTGACAGGCGAGGCAAGAGTGAGCGCCGGTCGGCAACCCACCCAGATCGACAGAATCACATGTCTCAGCGCGCGCCGCTGATATCTAGTGACGTTGACGTGATATAGGCCGCCTTATCAGACATCAAAAACAGGATCGCATCGGCGACTTCTTCTGCCGTTCCGGCGCGTTTCATAGGCAGGCTGTTTGACACATTCGCCACTCGGTTCGGCTGCCCGCCCTTGGCGTGGATGTCGGTGTCGATAATGCCGGGCCGAACCCCGACCACGCGCACATTATCCGCCGCCATTTCGTCGCCCATACCCTTGGTCAGCACGTCAACCGCTGCCTTAGACGCGGCGTAATCAACATATTGCCCGCCAGAACCCAGTCGCGCCGCAATCGACGACACATTCACGATCACCCCACCAGCCCCGCCATACCGGTAAGCCATTCTGATCGCAGCTTGTTTTGAACACAAAAACGGCCCGATCGTGTTGGTATCAAACATCCGGCGCAGCCGCTCATACGACATTTCTTCAACCCGGGCTATGTCGTCAACCACGCCCGCATTGTTCACCAACACTCCAAGTTCATCGAACTCGGAATCGAATTTTTCAAACATTGCCTCAACGTCTTTGGGATCGGCAACATTGCCTTTAATGACAACCGCGCGACGCCCCAGATCACGGACCTTTTGCGCGGTGGCTTCAGCCCCTTCTTCATTGCCGTGATAGCAGACGGCGACGTCATAACCAGCGCGCGCTGCGGCCAAAGCGGTTGCGGCGCCAATGCCGGAACCGGCCCCGGTGATCAGAATTGTCTTAGGCGTTTGCATTTAGCCCCCCGCTGAATTTGACGAGATATTAACCCTTTAGAGTGTAATGCTCAACTGGGATGTCACTTGGTCATCATCACGCAGCCCAAACCGGTTCATCTGGCTTGGGTTCAAATGGCGGCATCACAGTGAACAAAGCAATTCGCACTGTTCGTACCATGTCAATTTCCAAGCCAAATCGCTGAACCGCCGCCGTTTCAACCTTTAAGAATGCGCTCAACCATTTCACTTGTGTCACGTGACAAATCTGGCTTTGCAGCCAACCGTTCAAGCTGCACCCGCATCATAGACTGCCTGTTCGCGTCATACCGCCGCCAGGTCTCAAACGCGCCGCACATCCGCGCGGTGGTTTGCGGGTTCAACGGGTCAAGCCGGATCAGCCAATCGGTGAAGAATGCATAACCCCCACCAGTTGCGTCGTGAAAACCGGCCGGGTTCATCAGCCCAAAACCAGCGATTAGCGCACGGAAGCGGTTTGGGTTCTTCCAGTCGAAATCTTTATGCGTGGCCAAAGCCTGCGCGGTTGCCACAGCCGCATCCGGTGCTGCGTGACTGGCTTGCAGACCAAACCACTTATCAATCACCAGTGAATTCGCTTGCCATTGATCATAGAATGCGGCGGTTTCAGGTTGACCAGCACCGATATTCAGCAGGCAGGACAAGGCCGAAAGCTGCTCGGTCATGTTGTCCGCCGACGCGTATTGCGCTTGGGCTGCCGTCACTCCATCCCGAACAGTCAGCAAGCCAAGGGCCGCTGATCTGAGAGCGCGTTTTCCAGCCGCCGCAGCGTCGGGCGTATAAGGGCCGGGAACCTGCATTTCGTGGTATATCCGCGCCAAATCCGGACCCATAGTATCTGCAATGGCGCGACCAAGATCGACCCGCGCGTTATAAACGGCTGTCGGATCTGGGGGTGTGCCCTGTTCAAACAAGTTCTGCGCGACATCATCCTCGGACGGCAGGGCCAGCGCCAAGGCCCGAAAGGCCGGATCAAGCGAATTGTCATTGGCCATCAATCGCATAGCATCCAGAAAGATCGCATCAGGCTTGGCCGATTGCGCCACCATATCTGTCAATATATCCAGCGCCAGTGCGCGACCTGCATCCCATTTGTTAAAGGGATCAGTGTCATGCGCCAGCAAAAATGCACGCTCAGCCCGGTTGGTGGCACGGGTCAGGATAACTGGTGCTGAAAACCCGCGCAGCAATGATGGAACCGGCTTGCAGGTAAGGCCCTCAAAGGTGAAACTTTGCTCGGCCTTTGTCAGTTCCAGAACCGTGGTCGGCACCACTTCATCGCCATTTGGGTTCAGCAAACCAGTGGCAATCGGGATCACTTGCGGCAGCTTGTTATCCTGCCCCGGTGTTGGAGGATTGCTTTGGCGGAATGTCAGCGTGTAAGTGCTGTCCTTAAAGCTGTCAGATACCTCGACCCGCGGCGTGCCCGACTGGCTGTACCACAGTTTGAACTGGCTCAGATCACGCCCCGTCATGTCCTCAAAAACCTGCAACCAGTCTTCGATCGTGCAGGCCTGCCCGTCATGGCGGTTGAAATATAGGTCAAGGGCGGCGCGGTACTGATCCGGGCCAACCATCCGGTTTAACATACCAATAACTTCGGCCCCTTTTTCATAAATGGTCGCGGTATAGAAGTTGTTGATTTCCTTATATTCCGATGGGCGAACCGGATGGGCGAGGGGGCCCGCATCCTCGCGGAACTGGCGAGCGCGCAATTGCTGAACCTCGGCGATGCGTTTTACCGCATGGCTGCGCTGATCGCCGGAAAATATCTGATCGCGAAATACCGTCAGACCTTCCTTCAGGGACAACTGGAACCAGTCACGGCAGGTGATCCGGTTGCCGGTCCAGTTGTGGAAATACTCATGCGCAATAATGCCTTCAATCAGCTCGAAATCTTTGTCGGTCGCGGTTTCGGGGCTGGCCAGAACGTATTTGGAATTGAAGATGTTCAGACCCTTGTTTTCCATCGCCCCCATATTGAAATCATCCACGGCGACGATCTGAAACAGGTCCAGATCATATTCGCGCCCGTAAACCTGTTCGTCCCATGTCATCGACCGCTTCAAGCTGTCCATCGCATAGGCACATTTATCCTCGTCCCCGGGTCTGACCCAAACCTTAAGGTCAACCGCCCGCCCCGAGGCCGTGGTAAAGCCGTCCTCAAGAGCCACAAGATCACCCGCCACCAACGCAAACAGATAGGCAGGTTTGGGCCATGGATCATGCCATTCGGCCCAGCCATCCCCACTCGCAGTCGGGTTGCCGTTGGACAACAGCACCGGCATCTCGCCTTCGATCCGCACGGTGAACGTTGCCATCACATCTGGGCGATCCAGGTAAAATGTAATGCGGCGAAAGCCTTCTGCCTCGCACTGCGTGCAATACATGCCTTTTGACATGTAAAGCCCTGAAAGAGATGTGTTATTCTCCGGATCAACCTCGACTTCGGCCCCGAACGTGAAAGCATCAGGCAGGCGGTCGCCTTTAATCGTCATGTGGTGTTGTGTCAGGTGGTAGTCTGTTTCCAGCAACTGCTGCCCGTCGATACTGGCGGCAATCAGGCCAAGTTTTTCGCCATCAAGCCTTAGGTCGCCCTTGCCTTCAGGATTGCGCCGGAACCTGATCCGCGACACTACCCGCGTAGCGTTTGGAGCCAGTCTGAAGGTCAGATGCACGTCCTCAATCAGAAACGCAGGGACTTGATAATCGGCAAGGCGAATGGGGGCGGTGGTCATTGGCAGCTCCGTCAGGTTTCGTGGCTACCCTAGCGCCGTGGTGTGCAGGAGCAAGCCGAAACCGGCTTCGTTAAGCCCGGCATCATCCGCCGGTATTTGCCAAACAAATAGCGGTGGTTATTCGACCAGAGCCGCCAGTTTGGCAAATGTGGTTTTGCCAAGTTCGACCGCACCAAAGGCTTTGGCGCCTTCGCAGGCCTCGGGGGTCGCAAAGCGCATGGTCAGTGTCAGGAGTGTTGCATCGCCGTTCGCAGCAAACGCGATCGTTGCCTCGATCGGGGGCATGCCGCCGCCATCGTCATCCAGAATATAGGCAATCAGCCGATGTTTTTCATAGGCCGTATATCGCTGACGGTTCGGATAGACCGCGCCGTCCGGCCCGATCATGTCAAACCGCCAGATGCATCCGTCGCGCAGGTCGATCTGTTTGGTTTTACAACTGAACCCCTTTGGCCCCCACCATGTGGGCAAGATTTTGGGGTCGGTGCAGGCGTTCCACACCACGGCAACCGGTGCCTTGATCCGGCGATCAAACGTGATTGTTTTGCGGTCAGTCATTTCATCAGCCCCCGCGCATAGTCTTCCAACTGTCTGGCGGCGATGCCCCAGCCGTCATGAAATCCCATTGTCTTGTGCTGTTCAGCAGCTTCTTTGTTGCGATGACGCACTGTCGCTGTGTATTTGGTGCGCCCGTGGCCAGCATCCTCAAACGTCAGGATCGCGGTCATGAACGGCTCCGGCGCAGGTTTCCAGCCTTCGGTGTAGGTATCCGTGAACACCAGTTTTTCGTTCGGGATCACCTCCAGATAAACCCCATTGTTCTGCATCTCGCTGCCTTCAACCAGAAACGTCGTGTTGCAGGCGCCACCAACGCGCACATTCAGGGTGCAGGCGATTAACTTGTGGGGTTTCGGCACAAACCAGTGCACCAAATGTTCGGGCGTGGTCCAGCAGGTGTAGATCAGCGCGCGCGGCGCGGCGATTTCACGGGTTAAAACAAGGTCGGTTTCAGGGTCAAGTCCCATAATCTTCATCTTTTGCAAGGGTTGTTACATACTCTTCCAGCCGGCCCTGCCACCGGTCGTTCTGTTGTTCCA
Source organism: Rhodobacterales bacterium UBA5972 (assembly GCA_002430125.1). Taxonomy (GTDB): domain Bacteria; phylum Pseudomonadota; class Alphaproteobacteria; order Rhodobacterales; family Rhodobacteraceae; genus UBA5972. The sequence continues at coordinate 5,451 of DJBQ01000119.1, forward strand.
ACCAACCGCGCACCGGTGCCAGCGCTGCAGGCCGCAAGGCACAGATGCGAACGCGTCCATGTTTCTTGCTGGTGATCAGGCCGCCGTCTTCCAACTTTTTCAGGTGCCCCATGAACGAGGGCAAGGCCATATCAAAGTCTTGCGACAGATCCGTGACCGAGGCGGGCCCTGACGACAGTTGCGCCAGCACCGCCCGACGGGTCGGGTCCGCCAATGCCTGAAAAATGGAATCGAGCTTGGTTGAATAGTAAGTCATATGCCTAAGTAATTTCGTTTCTGATACGGCGTCAAGTATTATTGAGCCACTTGCCTAACTTTCAGGGAAGTTCCACACTGGGGCGATGAAATTTGGTCGTTGGCCAGTTGTTTGGGAATGCCGTTGTATACTTTAAAAGTTTCCGATAGGAAACGCGCCAAGATACAACAAACTTCAATTGGACGAGACCGACATGACGGACAGAATAGAAAAATCAGGGTTGAAAGTCGCCGCAGAACTTGTTGATTTCATTGAAATGAAAGCGTTGTCCGGCACCGGCATTTCGGCTGAAATCTTCTGGACTGGCCTGTCAGCCCTGATTCACGATCTGGGTCCGAAAAACCGCGCTTTGCTGGAAAAGCGTGCTGATTTGCAATCCAAGATTGATGTCTGGCACAAATTGCATCGTGGGCAGGCGCATGACGCTGCGGCCTATCAGGCCTTTTTGCGCGACATTGGTTATCTGGTTGCCGAGGGGCCGGATTTTTCAATTGATACGCAAAACGTCGACCCCGAATTTGCGACCATCGCCGGCCCGCAACTGGTGGTTCCGGTGATGAACGCACGCTATGCCCTGAACGCTGCCAACGCCCGCTGGGGCAGTCTTTATGACGCGCTTTATGGCACCGACGCATTAGGCGACCTTCCACAGACCGGCGGCTATAGCCCGGTGCGCGGCGCGCGGGTGGTTGCTTGGGCCAAGGATTTCCTGGACCAGACTTTCCCCCTGAAATCCGGCAGTTGGGCTGATCTGGCAGATGTTGCGAATGTGGCCGATGCACTTACCCATAGGGCGCAATTTGCTGGTACAACAACGGGCGGCATCATCCTGAAAAACCACGGTTTACACGCCTTTATCGTGGTCAATCCCGACAGCCCGATTGGCAGGGTTGATCCCGCAGGTATCTCCGACGTTCATTTGGAAAGCGCGATTTCCGCGATCATGGATTGCGAGGATTCCGTCGCGGCTGTTGATGCCGAAGACAAGGTTTTAGCCTATTCCAATTGGCTGGGCCTGATGAAGGGTGATTTGACCGAAGCCGTGGAAAAGGGTGGCAAGACCTTCACCCGCAAACTTGATCCTGATTACACGTATACTGACCGCAGCGGTGCTGAACACGGCTTGAAAGGCCGCGCCCTGATGCTGGTGCGTAATGTCGGCCATCTGATGACCAATCCGGCTGTGCTGGATCGCGACGGCAACGAAGTTTTCGAAGGTTTGCTTGACGCAATGGTCACCACGCTTTGTGCCATCCACGACCTGAAACGCGGCAACGGCAACTCGGTTACCGGATCGGTCTATGTGGTCAAACCAAAGATGCACGGCCCCGAAGAAACCGCCTTTGCCGACGAGATATTCACCCGGGTCGAGACGGCCCTGGGCCTGCCGCAATACACTGTCAAACTCGGCATCATGGACGAAGAGCGCCGCACCAGCGTCAACCTGAAAGAATGCATTCGCGCCGCCCGCCACCGGGTTGCCTTCATCAATACCGGCTTTCTGGATCGGACTGGCGACGAAATTCACACCGCGATGGAAGCGGGCGCTATGATCCGCAAGGGTGACATGAAATCAACCGCTTGGATCAGCGCTTATGAAGATATGAATGTCGATATCGGGCTGGCATGCGGCTTGCGCGGCAAAGCCCAGATCGGCAAAGGCATGTGGGCAGCACCCGATCTGATGCACGACATGCTGGAACAGAAAATTGGCCATCCGATGGCCGGTGCGAACTGTGCCTGGGTGCCAAGCCCAACGGCAGCTACCTTGCACGCCACACATTACCACCGCATAGACGTGGTGGCGCGGCAAAACGAATTGGCGGCTGGTGGCCCACGCGGCAAACTCAGCGATCTTTTGACCATCCCGGTAGCGATGGGGCAAAACTGGTCTGACGCCGAGGTTCTGGCCGAACTTGAAAACAACGCACAAGGCATTCTGGGTTATGTGGTGCGCTGGATCGATCAGGGGGTCGGTTGTTCCAAAGTGCCTGATATCCACAATATCGGCCTGATGGAAGACCGCGCAACTTGTCGGATTTCCAGCCAGCACATGGCCAATTGGCTGCATCACGGCGTCGTCAGCGAAAAACTGACAATGGAAGTCATGCGCCGCATGGCGATCGTGGTTGATGAACAAAACGCCGGTGATCCCCTTTATCAACCGATGGCACCGGGATATGATGGACATGCCTTTTTGGCTGCATGTGACCTTGTGTTCAAAGGTGTTGACCAACCGTCTGGCTATACTGAACCTGTCCTGCATGCCCGCAGACTTGAATTAAAGGAACACTTAAATGGCTGAAATATCTCGTGCAAAAGCCCGCCTTATCATCGCCAAAGCCATCGCTTGTGGCCGTGAAAAGGGCATGAAGCCGCTTTCCGTTATCGTTCTGGACAGTGGCGGCCATGTTAAAGCCTTTGAACGCGAAGACGGGGCGGCACCTGGACGTTATCAAATCGCCGAAGGTAAGGCCTATGGTGTTGTGATGACAGGCATGAGCGGCACCGCGCTTTTTAACCGTGCTGAACAACAGCCTTATTTCGTGGCAGCGCTGAATGGTGCGTATGGCGGCAAGGTTATTCCAGTGCCGGGCGGCGTTTTGGTGCGCGACAAAAATGGCGTTGTGATCGGTGCAGTTGGCGTGACCGGCGACACATCGGCCAATGATGCGATTGCTGCCGTTGCCGGGATCGAGGCGGCAGGCCTGACCGCCGAGGCTTAGCGCCGCGATTTCCCCGCACTGCACTACGTGCAACCGGTTGTGGATTTGAAAACAACAGTAATAAGTTGTGTTGCAATTTGGTATAGACCACTTTGCATCAGTGCGGTATTCTGACGTTCACAGGATTAACAAACGCAGGCAAAACAATGAGCCGTCCGGTTATCGGGATTATCGGAAATTTCCACGTAATCGGCGACGATTACAAAGTGCAGGCCATCGGTATGATCAATATCGAGGCCGTGGCCAATGTGGTGCAAGGCCTGCCGTTGATGGTCCCTGCCGACCCGCATTACATCGACATGCCAACCCTGCTTGATACTTGTGACGGTTTTGTCTGCACAGGTGGCCGCCCGAACGTGCACCCGTCTTACTATGGCGAAGAAGAAAGCCCCGCGCATGGCACCTTTGATCAGTGCCGCGACCTGTTGGTGCTGGATCTGATCCGAAGTTGCGTCGCTCGGGGTCAGCCGATCCTGGGTATCTGTCGCGGTTTTCAGGAATTCAACGTGGCTTTTGGCGGCTCGCTTTACCCGGAAATCCGTGATCTGCCCGGTCGAATGAACCACCGGATGCCGCCCGATGGCACGATCGAAGAAAAGTTCGCCCTGCGCCATGCCGTGACTTTGGAGCCCGGCGGAATGTTCGCTGGTGTGTTCGGCCAGAACGAGGTGCGAGTCAATTCTCTGCATGGCCAAGGCATAAAAGTCGCAGGTCCGCGCGTCGTCATCGAAGGATGCGCGCCTGACGGAACCCCCGAGGCGATCCGCATTCGCGATGCCGCCGGTTACGCCCTTGCCGTGCAGTGGCATCCTGAATGGAACGCGGCCAACGATACCGTTTCACGGCCCCTTTTTGAAAGCTTTGGCGCAGCAGCCCGGCAATGGAAATCCGGCGAACGCCCTTTGCCCAAGGTTAAATCAGCCTGAATTTCGCGGCGCTGGGGGCTAACCTTGCCAACGCCACAGCGCTGGAATGAACCGATAGGCGGCGCCTTCGCGCATGATATGTCCGACACCGGGAAACGGGAAATGATAGCCTAAAACCGCGATCCGGTCAGTTGCCGCCATGTCCAGCAGGCGCTTGCGGGTTGTCACCGACAGATCGGGTTCCTGATCATTATTGCCAACCCAATCGGGGCGTTCCGTGTTAATTGTCGCATGGGTCATGGCGTCGCCTGTGATCAGCAATTGCGACCCATCGCTTTGGACCATCACGCTCATATGCCCCAATGTGTGACCCGGCGTATGGATAAGACGCACACCGCTAACCACCTCGTGACCGTCTTGCACCATCGTCCAGTCGACCCCCTCGGTTGACAGGGCGGTTACCGCACCCGCCGCAAATTGTTGCAGTATTTCAGGTACTTGATTGACCCGCCCGTCGGTCATCCACCACGCAAACTCGGCCTCGCCAATGATATATTCCGCATTTGGCAGGATTGGCTCATCGAAATCATCGCGGATACCCCAGATATGGTCGGGATGCGCATGTGTGATGACTACATGGGTGATAGCGTCCAACTCTATCCCGGCGGACACAAGATTGGCCATCAACCGGCCGGCAGTTGGCACAAACCGCGCGCCTGAGCCGACATCGATCAGAACCACTGCGTCACCGGTTTCAATCACCACATGGTTGGTGTGGGAATAATGCTGACTGGTTGACAGATAGTGCGCGGTTAGAAACGCCACAACCTCGTCGCGGTCTGCATTTACGCCAAGCCCGGTTGTCGGCAAATCCAGAAATCCGTCGGAAACGACGGTGATTTTGGCCTGTCCGATAGTTAGGCGGTGGAACGCAGCCTGCGCACCAGCCGGGCCGGACACATCGGCCCGCGCCATTGCCGGCAACGCAAAAGCCGGCGCAATTGCGGCCAGTTTGAACAGGTCGCGGCGGGTTGGTTTCAGGATTGGCATGGGTTAGCTCCGGCTGTTGGGTGTATTCATTATATTCGAGCTCTTGAATTTATGAAAGTGTTTTGCCCTCGGCCTTTGTCAGCAATAAATCGCGCGTCGAACAGCGAATGACAACTCCGCCGGGTAAAGCAGCTACACTGATTTGACTGGTTTTTCGAAGGCAGCAAAACTGTAAGTGTGGATCGTGCCATCACGCAGTCACCTTGACGGTAAAGTAAATTGCACGTGAACGCCTGTGGTAAATGCACGGATTTTTGCATCATATGCACTGGGATTAGCGGGAAGATCTGCAGAGCGGGACTTTGTCGATGTTGGTCGCGGACCGATCAAAGTCAGTGAACAGACTGCTGCGCTCGCAGCGATAAGCTCCTCGACCGGCTCACGCATCACTGCGAGATCGTCGAAGCCGGGAATGAAAGCTGGCGGTTCAAAAACCGAGCCTGATCCTTAAACACACCCACGCAGGCCCGTTTCCGCTGCGTTATATGGAGGCTACGCAGCTCTGGCCAGCTCAGCACAAAGGGGGTCACTATTGGGCGACGATAGGGGGTCAACTTTGAATCCTGATTGACATCGACAACTACGTCGATCAGCCCGTCAAACCTATTCTGTCATCGGACGGTTCCACCCAATTATTCGGTTTCTGTTGATGTCTTTGCATCCGGTTGCAGAAACGCCGTTTATTGTGGCTCGCGTGTAGGGCCGCGTTTCGGCCCCCGTCGGGGTTCAGTCGGCAAAATTAACCGGTTTCATTGCGGCGCGGTTGACTGTCAGTTGGAACACGTCTGGTCTAGCGTAATGGCCGTTGGCGTCGAATTTGCGACGCGAGGCCCGGGCTTCGGCAACATCAATTTCGGTGATCAAAAGCCCTTTTTTCTTATGCATCGGTCCTGCCGCAACACCGCCGAACGGTTTGTAAACCACGGCGTCGCCGGGATTGACCCATTCGTCGGCATTCGGGAATAACTCGTCCCGATAGGGTACATCTGCGGGGATGTCGGACGCTTCCAGCGCAGTGGCACAGCCGACAACCCAGCAGCCGCCTTCGCGGGCGATATGTTGCATCGTCGCCAGCCAGGTTTCGCCGCTATCCCAGGTTGGCGCGACATAGATGTCGATGTTCTGAGCGTAAAGCGCATAGCGCGCCAACGGCATATAGTTTTCCCAGCACAACAATGCGCCAACTCGACCCACGGCGGTGTCCACCACGTTCAGGCCCGACCCGTCGCCAAAGCCCCAGACCATGCGCTCGGGGTTGGTGGGCATCAGTTTGCGGTGATTGTTGGCGATGCGGCCATCGGCATCAATGATGATGCAGGAATTGAACAGGGTACTGCCACTGACCGCGCCGTCAACTTCCTGATACCCGGCGACGATGACCATGCTGTGGTCCTTGGCGGCCTCTTGCAATCTCGCCATGCCGTCACGGCTGAGATCAACCGAATTGGCCTGAAGGCGGGCATATAACGCGTCGGTTTTGCCCATGCCCGCGCCCGGGGGCAGGCGCCAGATAAAGGTCGGATAGCCGGGAATCCAAGCTTCGGGGAAGACAAGCATCTGACAGCCTTTGGCCGCGGCCTCTGCGACAATTGCGACAGCGCGGTCCATAGTCTTTTCAAGATCAAGATAGACCGGGGGGTATTGTACGATGGCAAGTTTCATCATTCTTCCTTTTCAGGTCCAGAGAGTGTCAGTTGGTGCCTGCGGCAACCACCATTTCGCAGGGCGCGACAAAGCCGGTGGCGGTCTGGTATTGGCCAAGCGCTGTGGCGATTTCACCCCAGACCTCGTCCTGAGTGGCTGCGTCCAGACCGCTGAGCATCTGATGAAGGGCGCCGAATGACTCGCGCTCGAACCGCACGCAGTCGGCGGCAGTTGGCAGAAGCAACGGCGCGCTGATGACCCGTTCTTCGATATTGGTGAAACCGGCTTTGGCCAGCGTTTCCGCCAACACACCGGGGGCACCCAGGCTGAACGGACCGGGCTGTCCGACGGCAGGCGGCGGCAATTTGGCGCGATCACGAATGATCGACACCGGCACCGAGAAGAACCCGTTGTTCTGGGGTGTCGCATAAACCACTGCGGCAAAGCGTCCACCGGGGCGCAGGGCGCGGCGAATGCTGGCCAATGCCTTTTGTTGGTCGGGAAAATAGATCAGGCCGACCCGTGAAATCGCGGCATCAAAACCGGCCGCAGGGACATCCAGCGCCTCGCCATCGGCGACCTGCGTTTCGAAATTGGCGTATCCCTGCATCCGGGCATTTTCGGCGGCGAATTCCAGAATGTTCGGGGAAATATCCGTGGCTAGCACCGATCCGGTGGGGCCAACGCGTTTGGCGGCAACCATCGACTGATCGCCAGCCCCGGCAGCCACGTCCAGAACGCGGCTACCCGATGTCGGACCCGTCGCAAAAATTGATGCTGCTTGCTGATTTGCATTTTGCGGGGTTGGATTAACCGGGAGGCAATCTGGAGAACATTCACCGCCCGGAATTTGTCGCGACCTGCATTTGAGACGACGCAGTTCGCCCCCAATGATCGGCGACTGCGATCCTGCAAAAGCGTTGCAATTCGAGGCTTTCAAATCGTGGAATTGGGCCGGATGTGGCTTTTCCAAATCGTTCGCACACTCTTCGTCGCGTTAACCCGCCTTGCCGCTATCAGGACAGAATTGCACATTGATCACGTAGCGTTTTCTGGATGGCACTTGTGGAAAGGTCGGTGGCGTTTACTGACAATGCAGCCGCCACACCGCAGGCTTGCCCGGTTGCAAAGGCGGTGCCCATTACGCGAATGGCAGCCCCTCCCAAGCGGTCGCCGTCTGCTAGTCGCCCGCCAGCAAATAGATTGCTGGTGTTTTTGCTGATCAGGCACGACATTGGAATTTGGTACGCGGCCCCCTCGGGGGGGATGTCCAGTGTGCTGGTGAAATCCTTGCGGCTGTGCCATTCGGCGCCCCAGGCGCCCAGTGCGATGCAATCATCAAATTGCCTGCGCTCAAGAACGTCGTCCCAAAGGAACATCCGCTTGGCTTCAACGTGCCGGGATTCGCGGGTTCCGAACTCAGGGCCAGTTGAAACCAAATAGGCCTCTTCACAGCCAGGGATTAACTTGATTGCGTCAAGATAAAGCCATGCCTGGCGGCGGCCATACTGTTCGGCGGCTGACATTGACAGCGTGTTGCGCGGGTCATAATCGGCCGACGCAAGATAGCAGACCAGATCGTGCGAGAAAGGCAGGCGGGTCACAACACTTCGGTCTTTGGTCACGTTTACGCGGTCTGCCCCAAGTTTTTCAACGGCCACAGCTATGTCTACAGCACTTACTTTGACATCCTTCGGAATTCCACCGTACCGTGTTCCAAGCGTTCCCAGGTTTACGTATTGGCCGTTGCCATACCGCGTTTCGGCACCGCTTAGTGCAAGCAAATCCCCTTCTCCGGTACAATCCACAAAGGCATCGGCCGTTATTTTGTGCAAGCCCGCGTGATCAGCAACCGTGACCGAAACAACCTGATCGCCGCGTCGTTCGGCACCCGCAACAAACGCGCCGAACATCACAGTCACCCCGGCCTCGTGGCACAGTTCGTCAAGCACCAGCTTTACCGTTTCAGGATCGAACACAACAAAAACGCCGCGGTGCCGGTGCGGCC
>DJBQ01000109.1 GCA_002430125.1 Rhodobacterales bacterium UBA5972
CGTTTCAACCAAGTTTCCTCTGACAGATCCTAGGCGACATTACCGCCCTAGCACCTAGGGATGGCTTCGCCGCTCCGTGAAGGTCAAGCCCAACCCGCACAGGATAATCGCCCCTGCCGCCGCAAGCGTCATGGCGGTCGGTATGTGTTTAAACAGGGCCAGATCGAACAGCACTGCCCAGATGACCGCAGAGTATCGCGTTGACGCCACCAATGTCGCCGGTCCGTGACGGGTGGCCGCAACTATGAGTAGGTTGCTGACGACATAGAGGATAACCATGCCGCCCACAGTGGGCCACAGGGTCATTGGGACGGGCTGCCATCGGGCGGGGTCAAAAACCAGAAAAATCGCAAGTAATGTCAGCCCGCTTGCCAGCAGCGACATTTCAAAGCTGCTCGCAATTGTCGGATATTTGCGTGTCAGCAGATCGCGCGCAATGTAGCAAAGTGCCGAACAGATCGCCGATGCGGCGCCGGTCGTGTTGCTTGACAATACTGGGGCCGTGGCCAGTAGCGCCGCGCCAAAGCTGAGCAGAACGAGAACCCTACCGCGCCAACTGATTGGCTCCCCAATAAAAACTGAGGCGGCGCTCATCACACCGACGGGAATGATCATCATGATGGTCGATACGAAACTCAGGCTAGACAAGACCAGCGCGATGACCAGCAACAAGGTTCCTGCCGCCTCCAGCGCACCACGGATCACAGCGATTCGGGTGGGAATCCGCAAACCCTGAACCACCACAAGCGGCGCGAGCAAGATAATCGTGCTTGCAGCGCGCAAGATGACGATCTGCGCTGTCGGAAGACTGCTGAGCATTTGGACAAGGGCATTGTTGCCCACGCCAGCACCAACCGCTGCAAGGCCCTGAACAATGGCTCTACGGGTGCCTGCCGCTGCTGGATCGGTCTTGCTCACCACGCTCACGCTGGGCCGAGCTTACCCCTACTCAACCCGCCTATGAGCGCTATTGCCCCCAATACTGCCGCATTTTCACCGCCGTCAATAACCGACAATCCAAAGGTTTGCGCGGCCTTAGTGTATCGCATGTTTAATCCATCATTTCCGACCATGCCAACGCTGTCGCCGGCGGTGAACCAATCCTGACTGCGCGCTTCACGGAACTCATGGCCGATAACCAAACCCGACACGTAATCCCGAACCTCACCGGCTGACAAATGCCCGAACAGCATCCCCGTGCGGGCAGAGAAAAGCAGTGACAAAAAGGCATCTGCGGTGCCATCGGCCGCAGAAGTCAGATCCAACCCACGTTGAAAAGCACCCCAATCGGTTTTGCCGCTTGCTGGCCCGGCGGACCTTGCAATGAAAGAATGTTGCGTCAGCAATGCAAAAATTTCACCGGTCACAAAGGTCTGGAAGCTGTCGATTGCCCCGCCGCGCAGGCGGGCCCATTTGGAATGAGTGCCAGGAAGAATGACAACCGTATCCCGATCCAACCCAAATCCCATGATCTGTGTCTCCTCGCCTCGCATGACGTCGGCATAGGGTTTTCGAGCAGGATCGGTAAGCCCAGCCAGGAAGATTAGAGGTGCTCCGTTTGACAGTTCGAGGCTGATCGTACCACCAGCCAAATCGGCGGGGCTGGCTGGGCAGGTTACATAAGGCACCTCGACCCAACCGGTCTTACTGGTGATCATGCCTAAAGCTAACACCGGCAACGGTCCATGCGCTACGAACCATTTGCCAAGCGCCCGCATCAGCACCGGCTCGTAGCTGCGGTCCGGGATATTCTGGATGCCTTCGGGGGTTTCGGTTCGGTCAAGGGTCCTGCCATCTTGCGTGACGAGCGCGGCTCGAAAGGACGTTGTTCCCCAATCCACAACAATACAGGTTGGATCATCGTTCGCGGGGTATGCGGGGTCAGGGCGGGTCACGGAGGGGCAGTCCTTTACTGAGCGACGCGTTGGCGCCGGTTGGGGGATGTTCCTCTTGTCATAATCGAAGAATCAATATAGTGTCAATTAATGATACATTGTCTCACAATATGGACCAACTAATATGAATGGCATTTTGACAGGTGTTTTACCAGTTCTTCCAACGCCGTTTGATGCGCAGGGTAAGGTTGATGCCACCGTGCTGCGCCTGATCACGCACTTTGCACTTGCGGCGGGCGTTCAGGGCGTCGTGTTCCCCGGTTTTGCCAGTGAAGTTGAGACGCTGTCACCCGAAGAACGCAGTACGTTGCTGGCCGTAGTATCAGAGGAGGTGGCAGGCCGTGTTGCGATAGTGGCCGGGGCCAGCGCCCCTACCGCCGCCGAGGTAATAGCGCATGGCAAGGTAGCCGCCGGATTGGGCATCAATCTACTGATGATCCAGCCGCCGAAAGCGATTGGTGGCACGGCAGAAGTGATTGCAGCTTTTTTGGCAGAGGTGACGGCGGCCCTACCGGAAGTGCAGATTGTTCTGCAAAATGCTCCAGCACCGCGCGGATCAGATCTTACACCCGAAACCATAGTTGAGGTTGTGCGTGCAAACGCACAAATTACCTATGTAAAAGAAGAAACTCTTCCAGCGGGCCCCGCGATCAGCCACATCCTTACTCACCGACCCACGCATTTGCGGGGCGTCATCGGCGGCGGTGGCGCGCGCTATGTGCTGGACGAATACGCACGTGGTGCAAACGCGTTCATGCCGGCGGTGGAGTTGGTTGATCAGCATGTGGCGCTGGATGCTGCATGGTGGGCCGGGGACAAGACGCTGGCTCGTGAAATCTATGTCCGCACCTTGCCACTTTTAACCTTGCAGGCCATGTACCGGATGCGTCTGACCAAGTTGGTGCTGATGCGGCGGGGGATCATGGATAACATCATCGTGCGCGCGCCGACGCCCGATCTGGATGCACAGGCTATTGCTGATATCGACGCCAATCTGGCCGAACTTGGCCTACTGTCACGGGCAGAGGCAACGCAATGACCGACTTTGTCGCCTCGGTTCAGGTGTTCACTCTGACATTACCACGCGAGACGCCCTATCTTGGCAGTGCCCGCGCGGGTGAGGTGGCAAATGCGCAGGGCTATCTGGTGCGGCGCGGCAACCGGACCGTATATCCCACTTTTGACCGGTCTGTTCTGGTGCGACTGGAAACGGTGGGCGGCGTGATTGGTTGGGGCGAAACCTATGGCATAGTAGCACCAGGCGCGGTGGCCGCAATCATCAATGATCTTTTGGCCGGG
>DJBQ01000141.1:0-16700 GCA_002430125.1 Rhodobacterales bacterium UBA5972
CCAAAGTTATGTCTTCGCCAAAGGCCATGTATCCGACCAAAAACATAGTTGGTAATTCCACGCTGCCAGCGACACCCGTTGCGCTGGCGCCGATTTTGGGAGCGAAGACGACATAAATGAACTGCGGCAGGGTTGCGGTGATCACACCGATGCCGATCAACAGCACCCAAACCGAAGGATCTTTGGGGATGATTGCGTCGATCGGATAGGTTGCCATCAATGGCAATAACACAACGGCGGATCCTAACGGCCCAGCCACCATGCGCGAAATCGGCGGCAAGGCCACCAGTTTATGGGTCAGGATGTTGATGCCAATACCAAAGGCAAAAGGTGCCAGAAGCGCAAACAATATGGAATGCAGCGGAAATTCAGCACCGCCCGACGGCGCCGCCGCGATAATTGCGGCCAGCAGGATCAACCCGGATGCTATGGACATGCGCAGGGTGGGGCGGTCACCGAAAAACAACCAGCTGATCAGCAGGGTGAAAATCGGATAGGTCATGTAAAGGATGCCGGCGGTTGAAACCGGCATCAGTTCCAGCGCGTTAACATAGCCAACCCAGCCAAGCCCCAGCAAGATGCCGGACGCCAATCCCCAATAGGTTGCCGAACTGCCGGGGCCGCGCAGAACCAGAAAGCGGAAGAACAGCAGAGGCGAGATCAGATAGCGAAAGAACGCAACCGCTGGCGGGGCGATGCCTGCTTCGGTCAGCGAGCGGGCGAAAAACGGCACGAGGCCGAAAAACACCGCACTCAGCATGATCATCGCCAGGCCAAAGGCAAATTGGTCGGTCAGTTTAACGGGTTGCGCGTCAGTTTCCATCGGCTGACTGTCGGACAGGCGCGGCCTTGGTGCTGTTCAGATTGCGACCCGGAAAGGGTCGCGTTCCGGATCAGACCAAACGCGATTGTTCTACGGCGGCGCGGATGAAATCGGCGAACAGGGGGTGCGGTTCGAACGGTTTTGATTTGAGTTCCGGGTGGAACTGCACACCGATATACCACGGGTGGTCAGGCAGTTCGACGATCTCGGGCAATTTGCCATCGGGAGACATGCCGGAAAAGATCATGCCTTTGGCTTCAAGCGGTTCGCGGTAGCGCAAGTCAACCTCGTAGCGGTGGCGGTGGCGTTCGGAAATCGTGGTTGTGCCGTAGATTTGCGCAACCTGGCTGTTTGCCGTCAGGGTGGCGTTATAAGCGCCAAGGCGCATGGTGCCGCCTTTGTCGTCGCTTGCGTCGCGCTGGATTGTGCGGTTGCCTTCGACCCATTCTTTCAGGTGGTATACCACCGGGGTGAAACGCTTTTTTCCGGCCTCGTGGTCGAACTCTTCCGATCCGGCATCGTCAACATTAGCCAGATTTCGTGCCGCCTCGATCACCGCCATTTGCATGCCCAGACAGATGCCAAAGTATGGCACTTTGCGGGTCCGGGCAAACTCTGCGGCTTTGATCTTGCCTTCGGTGCCGCGTTCACCAAAGCCGCCGGGCACCAGGATTGCGTCAAATTTTTCCAGATGTGGGGCCGCGTCTTCGCGCTCGAATATCTCGCTGTCGATCCATTCGGCTTTGACCTTGACCCGGTTTTGCATGCCGCCATGGGTCAACGCCTCGGCGATGGATTTATAGGCGTCTTCCAGTTGGACATATTTGCCCACGATCGCCACGCGAACGACACCGTCGGGATTATAAACCCGGTCGGCCACATCCAGCCATTTCTCGAGCTTTGGTTGCGGCGCAGGCGAGATATTAAAGGCGTCAAGCACCGCCCGGTCAAGACCGACTTTGTGATAGGCCAAAGGCGCCTCGTAGATCGATTTCAGATCAAGGGCGGGGATCACCGCATCATCCCGCACGTTACAAAACAGCGCGAGCTTGGCGCGTTCCTTTTCAGGGATTGGGTGTTCAGACCGGCACAACAGAATATCCGGTGCCAGACCGATGGAGCGCAGTTCCTTGACCGAATGCTGCGTTGGTTTGGTTTTGAGCTCGCCAGAGGCAGCCAGAAACGGCAGCAATGTTAGGTGCATGAAAATACAATCGCCACGCGGTTTTTCGCGGGAAAACTGGCGGATCGCTTCAAAGAACGGCAGGCCTTCGATATCGCCGACAGTGCCGCCGATTTCGCAGAGCATGAAATCGACTTCGTCTTCGCCGATATGGATGAAGTCTTTGATTTCATTGGTGACATGCGGAATTACCTGAATTGTTTTGCCCAGATAATCGCCACGACGTTCCTTTTCCAGAACGGTCGAATAAATTCGCCCCGACGACACACTGTCGGTTTTTCGCGCCGCCACACCGGTGAAACGTTCGTAATGGCCCAGATCCAGATCGGTTTCCGCGCCGTCATCGGTGACAAATACTTCACCATGTTCAAACGGCGACATCGTGCCGGGATCGACATTGAGATAGGGGTCGAGTTTGCGCAGACGTACAGAATAACCGCGGGCCTGCAACAGGGCCCCCAAAGCAGCCGAGGCTAAACCTTTTCCAAGCGAAGAAACCACGCCGCCGGTGATAAAAACAAATCGTGCCATTGGTTGCGGAAACCTCCCCGTGAATTTAACTGCTAAATCAGTACCTTACAGGCAAAATGCCAAGCAAAAAGCCCATATATCACGGGATTTGAGATATATTAGATTCGCACGCCTTTGGCAACCCAAGACGCCCCAAGATGCTGTGATAAAAACCTATTCAGCAACGAGCGGTTGTCGTGAAACGCTTATTCGGTGGCTTTTGGTGGTGTCGCTGGCTGATCCGAGGTGCTGGGTGGCAGAAGATTACCGTCAAGACCCGGAACTGTAATCGGTGTAACCGGCGTTTCTGTGGTTGTGCCAAGGCGTTCAATCACCGAATCCCCGGCGGCATTTTTGGCGGCCAACACCGTCAATGTGATCGAGGTCGCCAGAAAGCCAATGGCAAAAATCCAGGTCAGTTTGGCCAATGCACTGGCGGCTGAACGACCGCTCATCAAGCCACCGCCGCCACCGCCGCCAATACCAAGCCCGCCACCTTCTGAACGCTGCAACAAAACTACACCAATCAGGCATAGCGCCAGCATCAGATGAATGACCAGAATGATATTTTCCATGCCGTGTCCCTTGGGGGTCGGATTTTCGTTGGCGTTGTCTAAAACAAGCAGCCAGCCTTGTCGATGGTCTTATTTAGAGATGCGGCCAGAACGTTGCAAGGTTTCAGTCATCCGCATCGTCAACGTCATATTGCCCTGACATGGCGCGGCGCACAAAGCTCCAACTCAGGCCAATGCCCAGTACAAAGGACAGACCGACCAGTACAAACCAGACTTTGACCGTCGCATTGCCAAGCTGAATGATACCCTGATCAATCAGCACCCAAACGCCTGCGGCCACAATCGCGCTTACCAGCCCCATGCCGATCATCCCGATCGACCTTAAGGTGGCACGAAGATAAATGATGTAACCTGCCATCAAAAGCAGCCCCATCAGGACCGTCATTGCGGTTTCACGGTTGAAATTCACCATCGTCCAACTGACGTAGTTCCAGTCTGTCGGGTTATATGTGGCGGCCAAAAGGACAAAGGCCATCGCCCAGCGGATCAAAAAACCGTTCATGCGTGTACTCGTATGCTTGTTAATCGAGCGTTAATTGTCAGATAGGCTTGGCTGTGTCCAGTGTTTCGGCGATTTTGTGGTTTCGCCCGTGTGTTGCTGAGGCTATACGAGGCGCGGAATTTCAGCTGCGCGAAAGGGTCTTGCGGAATGGCCAATGTTGTTGTGGTCGGTGCCCAATGGGGTGACGAAGGTAAAGGCAAAATCGTTGACTGGCTCAGCGAACGCGCCGATGTGATCGCGCGGTTTCAGGGCGGACACAATGCCGGGCATACGCTGGTTATCGACGGCGAGGTTTACAAACTGTCGTTGCTGCCATCCGGCATCGTGCGCGGCGGTAAGTTAAGTGTGATCGGCAATGGCGTGGTTCTGGACCCGTGGCATCTGGTCAGCGAGATTGCCACGTTGCGTGACCGGGGCGTTGAAATCACGCCTGAAAACCTGATGATCGCGGAAAATGCTCCGCTGATCCTTCCGGTGCACGGCGAATTGGACCGCGCGCGGGAAAACCAGAACGCCGTGGCCAAAATCGGCACGACAGGGCGCGGCATTGGCCCGGCTTATGAAGACAAGGTTGGGCGTCGGGCGATCCGTGTGGCCGATCTGGCTGATCCGGCAACGCTGGAACTGCGGATTGATCGCCTGCTTGTGCATCACGATGCGTTGCGGCGCGGTCTGGGCTTGCCCGAAGTGGATCGCGCAGCATTGCTCGCCGCATTAAACGAGATTGCGCCGCAGATTCTGCCCTATGCCGCACCGGTTTGGAAAGTCCTGAACGACAAGCGCAAGGCCGGCAAGCGCATCCTGTTTGAAGGCGCGCAAGGGGCTTTGCTGGATATTGATTTCGGCACGTATCCGTTTGTCACCTCGTCAAATGTCATCGCGGGTCAAGCCGCGACCGGCACCGGCATGGGTCCGGGGGCGATTGATTTCGTGCTTGGCATTGTGAAGGCTTACACAACACGGGTCGGCGAGGGGCCGTTCACCGCAGAATTGCATGACGCTGATGGCCAAAGGCTGGGCGAGCGCGGCCATGAGTTCGGCACAGTGACCGGGCGCAAGCGGCGTTGCGGTTGGTTTGACGCGGTTCTGGTGCGCCAGACTTGCGCTACATCCGGTGTGAACGGCATTGCCTTTACCAAGCTTGACGTGCTCGACGGCTTTGAAGAGCTGAAAATCTGCGTGGCCTACGAACTTGACGGGCAGCGGCTGGATTATCTGCCAATTGCTGCCGACCAACAGGCGCGCTGCACGCCGGTTTATGAAACCCTGCCGGGTTGGTCGCAATCGACCGAAGGCGCGCGCTCGTGGGCCGATCTGCCAGCCGAAGCGATAAAATATGTGCGTCGGGTGGAAGAACTGATTGATTGCCCGGTTGCCCTGCTGTCCACAAGTCCCGAGCGCGAGGATACCATCCTTGTCACCGACCCGTTTGCCGACTGATGGCCCTGTCTTACAAAGCCCGCCGCCGCTTGTCGGTCGTGATCCTGCTGGTGGGCCTGCCGATCTATATCGTCGTGGCACTGAACGTCGTAGCGCTGTTTGACCGCCCGCCGTTTTTGCTTGAACTGGCGATCTATGTCGTTTTGGGGATCGTCTGGGTCTTGCCCCTGAAAGCCGTGTTCAAAGGCATCGGACAGGCAGACCCGGACGCCTGATCGATGCTGGTTATCCGGTGTATTCGCAAGGCAGGCAGGCGACGGGGCGGGGAAGCTGGACCTGTCTGCGATTTTATTTCTTGAGCATGTGTGCCGGATGGCGGCTTTGGGCCCAAGTTGCCGACCTCAGCCAACAAGTCGCAGCAGAAGTTGTTCCGCAACGCTGTCAGATTGCACAAAAGGATAGTGAGCACCCTTTTTCTACTTAAGGACACTATTCACCATTTGCGCGTCCAGGGACTGCATTTGCCCGTCGGTCAAACAAGTATTGTAGGCAGTCACGACCGACTACTTGCCCTCCCAACTGGCATAGAAACTTCGGGTATTGCCCGCATCGCCAAAACAATGAGCACCAAAATGCCAGAGATTATAGGCGCCTCCACTCTTTCGGTAGAGTGTCCCAAGACCAGACCCAAAATCGGCGGATAAGCGGCAAAGGCAATAGCTTGCCGTGCAACGCAATGCAGAGCTGATCTGGCGCAACCGATGGAAAACCAGACGCCAAGCAGAAGGTGCGATCTTCCAGTATTTTAATGGGTTCTATCATTCACGACGGTGGCACTCGTCGTTAGGTGGTAAAAGTCTCTTGGCCTTCGAACGAAAGGCTGTCTAAATGAGTTGAGAAACTGGAATGGAAGCGTGACAAGACCAATGATACCTGCACCAGAAGACAAGGACGTCACAGCAGAAATCCTGATTTTTGGAGACGTAACTGCCACGGACTTCCCTTCGTGGATATCGCGCCATTCACACAAGCTTGGTCTTCACACAGTTACCACAACATACCAGAACGATTGCTTGAAAGTGCAGGCAACGGGGCCGGATGAAATGTTAACAGCGCTTGCCGTGGGATGCAGTCTTGGCCCGGCAACCGTTCTGATAGACAGGGTCGTTTTCACGGTAGTGCCTTGAAAGTGGTGGAAATTGATTTCGCGCATCTTCGGGCCGGTTGGGTTTTCGCCGGTCAGGCGGCTTGGTCAAATGGGGTGTCAATGTTGCTGCCTGATAATGAACCACTCAAGCGTATTTTCGGTCATTTCTTGACAATCTATTTGGCCCGGATGCCGCGGGAGCATTGATCCTTGACGTCTTCAGAGAAAAATACCAGTCTTCTTCGAATTGGGGTTCGGGGTGGAGTGTTTCTTGGGTTGGATACCTGTTGGATTAAGCGCTGATTTGTTGCCGAGCATGGCTATGCCGGCTCGGGTTGACGGTCAAGACCTCGCAATTTGGCGGGCTGCATCCGGTCAGACTCACGTTTGGGGTGACCGTTGCCCGCATCGTGGAATGCGCCTGTCACGCGGATTTGTGCGTGGCGAAACGCTGGCCTGTATCTATCACGGCTGGCAATACGGAAATGACGGTGGATGCACCCAAATTCCGGCGCACCCGAACCTTGTCCCGCCCAAAACAATTTGCGCAACCACCTATGCCTGTGCCGAATATTCTGGGGTTATTTGGGTTGCATTGCAGACGACAACGCAGGTTTGCCGATCGTTTCCGGGGCAGGCCGCAGTGCGGTCATTGGCGATCAAGGCCTCAGCTGAGAAAGTCATGGAATATTTTTCCGGCGCGGATACAGGTGTCGTGTGTGTCGGCGGTACCAATGACATCGCACTGGCATTGCAGCCCATTGATGCGACCCATTGCACAGCGCATGCTTTGGCATCCGTGTCGGCAGATCGCAAAGAAGTGTCACGTTGGCTTGAATCGCAACGCCGCAGCATCGAACTGGACCTCGCATGACAGCCGGAATTGCCGACCACTGGTATCCCGTCGCGATGTGTTCGGGGATCAGCAGCCCACGCGACACCCGTCTTTTAGGGCAGGAAATAACCATAGGGCGTGAAGGTGAACAGTTTTGGGTGCGTGATGTGCACGGAAAAACACTACCCGCAATCGCGCGATATGGTCATCTGTGGACCAGCCCCGGTCAGCCCAACCGCGATCTGTTTTCCATCCCTGAGGCCGAAGCCCCGGGTCGGCGGCTGGTGGATTGTGGCGCTGTCAGGGTGAAATGCTCGCCCTTGCGGGCCGTAGAAAACTTTCTGGATATTGCGCATTTCCCTTTTGTGCATACCGATATCCTTGGGGCTGAACCCTATACCGAAGTGTCGCGCTATGAAGTCCAGATACGCGAAGAGGTAGATGAGGTTTGGGCCACGAAGGTGAAATTCTTCCAGCCACAGGCCGCCCGATCCGCTGCTGGCGGAATCACCACCGAATACATGTACCGCGTCGCGGCGCCTACCAGTGCCGTACTTTACAAGACCTGCCCGCCGCGCCCCGGAGAATGGGATATCATCACGCTGTTCGTGCAGCCCCTGACCGAAGAGCTGTGCGACGTCTGGCCATGGATGGCGCTTTATGACGATACATCTCCGTTGGCCGAACTTGTCAGCTTTCAGCAGATGATTTTTATGCAGGATCGCTCCATTCTGGAAAGCCAGATCCCACGAAAATTGCCGCTTGATCCAGGGATGGAGGCGCCAACCCAGGCCGATCTGACATCAGTGGCCTATCGGCGATGGTTGAAAAGAATCGGTTTTACCTATGGGGCGCAGGTGGTGGCGGCATGATCCTTTACGACTATGTCCTCAGCGCAAGTTGCTACAAAGTCCGGTTGATGGCGGCACTACTGGATATTCCGATCACATTGAAAGCTGTGAATTTTCATCCCGAAAAACAACACAAATCCCCTGAAATGTTGCGCCTCAACGCGGCGGGAACTTTGCCTGTACTTGTCGACGGGGATGTCATTTTGGTGCAAAGCGCCGATATGCTGCGCCACTTGGTTACCCCGAAAAATGCCGGGTGGTTGGGTGACAATCCCGCGCAAACCGAAAAATGGCTGGATTTTGCAAGCCGCCTGAACGCCAGCCTTGGCATGGCAAGATTGCATGACGTTTTGATGTTCGATGCAGATATTGATCAGGTGCGCTGCGATGGCGTCGCCCAACTGCGCCAGCTGGAGGAATGGCTGACCGAGCAGCGCTTCGACGGCATGACTTTTCTGACCGGCGCCGCGCCGACCATTGCGGATATCGCCTGTTTTCCGAATGCGGCGCTGGCCGAAGACGGGGGCGTCAGCCTTGATCCCTATCCGTCAATCCGCCTTTGGATGCGCGCGATACGGTCACTGCCGGGATTTATCGAAATGCCAGGCATTCACCGCTTGCATGAACTTTCCCCCGCTCCAGCGAGGCCCGAATGACAGCCACACTCTTCAGATCATGCGAGGCGATTGTAACCTCGGCGTCCGATCCGGTGTTGTGGGGCCAAGATATATTGATCGAGGGCGGCGCAATCAAAGCGATCGGCCCGGACCTGTCGCGACAGGCCCCGGAGCATTGCACAGTTATCAACGCAGCGGGCATGTTTATCTATCCGGGTCTGGTCAACACGCATCACCATTTTTTCCAATGCTTTGTGCGCAACCGAGCCGAGCTCGACTGGACCCGGTATTCCGTGATCGAGTGGCTTGACCGCATTTACCCGATATTTTCTCGCCTGAACGAGGATTGCTTTTATCACAGCTCGGTCGTGGCAATGGCCGAACTGATCAAGCACGGCTGCACCACCGCCTTTGACCATCAGTATTGCTTTCCCCGCCATGCAGGGACCCGGATCATTGACCGTCAGTTCGAGGCAGCCGAGCTGCTTGGAATGCGTTTTCATGCAGGCAGGGGGGGCAACACTTTGCCCAAGTCTGAAGGCAGCACCATTCCCGATGAAATGCTTGAAACGACCGATGAATTCATCAGTGATTGCGAAAGGGTGATCGATGCATATCACGATGCCTCGGCGTTTTCGATGCGGCAGGTCGTGGTGGCGCCGTGCCAGCCGGTGAATTGCTACAGGGAAACTTTTGTCGAATCTGTCAGACTGGCCCGCGACAAGGGCGTGTTCCTGCACAGCCATGTGGGCGAAGGCGAAAGCCCGGTGATTGCACAGGTCCACGGCAAACGCACGGTCGAGTATTGCGAAGACATCGGCTTTGCTGGGCCCGATACATTCTATGCCCATGGCTGGGAACTGACCCGCGCCGAGCTGCAAAAAATGGCGGCAAGCGGCACCGGTCTGTCGCATTGTCCCGAGCCGGTTTATCTGGTGGGGGCCGAAGTGACGGATATTCCGGCGATGGAGGCCCTGGGCCTGCGCGTTGGTTTGGGCGTTGACGGGGCGGCGTCCAACGATAATTCTAACCTGATGCATTGTGTGCATTCCGCTTACATGCTGCAGTGCCTTGCCGCATCCGGACGTCAGGATGCGGTGCCAACGCCCGCGCGCTTTTTGTCTTACGCAACCGAAGGCGGGGCGTCTTTGCTGGGTCGACCGGACATTGGCGCATTGCGGCCGGGAATGGCTGCCGACCTTTTTGCCATTGATACCCGCAAACTTGATTACGTAGGCACACGGCATGATCCGATCAGCTTAATTGCAAAGGTCGGAATCGGATCAGTGGTAGATCTGACAATGATCAACGGTCGCGTCGTCTGGGCCAATGGCGCTTTTCCGCACCTCGATGAAGCAGCACTGTTTCACGCGGCCGAGGAATCACTTCACACTATTTTACCAACTCAAACCCAAGGGGGATTGTAATGTCACAAAAACTGGAACGCCGGACTTTTCTGAAGGGCACGCTTGCTGCAAGCACCGCAATAATGCTGCCCATGCGCGCCATGGCCAGCGAGCCCTTGAAGATTGGGGTTGTCCTGCCCTCGCCCGCGGCGGATGTCGGCTGGTCGCATACTTTGCTGGCGGGTGTGGACACCGTGAAAAAGGCTTATGGTGATATGCTGCAAGTAACCGTACTGGAAAACATTGCCGAAGGCCCCGACGCGGATCGTATCGCCAACGGGCTGGTCGCAGACGGCAACAAAGTGCTTTTGCTCGGCTCGTTTGGCTATCAGAACGGCGGCATCCAAATCGCAAAACGCAACCCGGATGTCTCGGTCATTCACGCCTCCGGATATTTGACCGAGCCGAACTTTTCACCGTTCACCGCAAAATACTGGCAAGGCACATATCTGATGGGTATGGCCGCTGCATCGCTGACCAAGTCCAAGAAACTGGGCTGTGTGGCTGCATTTGCGATCCCCGAACTGATCACATCGATAAATGCTTTCATGCTTGGCGCCCGTTCCGTCAACCCGGAAATCGAAATGAGCGTGGTCTGGGTGAATTCGTGGTTCGACCCGGCATCCGAACAAGACGCCGCCAAGGCATTGATTTCGCAAGGCGTCGACGTGATCTTCTCCAACGCGCAGGACACGCCGTCGGTGATTGCGGTGGCCGAAGAGGCGGGTGTTTATGCTTACAACCTTAATTCATCAATGGCGAAATATGCACCTTCCAAATACCTCGGTGTGGTCGGTACCGATTGGGGTCCGCATTTCAAACGTCTTGTCGACGAACATCTGGCCGGGACATTCGA
Source organism: Rhodobacterales bacterium UBA5972 (assembly GCA_002430125.1). GTDB lineage: Bacteria > Pseudomonadota > Alphaproteobacteria > Rhodobacterales > Rhodobacteraceae > UBA5972. The sequence goes on from DJBQ01000141.1 coordinate 10,686, forward strand.
GGGCAAGAATTTCTGGCTGGGGATGGAGGATGATGTTGTCTATGTCGCCGACTGGAATGCGGATATTCCCGCCGACATGATGGCCCTAATCAAGGCGCGGCAGACTGAAATCAGCAGTGGGTCTTTCGTGGTCTTCAAGGGTCCACTGAAGGATCAGGCCAGTGCCGAACGTGTGGCCGATGGTGTGTCGATGACCGATTCCGAGATCATCAGCATGGATTGGCATGTTGCCGGCGTTACCACGCCTCTGCCGTCATGACGAACGCCGCGCCGACGCTTTTGCGCCTTTCCGGGGTGTCCAAGAGCTATGGTGCGGTGCAGGCAAATATTGCGATCGACCTGGAGGTGAAATCCGGGTCGATCCATGCCGTATTGGGTGAGAACGGGGCGGGTAAATCCACCCTGATGAAAATGATTTATGGGGTCGAGCAGCCGGATGGCGGCCATATCCTGTGGAACGGCAAACGTGTCCATATGGCACGACCGTCAGATGCCCAAGCACTGGGTATCGGGATGGTTTTCCAGCACTTCTCGCTGTTTGAAACGCTTAGCGTCGTGCAAAATGTATCTCTGATGGTGCCGGGAAAGCTGGCAGAACTCGCGAAGAAGATCATGGAGTTGGGCGAACAATTCGGCCTGACGGTTGATCCTGACGCGATGGTTCACCGTTTGTCGGTTGGTGAACGGCAGCGCGTGGAAATCATCCGGTGTCTGCTGCTACAGCCGAAACTGTTGATCCTTGACGAGCCGACCTCGGTTCTGCCTCCGCAAAGCGTGCGCCTGCTTTTTGCAACCCTGCGCAGCCTTCAGGCACAGGGCATGGCGATCCTGTTCATTTCTCATAAACTTGATGAAATCCGCGAACTTTGCGATGAGGCGACGGTCTTGCGTGGTGGTGAAGTCACCGGCCGGGTAGATCCGCGCGGTCATTCCGCCAGCCATTTAGCCACGCTGATGATTGGGCGCGAGATGCCTAAACTTGCAGTGACAAAAGCCACGCCCTCAAACGAGGTGCGCCTGTCGCTGAATGGCCTTAACCACCCGGCGATCAGCCGGTTCGGCACCACGCTGCGCGCCGTCAACATGGAGCTGCGTAGCGGACAAATTATTGGAATCGCAGGAATTTCTGGAAACGGACAGCAGGAACTTGCCGCGTTGATCTCGGGCGAAACCCGGTGCAAACAGCGCGATATGATCACGATCATGGGGCAACAGGCAGGCATATTGGATCCGGCGCAAAGGCGCAGTCTGGGCTTTGCATTTGTTCCTGAAGAAAGGCTTGGCCGTGGCGCTGTGCCCGAGATGTCTTTGGCCGATAACAGCCTGCTGACCGCGCATCGCCTTGGCATGTTGCGGGGCGGGTTTATTCGACGCCAGGTCGAACGCACCTTCACCAAAGAATGCATTAAAGAATTCGACGTCCGCACACCAGGACCCGATGCCGAAGCAGGGTCAATGTCAGGCGGCAACCTGCAAAAGTTCATTCTTGGACGCGAAATCATGCTTGACCCAAAGGTCATGCTGGTTTCGCAGCCCACATGGGGCGTTGATATTGGGGCTGCCACTGCCATTCGCCGCCGACTTCTGGACATGCGCGACGAGGGTGCCGCGTTGCTGGTCATCTCGGAAGAACTGGAAGAGTTGTTTGAAATCTGCGACGTCCTGCATGTCCTGCACAAAGGCGTGTTGTCAGCGCCTCTGGACGCCGCAACCACCACGGCTCAGGACATTGGGGCATATATGATCGGTGCCAAAACATGAAACTAAGGCTTGTTAGGCGCGACACCGCATCGCGCCTTGCCATGATTGCCGCGCCGATCCTGGCGCTTGTTCTGGCCTGTCTGGCCAGCCTGATCTTGTTCGCGTTATTGGGCAAACCGGCAGGAACAGCACTTTACGCGCTTTTGCTGAAACCGTTTCTGAGTTGGTACAGCTTTACCGAAGTGCTGCTTAAAATGGCGCCGTTGCTCATGATCGCCCAGGGGCTGGCCATTGGTTTTCGAGCCAATGTTTTTAATATTGGTGCCGAGGGGCAATTTATCATCGGCGCGGTTTGTGCGTCTGCTTTGCCAGTCTGGTATCCTGACGGCAATTTTCCTTTGATGTTGCCTGCCATGATTATTGCCGGGGCGTTGGGTGGCATGGTTTATGCCATGATCGCTGCAGGGCTGCGTACCCGATTTGGCGCATCCGAGATTTTGGTCACGCTGATGTTGAGCCTGATCGCGGCCCAAATTCTGAACTATCTTTTGCTCGGTCCCTGGAAAGACCCGCATGGTTTCAATTTTCCGCAATCCGTGATGTTTCCCGACAATGCAATTCTGCCTTTGCTGTTCCCAGGAACTCGCACCAACATTTCCCTCGTGTTTGCATTGGTCGCCAGCGGATTTGCCTATCTGATGATGCAGCATCATTTTCGCGGCTATCAACTGCGCACGGCCGGCCTTGCACCGCGTGCCGCACTTTATGCTGGGTTTAACGCCCCGCGCATGATCTGGCTTAGCTTGGCGCTTGGCGGGCTGGCTGCCGGAATCGCCGGCGCCAGCGAGGTGGCCGGTCCTATGGGGCAACTTCAAAGGTCAATCTCGTCCGGGTATGGCTATGCCGCCATTATCGTGGCCTATATGGGCGGGTTGAACCCGATCGGAATTATCGTGTCAAGTTTCCTGATTTCGGTTATTTACATAGGTGGCGACAGTGCGACCGTTACGGCGGGCTTGCCCGTTGCTGCGGTTGAGGTGTTTCAGGGATTTCTGCTGGTCTTTTATTTGCTGACCTTCACCTCAATCCGCTATCGAATTTCCATTTCGAAACCCCACTCAAAGGGCACCAAATGAGCGTGGTTGAATTCCTTTTGGCAGGGACCCTGGCGGCGGCAATGCCGCTGTTGCTGGCTGCCCTAGGCGAATTGGTGGTGGAGCGCACCGGTGGTCTTAATCTGGGGCTGGAAGGCATGATGGCCCTAGGTGCAGTGATTGCCTTTATCTGCGTTTATCACAGCGGATCACATCTGATCGGGTTTCTGGCGGCGGCGATTGCTGGTGCAGCTTTTGCGATGGTCTTTGCCGGTCTGGTCCTTGTAATCAAAGCCAACGAGGTCGCCGCAGGCCTTGCGATTGGTGTGCTCGGCCTTGGCCTGTCGGCCCTTTTCGGGAAGTCTTACGAAAGCCACACAATCAAGGGGCTGCCGGATTATCGGTTGCCTGTGCTGTCCGAAATTCCGGTCATCGGTCCAACGTTTTTCACGCAGGATGTTGTCGTCTGGATCACGGTCATCGGGACGGCATCGCTTTGGTATGTGCTGAACAAGACAAAGCTTGGCCTGATCATCACAGCTGTTGGCGAAAACAGCGAAGCGGCGCGATCAATAGGCTATCCGGTTGGCGCAATCCGCTGTGCCGCCATCGCCTTTGGCGGCGGAATGTGCGGCCTGGCCGGGGCCTATGCTTCCACGGTTTACACGCCGCTTTGGGCGGATGGCATGATCGCAGGCCGCGGCTGGATCGCGCTGGCTTTGGTAGTCTTTGGAACCTGGCAAACCGGTCGGGTCGCCTTTGGCGCAATCCTGTTTGGCTTGCTTTCTATCGGTGAACTTATCGTACAGGCCATGGGTGTCGCGTTACCGTCTCAACTGCTGTCCAGCTTGCCGTATCTCGCCACGATCCTGATGCTCGTTGTTATTTCGAAACGGCGCCAGCCAATGGTGTAAAAGGGGTGGCGCCAGACGAATGCGAACGCCGGCTGGAAAAGGTGTCAGGAAATGCCAATGAAATAACTCTGACCGAGGGAGGGAACATGTCCAAAACTATTCGGATTTCCAGTTGCACATGTGGCCGGGTCCAATTTGAAGCGATTGATGCCCCAATCCTGTCGGCTGTTTGTTATTGTGACGACTGTCAGGCGGGTGGAAAGATGATCGAGGATTCACCCGCGGCATCGCGGGTTTTGGACGACGACGGAGGTGCTTCGTACCTGACGTACCGAGATGGCCGGTTCAGGTGCATATCCGGAGAGGCGCTTGTTAAAGGATTTAAGCTCAAAGATCAGTCTCCTACGCAACGTTATGTGGCGACCTGTTGCAATTCCGGTATGTATTTGAAGTACAAACGCGGCCATTGGGTTTCGGCATATCGCCGGCGTTTTTCGGAGGTCGATTTGCCTCCGGTTGAAATGCGAACGAACACGCGTTTTAGGCAGGCGGATACTCAAATAAAACAAGATGCGCCAAGCTATCGCCGCTTTCCGTTGCGGCTGTTTACAAAGCTGATTGTCGCGCGGTTAAACATGGCCTTGGGGCGCTAGGCAGGTTCAACACATTCTTCGGCCAAATGCGTGATCCGAGTGAAATCCGCAGGCATTGCGGCAGATGTCCAGGTTCTGCCCAGTGCGCATATTCCGCCGTTCGACCGGCCTATGCGATTGGCTGCAGCGACTGACTTTATTGTCGCCCGCAAAGAAAAAAGGGGCCAGTTTCCCGGCCCCGTCTTTTAGCATTTCAAGTCAGATCAGTCGTCAAACCGTGCGGCGACCGAAAAGCGCGAGGATTTCGAGATGGCGAACTGGCCATCCTGAACCCGCAAGATTTTGCCTTCGCGCAGCAATTTGCCAAATGCCCGCAGACCGACCTCTTTAGAGAACGCGTCGCCGGGAGTGATTTTGGCGATCTTTGACATCACTTGAGCGCGGCTGAACCGGGGCATGCCATCAACGATTGAGGCGTAAGCAGCCGAGGCTTCCAGCAGATCGACCATATCAACTGCACCAACCCGTTCGGCGAAATCAGCGAACGTAGTTGCCTCGCTGAAGGCGTCAGAAGGGATGCCGCGAATTTCGCCGTCGTTCAGATCAAAGTCGTCGTGATTCTGAAGCTGTGGGCGGAGTTCCCGCTTAAGCGCCAGATTGCCGTGGCTTTCTGCGACTTCACGCTGTGGCGCAATGCGGTGCTGATCAAGCGATGTGGACGGCTCGGCGATACGTTGTTCCGACACAAGGATCAACGGTGCCGGAGTCGCACGCAGACTTGCAGCACCTGACCGCAAAGGCGTGTGAGCCCGGCTTTGCGCACGGCGCAGATCTTCGCGATACGCGTCAAGATCAGTTGCCTCTTCTTCTTGCGGTTCTTCACCACGCGCAGCGGCCATTTCCTTGACCTTCTGGTCGGCTTCGGTTGCTGCAACAGCCGCTTTCAGCTGATCAAGCGCATTGATGCGACGCATCAGGTCCGGCTTGTCCATCTGGGTTTGGGTGTTGACCAAAAGACGATCCATTGCCCTTTCTTCGCCGGCCAAATCGTCACGGCTGCGCAAAGCTGCAACTCTGAGTCGGCGGTCTTCGCGGCGTTTGGCGGCCTCTTCGTCGACCGAAACTATCGCGACTTCTTCGGCATTGTCTGCCATTGCCTCTTCCAGGTCACGGGAAAGTTCCGCTTCTTGTTCGGCAGTCAGCATCGACGTGTAGACTGCTTCGGAAGGGGCCATATCGGCGACCCGGGCTTCTTCTTCAGCTTCGGCCACGACTTCTGCATCCTCAAAGGCTTCGAGTTCAGTTTCAGCTTCGGCGTCTGGCAAGTCAGCTGCAACTGCTTCAATCACGTCTTCGACTTCAAAGGCGGCTTCAATATCGGTACCGATCTGAAACCATCCATTTGGCGCGGTTTGGCTGTCTGCTGCAGGCTCGACAAATGCCGCAACCTCGATTTCAGCTTCCGCCTCGGCCACTACTTCGGCTGTTGCTTCAACTTCGGCCTCAACCTCGTGGTCAGCTTCAACTTCATCTTCGGCTGTCATTTCGATTTCAGCTTCGACTTCTGCGGCCTCTGTTTCAGCCAGTTCTGCGTCAGATTCCTGCGCTACGTCAAAGATGTTGGCGTCGTCATCAGCCGCATCCAGCAACTCGTTGCTTTGCAGAATCAGCGTCTCACCGGCGTCTTCTGCCAAAAGGTCAACAGCGTCTTCGTCTTGTTCGTCTGCCGCACTGGAAATCTCGACACCGGATTCGGCCTGTTCGACATTGTGG
>DJBQ01000141.1:16932-17100 GCA_002430125.1 Rhodobacterales bacterium UBA5972
GCTTCATCAACAGGTATGTGGCGGCGCGACCGGAACAAGGTGGTTTCTGCCATTTCAGCGACAACCGGAGCGGCGGCGACTTCTGCGGCCACGTTCAGGGCTTCGGATTCGGCTTCGGGTGCAGGGGCGTTTGACTGCCGTAGCACAATCCCGTCTGCGTCAACTTCG